>NZ_CP120360.1:1523300-1827960 GCF_029510815.1 Janibacter sp. DB-40 | reverse complement strand
GCTCAGGCGCCCCGGGCACGCCGCGGGGATGGTCCTGCTGCGGGCACTGGAGGCCGGCGGCTACGCCCTCGGTGCCCGCCGGGGCCGGCGTGACCGGGTCGCGCGGGCGGCACGATGAGCGTCGGGGACGACGAGCTCCGGCGCATGCTCTGGGTCTCGCTGCCCGACCAGCGGGCCCGGCGTGAGCTGTACTGGATGTCGCGCATGTCCGGCACGCAGGTGAGGGCCATGGCCCGCCAGGAGCCAGTGGGGGACGTCGACTGGATCCCCAGCACCTACCGGCGACCGATCAAGCGCTTCGTCGAGGCGGGGGCGCTCGCCTGGGTCAGGGGCCTGGACGAGCAGGACCCGGGGGACTACGACTGGGTGGCCTCGCTCGAGCTCTGCTCGCTCGTCACCGGCCAGGCGTCGGCATGGCGCCGCGCGGCACGCACCGCCGGCTCGCCCCGTCCGCTGCAGGCCGTGATCACGTGGGAGAACCTCCCCGACCAGCCCCTGTACCGGATCCCGCCCTACCGGCAGGCGCTGAACTCCTGCCGTGACGCCGACCTGCTCCTGTGCATGGTCGACGCGGCCAGGGACCACCTGCTGGCCAACGGCTTCGACGAGGAGCTGATCCGGGTCGTCAAACCCGGTGTCGACACGCAGCTGTTCCACCCGGCGCGGACGCCGACGGAGGAGCCGGTCGTCGTCTTCGCCTCGCCCCTGGCGGAGAACAAGGGCATCGACCGCGTCCTGGAGGCCATGAGGATCGTGCGTCGCTCGATCCCTGAGGCGCGGTTGCGGGTCGCCGGCAGGGGTCCGCTGGAGCACCTCGTGCGGGCCGAGGCGGACGACCCGCGCAGCGGGGTCGAGCTCATGGGGTCGCTCGACACCGGTTGTGTCGCCGAGCTGATGCGCTCCGCGGCCGTCTTCACGACGGCGCCACGTCCGACCTGGAAGTGGACCGAGCAGCTGGGCCTGGCCTACCTCGAGGCCCTCGCCAGCGGGCTGCCGATCGTCACGACCCGGTGCGGCACGAACGACGAGGCGGTCCACCCGCCGAACCATCTCGTGGAGGACTCGGCGGAGGCCCTGGCCGAGGGGCTCCTCCACCACCTGTCCGACCCGGCGCGCCGGGTCGCGGTCGGAGCGGCCAACCGACGCCACGCCGTGGCGCACCACGACCTGGCGACCCAGTGCGTGGCCATGGGGGAGGCCTTCAGCGAGGTCGAGGCACTGCACCGGTCCCGCTGATGGACACCGCGCGCGCCCGGGTGCGCCCGGGGACCATCGGGGGAGTGGTCGGCCTCGTGCTCGGCCTCCTCGTCCTCGGGCCCGCCCTCGCGCCGGGCTACACGCTGCACTACGACCTCGTCCTCGTCCCCGACCCACCGCTGTCGGCGCGCACCCTGGGCACCGACGGGAGCGTCCCCCGCGCGGTGCCGAACGACCTGCTCGTCGCGCTCGCCTCCGTGGCCCTGCCGGGATGGTTGGTGCAGAAGATCGTCCTCCTGGGCAGCTTCGTCCTCGGCGGTGCCGGGGCCGGCCGGCTGGCCACCACCGGCGCGGGGGCCGTCGCCGCGGCGACCTGGTGGTCGTGGAACCCCTGGGTGGGTGAACGCCTCGGCATCGGTCACTGGGGCTACCTCGTCGGCTTCGCCCTGCTCCCGTGGGTCCTGCTGGCCGCGGCCCGTCTGCGGTCCTCGGGGAAGGGGGTCGCTGCCCTCGTCGCGACCCTCACCGCATCCGCCCTCGCCGGCTCGACCCCGGGGATCCTCGCGACCCTCCTCGCGGCGGTCGTCGTGCTCACCCCGGGGGGACCCGGGCGGCCACGCCCGCGGCACCTCGCCATCGTCGTCGGCACGGCCCTGCTGGCCAATGCCTCCTGGTGGTACCCCTTCCTGCGGTCCGCCTCCCATGCGGCCGACCCCGACGGGGCGAGCGCCTTCGCCGCGGCGGCGGACACCCCCTTCGGCGCCCTCGGCTCCCTGGTCCTCGGCGGCGGCCTCTGGCACGAACGGACGTGGTTCGTCGAGCGCACGACCTGGCCGGTGGCCACGGGCGCGCTCCTCGCGGTCCTCGCCCTGCTCCTGCTCTGCCTCCGGGGCAGGCAGTGGTGGGCAGACCCCCTGTCCCGGGGGGCCACGGCTGCGGGTGCGCTGGGGTTGGTGCTGGCGGGGCTGGCGGTCCTGCCCGGCGGTGCCACCCTCATGGAGGCGGTGGTGACCTCCGTCCCCGGCGGGGGGATCCTGCGTGACGCACAGAAGTTCGCCGCGCTGTGGGTGCTCCTCGTCGCCGTCGCCTCCGCGCAGGTCGTCGACCGCATCCGGCTGCGCCGGCTGCCGGTGGTCCTGCTCGCCGTCGCCGTGGTCTGGCCGGTGGCCACCCTCCCGACGCTGGCGTGGGGCCACTCGGGGACCTGGGGCAGCGTCGGCTGGCCGCAGGAGGTCGAGACCGTCACCGCCGAGCTGTCGACCTCGGGCGAGGCGGTGGCGGTCTTCCCGTGGTCGACGTACCGGCGCTACGACTGGAACGAGGACCGGGTCGTCCTCGACCCCTGGAACCGGCTGCTGCCGCAGCGCGTCGTCTCCGACGACCGACTCGCCCTCCGCGGGGCGCCGACGGTCGCGGGGGAGGATCCGGCAGCGGCCGCAGTGACCGAGTCGCTGGCCACGGGAGGCGAGGTGACCGAGGTCCTGGAGCAGGAGGGCGTGCGGTGGGTCGTCATCCAGACGGACCAGCCGACCCCGCCCGGGTCGGTGCCGGACCTGCCCGGTCGACCGGTGCTCGTGGCCGGGGACCTCGAGGTCCACGACCTCGGGCCGGCCCCGGTCACGACGGCGCCCACCGACCCGGCGGCGGCCGCCGGCCTGGCCGGTACGCTGCTGGCCGTCCTCGTGTCCATCGCTCTGGGGGTGCGGTCCCGCCGCGTCGGGACGTGACACAGGACGCAACTGTCGCGCCGTAGTGACTCGTGGGTTTACCATGGGCAAAAGACATCCACTCCTGGAGGGCTCTGCAGTGAACACCGGCTCGAAGAAGATCGCCTACAACGTCGGCGGAACCGTTCTGGGCGCGCTCGTCGCGGCCCTGGCCATCTTTGGCATCGTCCAGTCCCAGAACAACGCATCCATCCCGCAGGAGAACCAGCAGGTCATCAACTACAACAGCTGACCCGCACGACGAAGGGGGCCGTCCGCCGGAGCGGACGGCCCCCTTCGCGTCGTCCTGACGGGGAGCGGGGGCTCCCACGTCAGGACGCGATGGCCTCCAGCTCCTCCTCGAGGGCGCCGTCGGCGGCCGCCTCTGGTGGACGGGTGGCGATGAGGGCGTCGAGGTCGATGACGTCGTCGCGGTACCGGTCGGCGTGGCCGATGACGGACGCGATCACCGACTCCAGACGTCGTCCGGTGCGGCCCCAGTCGAAGGAGCTGGCGTAGAGGCGGGCCGTGCGGCCCAGGGTGCGCCGGAGCACGGGGTCGTCGATGAGGTCGATCACGTGCTCCTCGAACTGCTCGACCGAGTCCGCCAGCAGACCGGTGCGGCCGTGCACGATCGACTCGCTCGGACCGCCGGCGAAGGAGTAGGCGACGGCCGGGGTGCCGTGCAGGCCGGCCTCGACGATCGTCAGGCCCCACCCCTCCTTGTGCGAGGGCATGACGACGGCCCACGCGCGCGCCAGCAGTTCGTGCTTGACCGGCTCGTCGACGAAACCGTGGAGGTGGACGCGGTCGGCCACACCACGCTCCTGGGCGTGCTTGGCGATCTCCGCCTCCCAGTAGCCGCCGCCGACGACGTGCAGCTCGAGGTCGGGATGGGTCGCCGCGCGCGAGGCGAGGATGTCGACGGCCTGCTCGACGTGCTTGTGCGGCACGAGGCGACCCAGGAAGAGGATCGAGGGGCTCTCGGTGCGCTCGAGGGCCGCGAAGCGGTCCAGGTCCTCCGGTCGGTCGTTGCCGGAGTAGACGAGGTCGACCCGGCCGGGGTCGACACCCAGGCCCGCGAGCTCGTCGCGGGTGGACTTCGAGACCGTGACGTACCGGTTCCTGCGGTAGACCCAGGGCGCGACCTTCGACTCCAGGAGCCACCCCAGGCGTGCCACGGACTCGTTGAACACGGCACCCCACTGCTCGCGGTGGACGTGGTGGACGATGTTGATGACCGGGGTCCTCGACACCAACGGCGACCAGAAGGGCACGCCGTTCTGCACGTCGAGCACGATGTCGTAGTCGCGGCCGTGGCGCAGCAGGTGCCACATCCCGTGCAGGTAGACGCTGAACTTGGAGCCGCGGCGGACGACCTGCACGTCGCCGTGCCGTGTGCGGGGGCTGGCACCGGGGTAGGACGCGGTGAAGATCGTCACCTGGTGGCCCTGCCGGGTGAGGACCTCGGAGGTCCGCTCGGTGAAGGTCTCGGCCCCGCCCGCTTCCGGGTTCTCGCGGTCGCGCCAGGACAGGTACAGCACCCGAAGGGGGGTCTTCGGCGAGGTCCTGCTCGTCGTCATCGTCTCTCCTTGCCGACGCCGGGAGATCCGGCGCCGACAGTAGGCTACTGCCGTGAGTTACCCAACGGTAGGCCAAACGTCCCGATCGCAGTGTGAGATGTGCGGCTCTGTCGTCCTCGGCGAGGCCTTCAGGGGTGGGTGCGTCCTCGACCGGTGCACCCGGTGCGGCCACCTCGCGCGCGATCTCCGGCGCTGTCCGGCCGACCACCGTGACCTCGCCTACGGGGGCGAGCCCACCCTCGACCGGATCCGTCTGGACCTGACCCACCGGGAGCTGGTGCGTGACGGCCTTCCCGCCCGTGTCCTCGAGATCGGGTACGGGTCGGGCGCCCTCCTGCGCCGCTTCCTCGACGACGGCGCCGAGGTCTCCGGCGTCGACCCGGACCAGCTGCTCGTCGACGTGGACCCGGTGGTGCGGGCCCGTGGCGACCTGCGCGTGGGCGGGATCGAGGACGCGTCGGCGCTGCCGGGCGAGCAGGACCTCGTCTACGGTGTCCACGTGCTCGAGCACGTGGAAAACCCCCACCGGGCCCTCGCGGTCTCCCACGACCTGCTGCGTGCGGGCGGGCGGGTGAGCTTCCTCACCCCAGCCGGTGACAGCACGGCCCTCGATCGCTACGGGGCGGCCTGGTGGATGCTCGAGGACCCGACGCACGTGCGGTTCTTCACGGCCGACTCGCTGGCGCGGGCGGCCGAGGCCGCGGGCTTCGTCGACATCGAGGTCCGTCGCCTCCTGCTCGACAGCCTCAGCGTCGACGCCGCGAGCGTGGCCCGGGCTCTGCGACCGCGCCCGCGACCCCATGGCGTGCTCGGCTCGAGGGCCGTGGTGGCCGCCGCGGTCGCGAGCCTGCCCCTCGTCCTCGCCCAGCGCCTCGTGCGGCCACGGACGCGGCCCACGCTGCAGCTGCTCGCCCGTCGGCCAGGGTGGTGAGGTGCCGATGACCAGCCCGCCTGCCGCGCACCGTGGGATCCGGCGTTCGGTGCGCCTCTTCGCGGCCTTCCTCGTCGAGCAGACGGACCCGCACCGCTTCTACTCGGAGCTGGCCGCGGACTCGATCGACCTCCTGCGGGAGCACACCGACCTGCGCGGGCGGACGGTGCTGGACGTCGGCGCGGGGCCGAGCGAGTTCGCGCAGGCCTTCCACGACGAGGGGGCGCGCTACCTCCCCCTCGACCACGACGCGACGGTCGCCTCCGTGAGGGAGCAGGGTGTGGTTGGGGACGCCCGGCAGCTGCCGCTGGCCGACGGCTCGGTCGACGTCGTCTTCTCGAGCAACATGTGGGAGCACGTCCCGGACCCCGAGGCCGTGGCCGACGAGCTGTTGCGCGTCACCCGGCCCGGCGGGATCGTCTTCCTCTCCTACACCAACTGGCTCTCGCCCTGGGGTGGGCACGAGACCTCGCCCTGGCACTGGCTCGGGGGCCAGCGAGCCATGCGCCGCTACGAGCGCAAGCACGGGCACCCGCCGAAGAACCGGGTCGGTGAGACCCTCCACCGAGTGTCGGTGCGCCAGGGCCTGGAGTGGTCACGGTCGGCGGACGCCGACGTCCTCGCGGCCCGCCCGCGCTACCTGCCCGACTGGTGCGCGCCGATCGTGCGGTTGCCCGGCATCCGCGAGGTCGTCACGTGGAACCTCCTGCTCGTCCTCCGGCGGCGATGACCGCGGCAGGGGACACCGGGTCGACGACGGACGACGCGGGACCGGTCGAGGAGGTCCGGCGGCGGGTGCAGCGACTCGCGGCGACGGTGCTCGTGGGCGTCCTGCCGTGGCTCATCGCCCCCGGCCGCCTCCAGCCCGACACCAAGACCGACCTCGTGCTCGCGCCCGCCCGGTACCTCCGGCGCGCCCTGTGGGCGTGGAACGACCACACCGGCATCGGCGAGCTGCAGAACCAGGCCTACGGCTACCTCTGGCCGATGGGCACCGTCTTCCTCGCCGGCGACGCGGTCGGGCTGTCGGGCTGGGTCACCCAGAGGCTCTGGTGGACCCTGCTCCTCGTCGTCGCCTTCGTGGGTGCGGAGAGGCTCGCCCGCCGCGTGGTCGGTCTGCCGACGGTGCCCGCACTGGTCACCGGCGCCGTCTTCGCCCTGTCGCCGCGGGTGCTCACGGTCCTGGCCGAGATCTCCGTCGAGGTGTGGCCGTACGCGCTGGCGCCCTGGCTGGTGCTCGCCGCCGACCGGATGGTCGGCCCCGGCAGCGGACCGGCGGCCCGCCGTGGCGGCGCCGCGGCCACCGGGCTCCTCACGGCCTGCCTCGGTGGGGTCAACGCCACGGTCTCCCTCGTCGCCCTCGTGCCGGCTGCGGCATGGATCGTCCTCGCGCCGGCCGGCCGCCAGCGGGGGCGGGCCCTGTCGTGGTGGCTGGTCGCGGCCGCCTTGGGCGCCCTGTGGTGGCTCGGGCCGCTCGTCGTCCTCGGGCGCTACTCCTATCCCTTCCTCGACCACATCGAGGTCGCCGCCACGACGACGGCCGTGGCCTCGGTGACCAACGTGCTGCGGGGGACCGAGCACTGGATCGCCTTCATCCTCACCGCCGGGGACCACCCGACGTGGCAGAGCGGGTGGGTCCTGGCGCAGTCGGTCACCGCGATCATCGCGACGACGGTGCTCGCGGGGCTCGGGCTCGCCGGCCTCCTGCGGCGGCGGTCCGAGCCGCTCACGACCGAGGACGAAGGGGGGTCCGCCCACCACACGCGGTGGGCCGTCGTGCTGGTCCTCCTGGGCGCGGTCACCATGACGATGGGCCGGACGGGCGCCGCCTCGGGGATCCTCGCCGAGCCGGTCCAGGACCTGCTGGACGGGACGCTCGCCCCCTTCCGCAACGTCCACAAGGCCGACCTGCTCGTGCGGCTGCCGGTCGCCGTCGGCGTCGGTCTGCTGAGCCACTGGGCGACCCGGGTCGACCGGGGTGCGGGACCCGTCGTCCGCCGGGTCGTCGTGGTCACCACGGTCCTCGCACTCGTCGGGGCGCTGTCGCCGGTGTGGCAGGGGCGGGTCGGCGACGCCTGGGCGCCGGACACCATCCCCGCGGCCTGGTCGCAGACGGCCGCGCGGGTCGATGCCCTGGCCGAGGAGGACGGTGGAACGACCCTGGTCCTGCCCGGCGCGCGGACGGCCGACTTCACCTGGGGTCGCGTCACCGACGAGCCGCTGCGGGCCCTTGCGTCCTCGCCGGTCCTCGTCCGGGCCGCCGCACCGCTGGGGCATCCGGGGGCCACCCGCGTGCTCGACCATGTGGACGCGCTCACGGCCACCGGGCGCAGCCAGCCGCAGCTGGCCGCGGGCCTGCGCCGGATGGGGATCTCGCGCGTCGTCGTTCGCGGTGGGCTGCGGTCGGACCTCGCGACCGTGGACCCGCGACAGGTCGCCGCCACCCTCGAGGCGTCCCCGGGGCTGAGGCGGACCTGGTCCCACGGGGAGGGCAGTGAGGAGATCAGCATCTGGCGTCTCGAGGAGCCGGCGTCCCCGGCGACCGCCGTCCCGACCGACGCCGTGGTCACTGCGGCGGCATCGCCCGAGGGGTGGTTCTCCCTCGTCGCGGCGGGGCTCCTCGACCCCGAGTCGGTGATGCGCCGGCCCACCGCGGACCGGCCGGCCGAGGTGCGCACCGACACCCTTCGGTGGCAGGCGCTCAACTCCGGCCGCCCGCCGGCCAGTGGCAGCGGCCCGACCCTGGCCGCCGGGGACGCCCGGCCCGCGCTCGTGGGCAGCCGGGCACTCACCGGCCCGGCGACGGACGAGGAGGACGCGACCCGGGGGTGGACGACCCGTTTCTGGACCGGCCTGTCCGGGATCGTCACCAGCTCCAGTGCGGCGTCCCCCTTCGCCCCTGCCCGGCGGAGCGCGGGGGAGGGCGCACCTGCGCTCGTCGACGGGGACCCGGAGACCGCATGGGTCAGCGGTGACGGCGCCGCGACGCAGCAGATCACCCTCCACCTCGACGAGTCCGCCTCCCCGGACGAGGTGCTCGTCCACGAGGCGTGGGGCGGCGACCTCGCACGTCTCGTCGCGGTGTCCGTCGACGGCGAGGAGGGGACCCGCCCGGAGGGCTCGATGACCTGGCGCGTCCCCCTCGACGGCACCGAGCGCGACGAGGTGACGATCGACCTGCGCACGCAGCCGGAGGGTGACGGTGACGACGCCCGCCCGGTGGGCGTCCGCGAGGTCGAGCTCGGCGGAGGGCCGGACCTCGGCACGGGTCTCGAGCTGCCCCCGGGCACCGGTCCGGTCCTGCTCACCCGGGACCCGAGGGCCGGTGCCGACCTCACCGCTGGGGAGGACCCGAGCACCCTCGTGCGTCGCGTCGGGGACCTCCCGAGGGCGCGGATCTCGGCCACCGTGCGCATCCGACCCGGTCCGGCCGGGCAGGACCTGGTCGCCGCGCCGTGGCGGTTGCACGGCAGCACCCTCCCGGACGGCTTCGCCTCGTCGTCGGACCTCGAGCACTGGCCCGTCGCCGCCCTCGACGGCGACCCGGACACCCGGTGGACCCCCGCGTCCGGGGTGACCGACCCCGTCCTGGCCATCGATCTCGGGTCCGAGCAGGAGGTCGGGACCATCCGCCTCGACCGGGACGTCGGTCGGGTCACCGTGGCGACCGACTCCGAGCGCCACGTACTGCCGGGCGGGACCACCCTGACGATCCCGCGGCAGCGGACACGGCACCTCGCCCTGACCTTCTCCCGACCACCCGGGCTGGCCGCGTGGTCGGCACCGGAGGTGAGCGTGCCGGGGACCGACGGGCCGCAGGAACAGGTCCGGCTGGACTGCTCCCTGGCGGGCGCCGTCGGTCGCGAGGACGGTCGCATCGGTCTCTCCCTGAGCGCACCACGGCAGTCCCTCATCGCCGGCGAGGCCGTCCCCGCCACGGCGTGCGGTGACCTGCCGGCCGGCGACGGGACGGTCACGGCCGTCGCCGTCCCCGGACTCGTGGCCGAGAGGGTCGCGCTGGTCCCCCGGGACTGGACGACCCCCGAGGTGACCGGGGCGCGGACCGTTGACAGTGACCGCGGGCACGCCGGCAGTTGGACCCTCGACGTCGGGCCGGGGGAGCGCTCTCTGCTCGTGCTCAGCCAGGGCGCGAACGAGGGCTGGCGGGCCACCGCGGACGGCGAGCGCCTGCGGGCGACCACCGTCGACGGGTGGCGCCAGGCGTTCGTCCTGCCCGAGGGGTCCGCGACGACGGTCGACGTCGAGTTCACGCCGAACGGCACCCACCGGCTCGCGCTGGCCCTCGGTGCCCTCGCGGCCGTGCTCCTCCTGCTGTGGGGAGTCGTGGAGCTGGTCCTGCACCGGCGCAGGCGGTCCGTCCCCGCCCTCCCGCAGGCCACCCTGACGACCCCGACCGCGCGACCGGCGGTCGCCGGACGTGGTCCGATCGTGGTCGGTCTCCTGGCCGCGGCGGCCGTCGGGATCGTCGTGGCCGGTCCGCTCGGTCTGCTCACGGCCGTGCTGGGGGCGCTCGTACCCGTGCGCTTCCGGGCGGTCGCGGTGGCGCTGGTGCTCGCCGGGGCCGGGGTGGGCCTGTCCGTCCTCGGTGTCGCAGAGCGTCAGTCGACCGGGGCCTGGGTGGCGCAGGCCCTGGGGGCCTTCACCCTCGGGGTGCTGGCTGCGGCGCTGGTGCGTGCCGGCGTCGGTGGGCCCGGGCCAGCACCGGGCGCTCCAGCAGGCTCCACGAGAGGTGCGCCAGACCCAGACTGACCACGGTGGTCAGCACCAGGGTGAGGACGAAGGGGGCGGCGAAGAGCTGCAGGTCGAGGACCGCGAAGCTGACCTGGAGCACGAGGACGTGCCAGAGGAAGACGGCGTAGGAGGTGTCGCCCAGCCACCGGGCCGGTCCGGCGAGCGGTGAGTCGGTGAGCAGCTCCGTCAGTCCGCGGGTGGTCGCGACGAGGAGCAGGCACCCGGCGACGAGCCCGTAGAGGGCCTCGGCCGCGACCGACTCGGCGCCACTCGCCGGCTCGAGGCCCCGGGGTCCGGCCACGTCCGTCGACGCGACCAGCCAGAGCACGCCGGCGAGGACGAGCAGGGTCCCGGGACTCGTTCGCAGGAACTCCACGGAGGGGCGCCGGGTGACCGGGTGGCCCGCCTGCTCGGCCTCGATGACGACCGTGACGGCGGTCCCGAGGGCGAACCACGCGGCGTGCCCGGCCGCCGAGGTGCCGAGGACGCCTGCGGGGTCGGGGTTCGGCAGCAGGCCGGTGAGGCCCTGGCCGAGCAGTCCGACGACGGCGACGACCCCGCAGGCCGCGAGCAGCCGGCGGGCGGTCGCCGTGGGGGTGGCCGCCCTCGTCGGCCGGGCCAGCAGGAGGGCGGCGAGGGGGAGGAGGAGGTAGAACGTGACCTCGGTCGTCAGGCTCCACGTCTGGGTGAAGGACTGGAAGGTGCGACCCGTCCAGCCCTGCCCGATGACGAGGTGGACGAGCACCGTCGGGACGTCGAGCACGTCCGCCGCCGCCCCACCGAGCACGGCGGCCGCGGCGACGACACCGGCGAGCGCGAGCAGGTAGGCCGGCATGATCCGCGCCGCTCGACGGACGAGGTAGGTGCCGAGCGACCACCGGGCCGGTCGGCCGAGCGCCCGCCGGACGAAGGGGGCGGACAGCAGGAAGGCCGACAGCGCGAAGAAGACCGCGACCCCGAGCTCACCGCGGGCGGCGAGCCCACCGACGACGCCCTCGCTGCTCTTCCCGGTCCAGAAGGCGACGTGGGACAGCAGCACGAGCCAGGCCGCGACCGCGCGGAGCAGGTCGAGGCCGAGCATGCGTGGCCGGGCGTGCGGATGCGTGTCGATGTCGTCACCTACTATTCGGTATCACTCGATTGTGCTCCATGAGAGGGAGATCCATGACCGTGCGCCCGGTACTGCGTGCCCGTGCGCCCCTTCGGGTCAGCTTCGCCGGAGGTGGCTCCGACGTGGCGCCGTTCCCGGAGCGCGAAGGGGGAGCGGTCCTCAGCGCCACGATCGGCAGCTACGCCTACGCGACGCTGCGGCCGCGCGACGACGGGCACATCACCGTCGAGTCGCACGACTACGGCACCTCCATCGGCTACGACGTGGGCGCGCCGCTCGAGCTCGACGGCGAGCTGGACCTGCCCAAGGCGGCGATCGCGAGGATCATGGCGCTCGAGGGGGCGATGGCCTCGGACGGCTTCGACCTCTTCCTGCACACCAACGCCCCGCCCGGGTCGGGTCTGGGCAGCTCGAGTGCCGTGATGGTGGCCGTCATCGACCTCGTCGGCCGTCACTGCGGACTCGACCTGGGACCGTACGAGATCGCCGAGCTCGCCTACCGCCTCGAGCGCGAGGACCTCGCGATCCCCGGTGGCTCCCAGGACCAGTACGCCGCCGCCTTCGGCGGCTTCAACTTCATGGAGTTCCGCACCGACGGCCAGGTCGTCGTCAACCCCCTGCGCGTGCGTCCCGACACCGTGCACGAGCTGGAGCACAACATGCTCCTCGCGTACACCGGACGCACCCGGGTCAGCGACCACATCATCGAGGACCAGGTCGCGCGCTACGAGACCGGGAACGTCGACGCCGTGGCCGGTCTGCGGGCCCAGCGCGACCTCGCCGACGCCATGCGCGTCGCCCTGCTGAGGGGACGGGTCGACGAGGTCGGTCACCTGCTCGGCGAGGCGTGGCGCGAGAAGCAGCGCATGTCCTCGCGCATCACCACCCCGCTCATCACGCAGGCCGTCGACCGGGCCATGCACAGCGGTGCGCTCGGGGGCAAGGTCACGGGAGCCGGGGGCGGTGGCCACCTGATCTTCATCTGCGAGTTCGAGCGGCGCCACGTCGTCGCCGACGCCCTGATCGACCTGGGCCTGTCGGTCTCGGAGTTCACCTTCACCAAGCACGGCGTCACCACGTGGAAGGGCAGGCAATGACCACCGACGACACCACGGCGAGCGACGACGTCCCGGCGCGACTGGACGCCGGGATCGCGGCGTGGGGTGAGCTGGCGACCCGGGTCGCCGCCCCCGAGCTGCGCGAGCCCGCGCTCGAGGCCGGCCGTGCGGTGCTGGCGGCCCTGCGCTCCGGGCGGACGCTCCTCGTCGCCGGCAACGGCGGCAGTGCCGCGATCTCCAGCCACGTCGCCGCGGAGTTCCTCGGCAAGTGCGTCGCCGACCGTCACCCGCTGCCGGCCATCAGCCTGGCCGAGTCACACTCCTCGCTGACCGCGATCGGCAACGACTACGGTTTCGACCAAGTCTTCTTGCGGGGGGTGCAGGCCTTCGGCCGACCCGGGGACGTCCTCCTCGCGATGTCCACCTCGGGCAGCAGTCCCAACATCGTCGCCGCGCTCGCGGAGGCGCGCTCACGCGGTCTCGTCACGATCCTCATGACCGGGGCGAAGGGGGCCGGCCTGGCCGAGCACGCCGACCACCTCCTCGTCGTGCCTTCGCAGGAGACACCGCGGATCCAAGAGGTCCACCTGCTCTGGGCGCACTCCTGGTGCGAGGCGGTCGACCACGCGATGCAGGAGCCGGGCTGATCCCGCAGCCGTGGTGGTTCGGTCCCGCGGTGATCGACCCGGCCGCGCCGGGAGCCCCCTTCGACCTCGTCCTGCTCGACCGGGACGGGACGCTCAACGTGCGCATCGAGGACGGGTACGTCACCCACCCGGACGAGCTGGTCCTGCTGCCGGGCGCCGCCCGTGCCGTCGGCCGGATCACGGCGTCCGGGTGCCGCACCGTCCTCGTGACCAACCAGCGGGGTGTCGCGCGCGGCCGGATGACCGCCGACGACCTCGAGTCCGTGCACGGGTCCCTCGCTGAGGGACTGGCCCGTGGGGGCGGCCGTCTCGACGCGATCGCGGTGTGCCCGCACGAGGAGGGGACGTGTGGCTGCCGCAAGCCGCGGGACGGCCTCTTCCGGGCGGCGCTCGCCCGAGCGCCCTGGGCGCGGGCGGACCGTTGCCTGATGATCGGTGACATGCCGACCGATCTCGCCCCGGCCGCAGGTCTCGGGATGCGGACGACCCGGGTCGGCGAGGACGCGGGGATCGCCGTTGTGGTCGACCGACTTCTGGGCTCGACGACGCCCGGTGACGAGCGCCCCGATGTCAACGGTGGCGAAGGACACGTCTTCTAGGGTGCGTCCCGCGTGAAGCGAGGCCGGAGAGGTGCTACCGTCCGGTAAGTTGTTCAGGCCAAGGAGGGTTACTCTCGTGCGCAAGTATCTGCTGCCGGCGATCATCATGGGCGTCGGCGCGTTCATCCTCACCATGGGACTGCTCTTCCGGTTCTATGCCTACCCGAACCTCGCGGTGGTCCCGACCAACCAGAACTCGACCTCGGTCGTCCAGGACCCCGACGCGACCTACTTCGACGCCGACAACGTCGAGCCGGGCTCGGGCGAGCTGACCACCACCGTGCGCATCATCGGTGACCCGGAGGCCTCCGAGGCCGCGTCCGAGGAGACCGGTCGCGACGTCGCGGTGTGGAACATGGGCCAGGTCAGCGACAACAACGGTGACAACATGCCGATGGCCGGCAGCACGTCCGTCGCCGTCTTCGACCGCCACACCGGCGAGGCGATCAACTGCTGCGGCGAGTCCGAGAACGGCGAGGAGGTCGAGCGCGAGGGACAGGTCGTGAAGTTCCCGTTCGACACCAAGCCCGTCGACACCTACCAGTGGTGGGACGCGACCGTGGGCAAGGCCTACCCCGTCACCTACGAGGGCGAGGACACGATCCAGGGGATGGACCTGTACAGGTTCACCAGCGAGGTCCCGCTCACCAAGTACACGACGATGGAGCTGCCGGGATCGCTGTTCGGCAAGGGCGCCTCCTCCCCGGCCGTCGAGGCCGACCGCTTCTACTCCAACGAGCGCACCTTCTGGGTGGACCCGGTGACGGGCGTCATCATCGACCGTGTCGAGGACCAGCACCAGGAGTTCCGCCACGATGGGGAGAGCGTCAACGCCCTGACGACCACCTCGAGCTTCACGCAGGAGACCGTCGACACCAACGTCGAGGACTACAAGTCCAGCTCCACGTTGCTGGCGCTGGTCCACACCACCCTGCCGATCGCCTTCACCGCCATCGGCCTGCTCCTGCTGCTCGGCGGCCTGGTCCTGTCGGTCATCATCGGCCGTGGCAAGCGCCGTGACACCGTGCCGGCCTACGCGGACGACCGTGGCGACCCGGTCTTCGGCGACGACGACACCACGCGTCTGCGCCGCGGCTGACGCACGACCGGCGGTGTCCCGCCGGGCGGCCTCATCCGCGCGGACGCGTGGCCACGAAGATGGCCGTCCCCGGGAAGCGCTGCCCGCGCAACGGCGACCAGCCGCCCCACACCGCGGTGTTGTCCGCCGGCCACTCCGGCTCCAGCACCGCGCGCAGCACCAGCCCGGCCTCGAGGATTTCGGCGATCCGGTGGCCCATCGTGCGGTGGTGCTCGACGTAGCCGGCCCGACCCCCTTCGTCCTCGACGTAGGGGGTCTCGTCGAAGTACGAGGCGGTGGCCGTCAGGCCCTCCGGCCCGGGCACGTCGGGGAAGGCCCAGCGGATCGGGTGCGAGGTGGAGAAGGCGAGCGTGCCACCGGGCCGCAGGACCCGGGCCAGCTCCACCATGAGCCCCGCGCTGTCCGCGACGAAGGGGGTCGCGCCGTAGGCGGAGAAGACGATGTCGAAGCTCGAGTCGGCCAGGCCCAGCCGGGTGGCGTCGGACTGCAGCAGCGTCGGCGCGGGCCCGGGGGAGCGGGCGTCGATGTGTCGTGCGGTGCGCAGCATCCCGCTCGACAGGTCGCTGGAGACCACGCGTGCGCCCTGCGCGGCGCACCAGCGGCCACCCTGGGCCGCGCCGCCACCGAACTCCAGGACGTCGGCGCCACGGAGGGCCTCGGGCGGACCGAGCACGCGCAGCTGCGACTCCGTCCACCCCTCGGGCCCCCACACCAGCTCCGCGTCGCCGAGGAAGTCCCCGTGCTCGTCGAGGTAGTCCTCGGCCTCGCGGTCCCACCAGGACCGGTTCGCGGCCACCGTCTCGGCCTGCCCGCTCTCGCGCCGTGCCACCGAGTTCGTCCCGTCGGACCAGCCATCACCCATGGACGGACCGTAACCCGGAAGGGGGTTTTGTCCGCATGGCCCACGGCGACTAGCATGGGTGGGCACTCTTTGTGTATCCACCTGTCCGTACGATCAACTGTCCACAATCGGAGTTCCTACTACATGACTGCCAGCACGGTCGACACGACCGCCCCTCAGATCGCCGTCAACGACATCGGCTCTGAGGAAGATCTTCTCGCCGCCATCGACGCCACGATCAAGGACTTCAACGATGGCGACATCGTCGAGGGCCACATCGTCAAGGTCGACCGCGACGAGGTGCTCCTCGACATCGGCTACAAGACCGAGGGCGTCATCCCCTCGCGCGAGCTGTCCATCAAGCACGACGTCGACCCCGCCGAGATCGTCGCCGTCGGCGACGAGGTCGAGGCCCTCGTCCTCCAGAAGGAGGACAAGGAAGGCCGCCTGATCCTGTCCAAGAAGCGCGCTCAGTACGAGCGTGCCTGGGGCACCATCGAGAAGATCAAGGAAGAGGACGGCGTCGTCACGGGCACCGTCATCGAGGTCGTCAAGGGTGGTCTCATCCTCGACATCGGCCTGCGTGGCTTCCTCCCCGCCTCCCTCGTGGAGATGCGTCGCGTCCGCGACCTCCAGCCGTACGTCGGCAAGGAGATCGAGGCCAAGATCATCGAGCTCGACAAGAACCGCAACAACGTCGTGCTCTCGCGCCGTGCATGGCTCGAGCAGACGCAGTCCGAGGTGCGCACCACCTTCCTCAAGGAGCTGCAGAAGGGCCAGGTCCGCACGGGCGTCGTCTCCTCGATCGTCAACTTCGGTGCCTTCGTGGACCTGGGTGGCGTCGACGGTCTCGTCCACGTCTCCGAGCTGTCCTGGAAGCACATCGACCACCCGTCCGAGGTCGTCGAGGTCGGCGACGAGGTCACGGTCGAGGTCCTGGACGTCGACATGGACCGCGAGCGCGTCTCCCTCTCGCTCAAGGCGACGCAGGAGGACCCGTGGCAGCACTTCGCCCGGACCCACGCGATCGGCCAGGTCGTTCCGGGCAAGGTCACCAAGCTCGTCCCGTTCGGTGCGTTCGTGCGCGTCGAGGACGGCATCGAGGGCCTCGTGCACATCTCCGAGCTGGCCGAGCGCCACGTCGAGCTGCCCGAGCAGGTCGTCAACGTCGGTCAGGAGATCTTCGTCAAGGTCATCGACATCGACCTCGAGCGTCGCCGCATCTCGCTGAGCCTCAAGCAGGCCAACGAGGACGGCGCCAACCTCACCGAGTTCGACCCGACCCTCTACGGCATGGCCGCGGAGTACGACGAGCAGGGGAACTACAAGTACCCCGAGGGCTTCGACCCCGAGACCAACGAGTGGCTCGAGGGCTACGAGGCCCAGCGCGAGGCCTGGGAGAAGCAGTACGCGGACGCGCACGCCCGCTGGGAGGCGCACCGCGCCCAGATGGAGAAGGCTGCGGCGGACGACGCCGCCGCCGCCGAGGGTGGCGACGACGTCGCGACCACCTCGTACAGCTCCGACAGCAGCACCCCGGCCCCGAGCAGCAGCAGCAGCAACAGCAGCTCCGGCGCAGCGGCCCCCGCCGCGCCGACCAACGAGGGCACGCTGGCCTCGGACGAGGCGCTGGCCGCGCTTCGCGAGAAGCTCACGGGCAACTGACCCGAGCAGCACCCTCGAAGGGGGCGTCGCACCGAACCGGTGCGGCGCCCCCTTCGTCATGGGATGGGGCCGGTCAGTCGATCGGGGTGATGCGCAGCCGTGCCACGCGACGGCCGTCGACGGAGAGCACCTCCAGTCGCTGCCCGGCCACCTCGACGACGTCGCCGACCACGGCCAACCGCCCCAGCCGGGACATGACGAGCCCGCCGGCCGAGTCCACGTCCTCGTCGGAGACGTCGGTCCCGATGAGCTCGGACAGCTCCTCGACGTTGAGCGACCCGTCGACGACGAGGGTCTCCCCGCGGCGCCGGGCGGTGTCCTCGGGGTCGGGGCCCCGGTCGTGCTCGTCGTAGATCTCGCCGACGAACTCCTCGACGAGGTCCTCCATCGTGATCAGTCCGTCGGTCCCCCCGTACTCGTCGACGACGATGGCCAGGGGCTGTTTCTCCGACCGCAGCCGGGACAGCGCGGCCAGGACCTCCAGGCTGTCGGGCACGGCGAGGATCGTGCGGGTGAGGTCGCGCACGCGGGTGGCCCCGCTCTCCGGCGACGTGAGCAGGTCACGGATGTGGACGAAGCCGATGATGTCGTCGAGGTCCCTCCCGGTGACGGGGAAGCGCGAGTGCGGGAGGTCGAGCACCCGCTCCCTGGCCTCCTCGAGCGTGAGGTCCGCGGCGAGGAACTCCACGTCCGTGCGCGGGCGCATCACCCGCGTCAGCGACCGCTCGCCGGCCCGGAAGACGTCGGTCAGGATCCGTCGTGGGTAGGGGCGCAGCCCCTGATGCCCCTCGATGAGGTCACGGATCTCCTCGGGAGTCATCTCGTCCTCCGAGGCCGAGGGGTTGCCTCCCGCGAGCCGGACGACGGCATTGGTGGAGACCGACAGCAACCAGATCACGGGCCGGACGACCGTGGCGAAGAGCCGCAGGGGGGTCCCCAGGACCCGGGTGAAGGCCAGGTTGTTCTGCATCGCCAGGCGCTTGGGCGCCAGCTCGCCGAAGACGAGGGACAGGTAGGCGATGAGCAGGGTCATCGCGACGAGGGCGAGGGTGGCGGCGGCGGTCTCGGGGATGCCGATGGCGACGAGGCCGGGCACGAGGTCCGGGGCGATGGTGGACCCACCGTAGGCAGAGGAGAAGAAGCCGGCCACGGTCACGCCGATCTGCACCGCGGACAGGAACTGGTTCGGGTTGCGCACGAGGCCGGCCAGTCGCTGCTCGCGCCCACTGCCCTCCTCGAGGGCACGGACCTGGCCCTCGCGCAGGGTCACGATCGCCATCTCGGTGGCGGCGAAGACACCCCCGACGAGGACGAAGACCATCACGAGCAGCAGGTTGACGAGTGTCTGGGAGTCCACGACGTCGACGCTACCCACGACATGCGCGGGTGTGGTCCACCGAGCGCGGTTAGGATCGCCGGCATGCTGCGCGTGGGCCTCACCGGTGGGATCGGTTCCGGCAAGTCGACCGTCTCGAGGCGTCTGGCCGAGCTCGGGGCGGTCGTCGTGGACGCCGACCTCATCGCCCGGGAGGTGGTCGAGCCGGGGGAGCCGGCGCTGGAGCTGATCCGGGCGCGTTTCGGGGACGAGGTCTTCGACGCGAAGGGGGCCCTGGACCGGCCGGCGCTGGGCCGGGTGGTCTTCGGTGACCCCGATGCGCTGGCAGCGCTGGAGGGGATCACCCACCCGGCCATCTGGGAGCGCACGGCGCAGCGGTTCGAGGCGGCGGAGTCGGGAGGCAGCCGGGTCGCGGTGCACGACATGCCGCTGCTCGTCGAGAAGCGGATGGCGGGGGAGTACCACCTCGTCGTCGTCGTCGACACCGCGGAGGAGGAGCGCGTGCGGCGTCTCGTCGAGCTGCGTGGGACGCCGGAGCACGAGGCCCGATCGCGGGTGGCGGCCCAGGCGAGCGACGAGGAGCGACGGGCGGTTGCCGACGTCCTGCTGGACAACAGCGGCTCGCCCGAGACCCTCCTGGGGGCGGTGGACCGGCTCTGGGAGGAGCGGCTGACCCCCTTCGCCGACAACCTCGCCGCGATGCGGCCGGTGACCGCTCCCGACGGGCTCGTCCTCACCGAACCCGATCCCGCGTGGGCAGCGCAGGGCGCGCGGGAGATCGCCCGCCTGCGGCACCGCCTGGGCGACCTCGCCCTCACCGTCGACCACATCGGCTCGACGGCGGTGCCGATGTACGCCAAGCCGATCATCGACCTGCAGGTCGGTGTCGAGTCCCTCGAGGTGGCCGACGGGGCGGACTTCCTGCGGGCCACGGCGGACGGGGGATGGCCGCGGCGGGAGGACATCAGGGAGGACAACCCGAAGGGGGTCGGGCCCTGGCCCAAGCGGTACCACCACGGGTGCGACCCGGCCGTCCCGATCCACCTGCACGTGCGGGAGGTCGGGTCCCCGGGGTGGCGGTGGGCGCTGCTCGTCCGGGACTGGCTGCGCGCCGAGCCCGGCGCGCGAGCCGAGTACCGCGCGGAGAAGGAGCGGCTCGCGACGACGGGTCGCTCCCGCGGGGAGTACGCCGCGGCCAAGGAGCCGTGGTTCGACGGCATCCACGCGCGCCTGGAGGCCTGGGCGCGCGAGACCGGGTGGACACCACCGCGCGGTGGTTCCTGATGCCCTCCTACCGGGTCGCCCTCGACGTGCTGGGCGTCCCTGCCGGGGTGGAGCCGCCGACCGTCCTGCCGCGGGCGGAGGAGCTGCTGGCGCGCACGCAGCTGGTCGAGGACCGCTCCGTGGAGGTCGTGCGGGGCCAGCCGCAGCTGCACCTGCGCTTCCTCGTCCCGGCCAGCCACGACACCCGGGAGGACGATCTCGCCGAGGGGGCCGTCCGGGCGATGGCCCGTGACCTGGGTGCGATCGCCCACCTCGGCCGGTGGACGTTGCGCCGGGGGCCGGGTCGGCACTGGCGCACGGTCCGCTCCGGCCGGGCGTGACGGCGGGGGGAATCCGGGGAACCCGGTCGGCGTTGGTCGGAGGGACTGCCCTGTCACCCCCCTGACATACCGTGAGGACCATGCGCCCGGTAACCGACCTGCAACGCACGGTGGCTCCCTTCGAGGTCGTCTCGGAGTTCGAGCCCGCCGGCGACCAGCCCACCGCGATCGCCGACCTCGCCGCGCGCGTGCGTGCGGGCGAGCAGGACATCGTCCTGCTCGGCGCCACCGGTACCGGCAAGTCGGCGACGACGGCCTGGCTGATCGAGGAGGTCCAGCGACCGACCCTCGTCATGGCGCCCAACAAGACGCTCGCGGCCCAGCTGGCCAACGAGTTCCGTGACCTGCTGCCGAACAACGCGGTCGAGTACTTCGTCAGCTACTACGACTACTTCCAGCCCGAGGCGTACGTCCCGCAGAGCGACACCTACATCGAGAAGGACTCCTCGGTCAACGAGGAGGTCGAGCGCCTGCGCCACTCGGCGACCAACAGCCTGCTCACCCGGCGGGACGTCGTCGTCGTGGCCTCCGTGTCCTGCATCTACGGCCTGGGCACCCCGCAGGAGTACGTCGACCGGATGGTGCCCTTGCGCCTCGGGGACGAGATCGAGCGCGACGACCTGCTGCGCCAGTTCGTGACGATGCAGTACACCCGCAACGACCTGGCCTTCACCCGCGGGACCTTCCGCGTGCGGGGGGACACCGTCGAGATCATCCCCATGTACGAGGAGCTCGCGGTGCGCATCGAGTTCTTCGGCGACGAGATCGAGCGGATCCACACCCTGCACCCGCTCACCGGCGAGGTCGTGCGCGAGGAGAGCGAGATCTACATCTTCCCCGCCACCCACTACGTCGCCGGGCCGGAGCGGATGGAGCGCGCGGTCGCCGGGATCGAGAAGGAGCTCGGCGAGCGGCTGGAGGACCTCGAGCGCCAGGGCAAGATGCTCGAGGCCCAGCGCCTGCGCATGCGCACCACCTACGACATCGAGATGATGCGGCAGATCGGCTCGTGCGCCGGGATCGAGAACTACTCGATGCACATCGACGGGCGCTCGCCCGGCAGCGCGCCCAACTGCCTCCTCGACTACTTCCCGGAGGACTTCCTCCTCGTCATCGACGAGTCGCACCAGACGGTGCCGCAGATCGGGGCGATGTACGAGGGGGATGCCTCCCGCAAGCGCACGCTCGTCGAGCACGGCTTCCGCCTGCCGAGCGCCATGGACAACCGACCCCTGACGTGGGAGGAGTTCCTCGAGCGCATCGGGCAGACCGTCTACCTCTCCGCGACACCGGGCGACTACGAGCTGGCCAAGGGCGACGGCCACGTCGAGCAGGTCATCCGGCCGACCGGGCTCATCGACCCGGAGGTGGTCCTCAAGCCGACCAAGGGGCAGATCGACGACCTCCTGCACGAGATCCGGGAGCGGGCGGAGCGCAACGAGCGGGTGCTCGTGACGACCCTGACGAAGAAGATGGCCGAGGACCTCACCGACTACCTCCTCGACAAGGGGGTGCGGGTGCGCTACCTCCACTCCGACATCGACACGCTGCGCCGGGTGGAGCTGCTGCGGGAGCTGCGGTTGGGGGAGTTCGACGTGCTCGTCGGCATCAACCTGCTGCGCGAGGGCCTCGACCTGCCCGAGGTGTCGCTCGTGAGCATCCTGGACGCGGACAAGGAGGGGTTCCTGCGCAGCGCGCGGTCGCTGATCCAGACGATCGGCCGTGCCGCCCGCAACGTGTCCGGCCAGGTGCACATGTACGCCGACAAGGTCACCCCGTCGATGCAGGAGGCGCTCGACGAGACCAACCGCCGTCGGGAGAAGCAGATCGCCTACAACACCGAACGTGGGCTGGACCCGCAGCCGCTGCGCAAGAAGATCGCCGACATCACCGACATGCTGCAGCGCGAGGACGCCGACACCGACGAGCTGCTCGGGTCGGCCCGCGCCCAGTCGCGGGGCAAGTCGACGCGCACCTCCTCCTCGAGCGAGCCGGCAGGGGGCCGCGAGCGCGACCTGCCGGCGACGGAGCTGGCGCGGCTCATCCAGGAGCTCACCGACCAGATGCACCAGGCGGCGACCGACCTGCACTTCGAGCTCGCCGCCCGGCTGCGTGACGAGATCAGCGACCTGAAGAAGGAACTGCGCCAGATGACGGCGGCCACTCGCTGAGCCCACCGGAAGTGCGCCGCGGCGGTCCTCGTGTGGGAACATGGCTGACGTCGGAGGGGAGTATCCCCGCGCGCTCGCCTCGTCATCACGGTCGGTCCTCACCGCCCCGGGGCAGCGGTCCCATGGGCGGGAGAGACCTCCGGACGTGATGTCCCTGTCCGGAAGGTAACCATTGTCAACGTTCTCCGCACTGCAGCCGACGATCATCAGCGGCGGCACGATGGTCGTGCCCACCTGGGTGTGGCTCGTCACGCTCGGCGTGTTCGCGGCCATCCTGACCTTCGACATCATCTGGGTGGCTCGCAACCCGCACGTCCCCTCCACCCGTGAGGTCTCCGTCGTCCTGGGGATCTACATCTCCGCGGCGATCCTCTTCGGAATCGGCATGTGGGTCATGGCGGGGCCCGAGCGCGGGACCGAGTTCTTCGCGGGCTGGCTGACCGAGTACTCGCTCTCGATCGACAACCTGTTCATCTTCCTGCTGATCATGGCGAAGTTCGGGGTGCCGCAGAAGTACCAGCAGACGGCGCTGCTGTGGGGCATCATCATCGCGATCGTCCTGCGCACGATCTTCATCTTCCTCGGCGCGGCAGCGATCAACCAGTTTTCCTGGGTCTTCTACATCTTCGGTGCCTTCCTCATCTACACCGCGATCAAGCTGGCCACCGAGGGTGAGGCGGAGGAGGAGTACGAGCAGAACCGCCTCGTTCTCTGGATGCAGAAGACCCTGCCCAGCACGACCGAGTGGTCCTCGAAGCTGTTCACGAAGAAGAACGCGAAGCTGGTCGCCACCCCGATGTTCATCGCGGTCTTCGCCCTGGGCATGACCGACCTGCTCTTCGCCCTCGACTCCATCCCGGCGATCTACGGCCTGACCCGTGAGCCGTACATCGTCCTCACGGCCAACCTCTTCGCCCTGATGGGGCTGCGGCAGCTGTACTTCCTCATCGGTGGCCTGCTGAAGAAGCTGGTCTACCTCACGATCGGCCTGTCGGTGCTGCTCGCCTTCATCGGCGTGAAGCTCATCCTGCACGCCCTCCACGAGAACGAGGTGCCCTTCATCAACGGTGGCGAGCACGTCTCGGTCCCCGAGATCCCGATCGGCATCTCCCTCGGCGCCATCGTCGTCATCCTCGGCGTCACGACGGTCGCCAGCCTGTGGAAGACGAAGAAGGACGAGCAGGCCCGGACCCGCTCCGGCAGCTGACCCACACGACGAAGGGGGCCGGTCATCGTGCGGTGATCGGCCCCCTTCGTCCGTGCTCAGGGGGTGGCCGCCTCCTGCTCGCTGCGGGCACCGAGGCCGAGCACCATGGCGCTGGCGAGCACGACGAGGGCCATGCCGCCGAGCTGGACCGGGTCGAGGCGTTGCCCGAGCACGACCAGCCCGGCGAGTGCGGCAACCGCCGGCTCGAGGCTGAGCAGGATGCCGAAGACCTTCGCCGGCAGCCGCCGCAGGGCGTGCAGCTCGAGGGAGTAGGGCAGGACCGAGGACAGCACGGCGACACCGAGGCCGGTGAGGACGACCGCGCCGCTCCAGGCGCTCGTGCCGTGGACGGTGACGTCCCAGAGCCCGAAGGGCAGGACGACGAGGGTGGCCACCACCATGGCCAGGGCCAGTCCCTCGAGCGCGGGGAACTCGGCACCCGCGCGACCGGAGAAGATGATGTAGCCGGCCCAGCAGACCCCCGCGAGGAACGCGAGGACGATGCCGGTGCCCTCGAGCTGCGCCAGGGGGACGCTGAGCGCCTGCGAGATGAGCAGGACGCCGATGGCGGCCGCGGCGACCGCGAACAGGTCCCGTGGGCGGCGGGAGAGCACGGCCGCGAGGGTGAGCGGCCCGGTGAACTCGATGGTGACGGCCACGCCGATGGGCAGGTGGGCGAGCGACCCGTAGAAGGCGAAGTTCATCAGTCCCATGGCCACGCCGAAGGCCACGACGGTCAGCCACGCGCGGCGGCTGTGCCCGCGCCAGCGCGGACGGGCGAAGGCCAGCAGGACCGCGGTGGCGAAGGCGAGACGCAGCACGACCGAGCCGGCCGCGCCGATCTGCGGCACGAGGGTGGCCGCGAGCGCGCCGCCGAACTGGACGGAGACGACGGCCCCCAGCACGAGGAGGGGGGCGGGGACGAGCCCCGTGGCGGTCACCACCCCCGCTCTCGCCACTCCTCCAGGTGGGGCCGCTCCGCGCCGAGCGTCGTGTCCGAGCCGTGCCCGGGGTAGACCCAGGTGTCGTCGTCGTAGACGTCGAAGACGCGCTCGGTCACGTCCGCGTAGAGCGACTCGAAGCTCTGTCCGGGGCGGTGCGTGGCCCCGACGCCTCCCGGGAAGAGGCTGTCGCCGGTGAAGAGGTGGACGTGCCCCTCCGGGTCGTCGTAGGCCAGGGCCACCGAGCCGGGGGTGTGCCCCCGCAGGTGGATCACGTCGAGCGAGACGTCGCCGAAGCGGATGGTGTCACCGTGCCGCAAGCGGTGGTCGGGGCGCACGGGCAGGGCCGGCGCGTCGTCCTCCCCGGCGTACATCTCCGGGGTGTGGTCGCGGCTGATCTCGGCGAGGGCACGGACGTGGTCCCAGTGCTGGTGCGTCGTCACGAGGTGGTCGAGCCCGCTGCCTCCGGAGGCGACGAGCTCGTTGATCCGGTCGGCCTCGTCGGCGGCGTCGATGAGCAGCTGCTCGCCCGTACCGGCGCAGGTGAGCAGGTAGACGTTGTTGTGCATCTGCGAGACGGACATCTTGCGGATCGTCAGCCCCGGAAGCGTGCGTACCGCGACCGGGCCTCCGGGCTGGACGTCGGGGTCGTAGGTGGTGCTCATGTCAGTCGTCCTCCACGGGATGGATGGGGGTGGCGATCGTGTCGGTATCGGGTTCGGCGCCGCGGTCGACGGCGGCGTCGGCGTCCCGCAGGGCGTAGGCGGCGCCGATGAGGGTCAGGTGGCTGAACGCCTGCGGGAAGTTGCCGACCTGGTGGTCGGCGTGCACGTCGTACTCCTCGGCGATGAGGCCGACGTCGTTGAGCAGGGCCACCAGGCGCCGCATCAGCGCATGGCCCTTCTCCCTCTGACCGGTGAGGGCGTAGGCACTCACCAGCCACCAGGAGCAGGCGAGAAAGGGGTGCTCGTCGCCGGCGAGGCCGTCGATCCCGCTCTCCGTGCGGTACCGCAGCAGGAAGCCGTCGCGCATGAGGTCGCGTTCGATCGCCGCGATCGTCCCGAGCACCCGGGGGTCCTCCGGCGGGAGGAATCCCACCATGGGGATCAGCAGCAGGGACGCGTCCACCTCGTCCGTGTCGTAGTGCTGGGTGAAGGTCTGCTTCTCCTCGTTCCAGCCGCGGTCGAGGACGTCGGCGCGCACCCGCTCGCGCAGGTCGCGCCACAGCTCGAGGTCGCCCTCGTAGCCGTGGACCTCCACGGCGCGGATCGCCCGGTCGAATGCCGCCCAGACCATGACCCGCGAGTGGGTGAAGTGACGCCGGGGGCCGCGGATCTCCCACAGCCCGTGGTCGGCCTGGTCCCAGTGCTCGGCGAGGTTGTTGACGAGGGCCCGCTGGATCGCCCAGGACTGGTCGGACTCCTGAAGACCCTGTGCCCGGGCGTCCTCGAGGGCGATCATCACCTCGCCGAGCACGTCCGTCTGCTTCTGGTCGACCGCGCCGTTGCCCACGCGCACCGGGCGCGAGTTCGCGTACCCGGGCAGGTGGTCGAGCTCGCGCTCGGGCAGGTACCGCCCTCCGTCGACGGCGTACATGATCTGCATGTCCTCGGGGTCACCCGCGATCGCCCGCACCAGCCAGTCCCGCCAGAGTCGCGTGGCCCCGACGTACCCCGACTTCAGCAGCGACTCGAGGGTCAGGGAGGCGTCCCGCAGCCAGCAGTACCTGTAGTCCCAGTTGCGCACCCCGCCGAAGTCCTCGGGCAGGCTCGTCGTCGGCGCGGCGACGATGCCGCCACGGCGGGTGTCGGTGAGCAGCCGGAGGGTGAGCAGCGAGCGGACGACCTCGTCCCGGTACGGCCCCTCGTAGGTGCACTGGGAGGCCCACTCCATGGAGGTCTGGTACGTCACGCGGATTCGCGCGCTGATGTCCAACGGCGGCGGGATCGGCTTGTGCGAGGCGAACCACGTGGTGGAGAAGTTGTAGTGCTCCCCGGCCCGGACGGTCCAGCGGTCGTAGTGGTGCCCGTGGTCCGCGTGCGGCAGACGGGACCCGCGCAGCACGAGCATGTCGTTCCCCGCGATCGCCGTGATGACGTCGTGGTCGCGCACGTGCCCGGGGGAGTGGGCGACCCACGGACGGGTCCGGCCGTAGTTCGGGCGCACGATCCACTCGTGCTCCATCTCCACCTCGCCCTCGAGCCCCTCGACGACGCGGATCAGGTCCGCTCGTCCGTCACCGAGCGGCATGAGATCGATCACCTTGACCGCTCCGGTGCCGGTGCGGTGGATCGTCTCGAGGATGAACGTGTCGTCCCGGTAGGAGCGCGTGGAAGTGGCCTCGTCGACGGGGGCGATGAGCCACCGTCCGTGGTCGGGGGTGCCGAGCAGGGCGGTGAAGCTCGAGGGGGAGTCGAACCGCGGGAGGCACAGCCAGTCCACTGACCCGCCGCGGGAGATGAGGGCAGCGGTCTCGGTGTCGCCGACGACGGCGTACTCCTCGATGGGGGTGCTCATCCACCACAGGCTAGGCGGTCCGCACGGCGGAAGGCGGACGTGGGTTGTCAGGGGCGGCACCTAAGGTGTGGTGGGTGACTGCTGCCAAGGCCGCTGGTTCCCGACTGCACGACCGGATCGTCGTCCAGGGGGCCCGCGAGCACAACCTCAAGAACATCCACATCGACATCCCGCGGGACGCGCTCGTGGTCTTCACCGGCCTGTCCGGGTCGGGCAAGTCGTCGCTCGCCTTCGACACCATCTTCGCCGAGGGCCAGCGGCGCTACGTCGAGTCGCTGTCCGCCTACGCGCGCCAGTTCCTCGGGCAGATGGACAAGCCCGACGTCGACTTCATCGAGGGCCTCTCGCCGGCCGTCTCCATCGACCAGAAGTCGACGAACCGCAACCCGCGCTCGACCGTCGGCACGATCACCGAGGTCCACGACTACCTCCGCCTGCTCTTCGCCCGCGTGGGTCGCCCGCACTGCCCTGTCTGCGGTGAGCCCATCACCCGGCAGAGCCCGCAGCAGATCGTCGACCGGCTGCTCGAGCTGCCGGAGCGCACCCGCTTCCAGGTGCTCGCCCCGGTGGTGCGCGCCCGCAAGGGTGAGTTCGTCGACCTCTTCGACGAGCTGCGGACCAAGGGGTACAGCCGCGCCCTCGTCGACGGCGAGGTGATCTCCCTCTCGGAGCCGCCGACGCTGGAGAAGCAGGTCAAGCACACCATCGACGTGGTCGTCGACCGGCTCGTGGCGAAGGGGGCCGAGGACCGGGCGAACAAGCAGCGCCTGACCGACTCGGTCGAGACCGCGCTGGGTCTGGCCGGGGGCGTCGTCGTCATCGACTTCGTCGACCTGGCGGAGGACGACCCGCAGCGCCAGCGTCGCTACTCGGAGACGATGGCCTGCCCGAACGACCACCCCCTCGACATCGACGAGATCGAGCCGCGCTCGTTCTCCTTCAACTCCCCCTTCGGTGCCTGCCCGGTGTGCACCGGGCTGGGCACGGAGCTGGAGGTCGACCCCGAGCTCGTCGTCCCGGACGACGACCTCAGCCTCGGCGAGGGGGCGATCGCCCCGTGGGCGAAGGGGACCCAGTCGGCCCAGTACTTCCAGCGGACGATGGCCGCCCTCGGCGACGACCTCGGCTTCGACATGGACACCCCGTGGCGGGCGCTGCCGGAGCGGGCCCGCGGGGCCCTGCTGCACGGCCACAAGCACAAGGTGCACGTGCGCTACCGCAACCGCTTCGGTCGCGAGCGCGCCTACAGCACGGGCTTCGAGGGGGTCATCCCCTTCGTGAAGCGTCGGCACCTGGAGACCGAGTCGGACTGGAGCCGGGAGCGCTACGAGGGCTACATGCGCGAGATCCCGTGCCCCACGTGCGACGGGACCCGGCTGAAGCCGGAGTCGTTGGCCGTCCTCGTCGGGGGCCACAGCATCGCCGACGTCTCGTCCATGTCCATCGCCCGGGCCGCGGGCTTCCTGGGGACCGTCGACTTCACCGACCGGGAGCTGCAGATCGCCGAGCAGGTGATCAAGGAGATCAACGCCCGCCTCGGCTTCCTCCTCGATGTGGGTCTGGAGTACCTCTCGCTCTCCCGTGCCGCCGGGACGCTCTCCGGCGGGGAGGCCCAGCGCATCCGGCTGGCGACCCAGATCGGGTCCGGTCTCGTCGGGGTCCTCTACGTCCTCGACGAGCCGAGCATCGGACTGCACCAGCGGGACAACCACCGCCTCATCGAGACCCTGACCCGACTGCGGGACCTGGGCAACACCCTCATCGTCGTCGAGCACGACGAGGACACGATCGCCTCGTCCGACTGGGTCGTCGACATCGGCCCCGGCGCCGGCGAGCACGGTGGTGACGTCGTGCACTCGGGGCCGCTGTCGCAGCTGCTGACCAACAAGCGCTCGGCGACCGGGCGCTACCTGGCAGGTGAGCTGGAGATCCCCCTGCCGGCGACCCGGCGGCCGCAGCGGCCCGGTCGGGAGCTGACCGTCAAGGGAGCGCGCGAGCACAACCTGCACGACATCGAGGTCGCCTTCCCGCTCGGGAACTTCATCGCGATCACGGGGGTGTCCGGCTCGGGCAAGTCCACACTCGTCAACGACATCCTCTACCGCGTGCTGGCCAACAAGCTCAACGGCGCGCGGCAGGTGCCCGGTCGGCACAAGACCGTGACGGGGCTGGACCACCTCGACAAGGTGGTCCACGTCGACCAGAGCCCGATCGGACGGACGCCGCGGTCGAACCCGGCGACGTACACGGGCGTGTTCGACCACGTGCGTCGGCTCTTCGCCGAGACGAGCGAGGCCAAGGTGCGTGGCTACCAGCCCGGCCGTTTCTCCTTCAACGTCAAGGGCGGCCGGTGCGACGCGTGCTCCGGCGACGGGACGCTGAAGATCGAGATGAACTTCCTGCCCGACGTCTACGTCCCGTGCGAGGTGTGCCACGGTGCGCGCTACAACCGCGAGACGCTGGAGGTGCACTTCAAGGGCAAGAACATCGCCGAGGTGCTCGACATGCCGATCGAGGAGGCGGAGGACTTCTTCGCCGCGGTGCCGGCGATCGCCCGACACATGAAGACGCTCAACGCCGTGGGGCTGGGCTACGTGCGCCTCGGGCAGCCCGCCACGACCCTCTCCGGCGGCGAGGCGCAGCGGGTGAAGCTGGCGTCCGAGCTGCAGAAGCGCTCCAACGGCCGCACCATCTACGTGCTCGACGAACCGACCACCGGCCTGCACTTCGAGGACATCCGCAAGCTCCTGCTCGTCCTGCAGGGACTCGTCGACAAGGGCAACAGCGTCCTGGTCATCGAGCACAACCTCGACGTCGTCAAGAGCGCCGACTGGATCGTCGACATGGGCCCCGAGGGCGGTGACGGGGGCGGTCGGGTGGTCGCCACCGGAACCCCGGAGGAGGTGGCCGCCTCCGCGGACTCCTACACCGGACAGTTCCTCGCACCCGTGCTGGCGAAGTCGGACACCACCCCGGTCATCGGCGAGCTCGTCGAGGAGGAGGCCCCCGTCCTCCCGGCGAAGGGAGCGCGGAAGAAGGCCGCGAGGAAGCCCGCGAAGAAGGCCCCTCGCAGCGCCGCGCAGGCCACGAAGAAGCCCGAGGTCTCCAGCGCTGCCGGCGCAGCGGCCAGGCGGGCCAAGAAGGCCGGCTGAGGACGTGCAGCCGGCAGTGACAGGATCGTGGCACAACCCGGTGCCGGACAGGGAGATCGATGTGACGACGACACGACGTGGGCTCATCACCGTGGTCGCGACCGCGGGGGCGGCGGTCCCGCTCTCCGCCTGTGGCGGGAGCCAGGAGCCGGCCGACCCCGCCGAGCCAGTCCGTGTCCCCGCCGCAGAGGTGCCCGAGGGCGGCGGGGTCGTCAAGGACGGGGTCGTGGTCACCCAGCCCAGCGCCGGTGAGTACAAGGCCTTCGACGCCAGCTGCCCCCACCAGGGCTGCGCGGTCGACGAGGTCACCACGCGCGCGATCATCTGTCCCTGCCACGGCAGCGAGTTCGACCCACGGTCCGGTGACATGACGAAGGGTCCGGCCACCGAGGGGCTCGGTGAGCGTTCGGTGACGGTCGAGGGTGACGACGTCGTGGTCTCCGGGGCGTAGTCAGTGGCGGATCCCGCAACCTACCGACCCGCAGCCGGGTCGATCCCGACCGATCCGGGCGTCTACCGCTTCCGGGACGAGCACGGCCGGGTCATCTACGTCGGCAAGGCCAAGTCGCTCCGGTCTCGGTTGTCCTCCTACTTCCAGGACATCGCCGCGCTGCACCCACGTACCCAGCGGATGGTGCGCACGGGCGCGAGCGTCGAGTGGACGGTGGTGGCCACCGAGGTCGAGGCCCTCCAGCTCGAGTACTCCTGGATCAAGGAGTACGACCCGCGGTTCAACGTCAAGTACCGCGACGACAAGTCCTACCCGTACCTCGCGGTGACGATGGGGGAGGAGTTCCCCCGGGCGCAGGTGATGCGGGGCGCCAAGCGCAAGGGCACGCGCTACTTCGGCCCGTACACCCATGCCTGGGCCATCCGCGAGACCCTCGACCTGCTCCTGAGGGTCTTCCCGGTGCGGACGTGCAGCAAGGGGGTCTTCAAGCGGGCGGAGCAGTCCGGCCGCCCCTGCCTGCTGGGGTACATCGACAAGTGCTCCGCGCCGTGCGTCGGGTGGGTCAGCCCCGAGGAGCACCGGGCACTGGCCGACGAGCTGTGCGACTTCCTCGCCGGACGCACCGACCGCTTCGTCCGCCGCCTCGAGCGCGAGATGAAGGCCGCGGCCGCCGAGCTCGACTTCGAGCAGGCGGCCCGGCTCCGCGACGACGTGACGGCACTGACCAAGGCCCTCGAGAAGTCCGCGGTCGTCCTGCCCGACGGCACGGATGCGGACGTCTTCGCCCTGGCCGACGACGAGCTCGAGGTCGCCATCCAGGTCTTCCACGTCCGGGGTGGACGGATCCGCGGTCAGCGGGGCTGGGTCGCCGAGAAGGACGCGGAGGACCTCCCTGAGCTCGTGGAGCACCTGCTGCAGCAGGTCTACGGCGGTGAGGAGGTGCCGCGCGAGGTCCTCGTGCCCGTCCTCCCGCCGCAGGGTGAGGACATGGCGGCCTGGCTGGGGGAGCGAAGGGGGAGTCGCGTCACCCTCCGCGTGCCGCAGCGGGGCGACAAGCGGGCCCTCATGGCCACCGTCGAGCGCAACGCGTCCCAGTCCCTGGCCCGCCACAAGGTCGCCCGTGCCGGGGACCTGACGACCCGCAGCCAGGCCCTGCAGCAGCTGCAGGAGGCGCTGGGGCTCGACGACGCGCCGTTGCGGATCGAGGGCTACGACATCGCGCACGTCCAGGGCAGCGACGTCGTGGGGTCGATGGTCGTCTTCGAGGACGGCGTCGCCCGCAAGAGCGAGTACCGACGGTTCATCGTCCGGGGGGACGTCGAGGGGCGCACCGACGACACCGCGTCCATGCACGAGGTGCTCTCGCGGCGCTTCGCCCGGCACGTCAAGGACCGCGACGCTGCAGCCGCGACGCCTGACGCCGCGGCCGCGACCCCGGAGGCGCAGCAGCCGACCGAGGTCAGCCGTTTCGCCTACCCGCCCAACCTCGTCGTCGTCGACGGTGGCGCCCCGCAGGTCGCGGCCGCACAGCGCGTGCTGGACGAGCTGGGGATCGTCGACGTCGCCCTCGTCGGGCTGGCCAAGCGGCTCGAGGAGGTCTGGCTCCCGGGTGACGAGTACCCGGTGATCCTGCCCCGCACCAGCGACGCGCTCTTCCTGCTGCAACGTCTGCGCGACGAGGCACACCGCTTCGCCAACACCTTCCACAGGGAGCGTCGGAGCAAGTCGATGACGCGCAGCGCCCTCGACGGGATCCGCGGTCTGGGGGAGGCCCGGCGCAAGGCGCTGCTGGCCCGATTCGGCTCCGTGAAGCGCATTCGTGCCGCCAGCGCGGAGGAGCTGGGGGAGACCCCGGGGATCGGACCTGCGCTTGCCGAGCGTATTGCGGCAGAGTTGGCCCCGACGGAGTCCACACCCGCCGTGAACCTCACCACCGGTGAGGTCCTCGACGAAGGAGAGCCACGATGAGCGAGCCCGATGCCACCCTCGAGCGGGACCGCGGGGACGTGAGCCGCGAGGTCGTCGTGGTCACCGGCATGAGCGGCGCGGGCCGCTCGACGGTCGGCAAGGTGATGGAGGACCACGGCTGGTACGTCATCGACAACCTGCCCGTGATGCTCCTCGACGACCTGCTGCGCCTGTCCGAGTCCCGTGAGGACGACCCGACCCGGGGGGACGGTCCCGTCCGCATCGGGATCGCCCTCGATGTCCGGGCGCAGGGCTTCACGGCCCTGACCTCCTCGCTCCAGCGACTGCGGGAGGGCGGGTGGCGCACCCACCTCGTCTTCCTCGACGCGACCAACGAGGCCCTCGTGCGCCGCTTCGAGAGCGTGCGGCGCCCCCACCCCCTGCAGGGCGACGGGCGCCTGCTGGACGCCATCCTGAAGGAGCGCGAGGTGCTCGCCGACATCAGGTCGAACGCCGAGATGGTCATCGACACCTCCGGGCTCAACGTGCACCAGCTCGGGCGCAAGATCAGCCCGATCTTCCGCAGCGACTCCGTCGAGCGGTTGCGGCTGGCCGTCCTCTCCTTCGGGTTCAAGTACGGCGTGCCCCTCGACGCGGACTTCGTCTTCGACATGAGGTTCCTGCCCAACCCGTTCTGGGTCCCGGAGCTGCGCCCGTACACGGGACGCGAGACCCAGGTCGCCGAGTACGTGCTGTCCCAGCCGGGGGCCCAGGAGTTCATCGACGGGGTGGAGACCATGCTCACCCCGGTCATCGCGGGGTACCTCCGGGAGAACCGCCGGTACGTCACGCTGGCCGTGGGGTGCACCGGTGGCAAGCACCGGTCCGTGGCCGTCGCCGAGGCCCTGGCTGCGCGGCTGGGGTCGAAGGAGATCGCGACCTTCGTCGTCCACCGCGACCTCGGTCAGGAGTGAGCGTGGTCGATCGCCTGCGCTCGTCGAAGGTGGTCGCCCTCGGGGGCGGCCACGGTCTCGCGGCCTCGCTCTCCGCCCTGCGTCTCGTCTGCGAGCAGGTGACCGCCATCGTCACCGTCGCCGACAACGGCGGCTCCTCCGGTCGCCTCCGCGAGGACTTCGGTGTGCTGCCCCCGGGCGACCTGCGGATGGCGCTGACGGCGCTGTGCGACGACAACGAGTGGGGGCAGACGTGGGGGGACGTCCTCCAGCACCGCTTCACCGGGGACGGGGACCTTGCGGGCCACGCCCTGGGCAACCTGCTCATCGTCGCCCTGTGGCAGCTGCACGACGACCCGGTGACCGGTCTCGACCTCGTGGGGCGGCTGCTCAGCGCCCGGGGTCGGGTCCTGCCGATGGCGGCGGTGCCCCTCGAGCTGCGTGCGCGGGTGAGCGGCCTCGACCCGAGTGACCCCTCGGCCATCCGGACCGTGCTCGGCCAGGTGGCCATCGCCAGCACCCACGGTCTCGTCGAGTCGATCTCCCTCGAGCCGCACGACCCGCCGGCACGACCCGAGTCGGTGGCGGCCGTGAGCGAGGCGGACCACATCATCCTCGGACCGGGCTCCTGGTACACCTCGGTGCTCACGCACCTGCTCGTGCCCGAGCTGCGCACGGCACTGGCCGAGGCGAGGGCGCGCAAGGTCCTCACGCTCAACCTCGACATGAACACCGCGGAGACGCGTGGCTTCTCCGCCACCCGGCACATCGAGACGCTGCACGAGACGGCTCCGGAGCTGGCGGTGGACGTCGTCCTCGCCGACCCGAGCACCATCGAGAACATGAGTCGGCTCACCGCGGCGTGCGAGAAGCTCGGTGCGCAGCTCGTCGTGACCCCGCTCGCACAGCCCCAGTACGCGGACCGCCATGACGCGCTGCGGCTCGCGGCGGCCTATCGTGACATCCTCGCGTGAACGTGCTGGCGACCACCCCGGAAGGACGGACCCCATGGCGATGACCGACAAGGTCAAGGACGAGCTGAGCAGGTTCCAGATCACCCGGACCTGCTGTCGCAAGGCCGAGGTCGCCAGCGTGCTCCGATTCGCCGGCGGACTGCACAAGGTGGGCCGGCAGATCGTCGTCGAGGCCGAGCTCGACACCGCCAGTGCGGCGCGACGGGTGCGCAAGGACATCATCGAGCTGTACGGCTACGAGACCGAGCTCATGCAGCTGGCCGCCGGCGGCCTGCGCCGGGGCAGTCGCTACATCGTGCGCGTGAGCAAGGACGGCCAGGCGCTTGCCCGGCAGACCGGGCTCGTCGACGCCGAGGGTCGGCCCGTGCGGGGCCTGCCTCCCCGAGTCGTCGGGGGAGCGGTCTGCGATGCGGAGGCGGCCTGGCGAGGCGCCTTCCTCGCCCACGGGTCGCTGACGGAGCCCGGGCGCAGCTCCTCGCTCGAGATCACCTGCCCCGGCCCCGAGGCCGGGCTCGCACTCGTCGGTGCGGCCCGTCGGCTGAGCATCCCCTCCAAGGCGCGCGAGGTCCGTGGCGTCGACCGCGTCGTCATCCGTGACGGAGACGCCATCAGTGCCATGCTCACCCGGCTCGGCGCGCACGAGGCGGTGCTCGCGTGGGAGGAGCGGCGCATGCGCCGGGAGGTGCGGGCGACCGCCAACCGCCTGGCCAACTTCGACGACGCCAACCTCCGGCGTTCGGCCCGCGCAGCGGTGGCCGCGGGAGCCCGCGTCCAGCGGGCCATGGAGATCCTCGGGGAGGAGATCCCCGACCACCTGCGCGAGGCCGGCCAGCTGCGCCTGCAGCACAAGGAGGCCTCGCTGGAGGAGCTCGGTCAGCGGGCCGAGCCCCCGATGACCAAGGACGCCGTCGCGGGCCGCATCCGCCGGCTGCTGGCCATGGCGGACAAGCGTGCCGAGGACCAGGGGATCCCCGGCACCGAGGCCTCCCTCACCTCGGACATGCTCGACGGCTGAGACACCTCGCCGCAGCACCCTCCCGGGCCCGCGCAGGGCTCCGACAGGCAATAGGGTGGTCGGGGAGCCGCGATCCGCGGCCGTCAAGTGCGCAACCACCTTCGGGAGGCACCACAGTGACTGTACGAGTTGGCATCAACGGCTTCGGCCGCATCGGCCGCAACTTCTTCCGCGCGATCCATGCGTCCGGGGCCGACGTCGAGGTCGTGGCCTTCAACGACCTCGGTGACGACGCGACCCAGGCCCACCTGCTCAAGTACGACTCGGTCCTTGGTCGCTACGACGGCGACGTGAAGGTCGTCGAGGGCGGCATCGAGGTCGACGGACGGCTCATCAGGTCCCTCGCCGAGACGGACCCGGCCCAGCTGCCGTGGGGTGATCTCGGCGTGGACGTCGTGATCGAGTCCACCGGCCACTTCACCGACGCGACCAAGGCCAAGGCGCACGTCGACGCCGGCGCGAAGAAGGTCATCATCTCGGCCCCGGCCAAGAACGAGGACCTCACGGTCGTCATGGGTGTCAACGACGACCTGTACGACGCGGGCAAGCACACCATCATCTCCAACGCGTCCTGCACGACGAACTGCCTGGCCCCGATGGCGAAGGCCCTCAACGACACCCTGGGGATCACCAAGGGCCTGATGACCACGATCCACGCCTACACCGCCGACCAGAACCTCCAGGACGGCCCGCACAAGGACCTGCGACGGGCGCGCGCCGCGGCCCTGAACATCGTGCCGACCACGACCGGCGCCGCCAAGGCCGTCTCCCTGGTCCTGCCGGAGCTGGAGGGCAAGCTGGACGGCTTCGCCCTCCGCGTCCCGGTTCCCACCGGGTCGGCCACCGACCTGACCATCGAGACCGCTCGGGACACCTCCGTGGAGGAGGTCAACGAGATCATGCGCAAGGCCGCGGCCGAGGGGCCGATGAAGGGGCTGCTCACCTACACCGAGGAGCCGATCGTCTCCACCGACATCGAGACCGACCCGGCCAGCTGCATCTTCGACGCGGGCCTGACCCGCGTCATCGGCAACCAGGTCAAGGTCGTCGGTTGGTACGACAACGAATGGGGCTACGCCAACCGCCTCGTCGACCTCACGTCCCTCGTCGGCTCCTCGCTCTGAGCCCCACCTCCTCCATCGACGGCAACGAAAGGCATCCGTGAAGACCCTCGCTGACCTCGGCGACCTGCGCGGCCGGCGCGTGCTGGTCCGGTCCGACCTCAACGTCCCCCTGGACGGGCAGACCATCACCGACGACGGACGCATCAGGGCCTCGCTGCCGACGATCACCCGTCTGGTCGAGGAGGGAGCGCGCGTCGTCGTGTGCGCCCACCTCGGTCGGCCGAAGGGGGAGCCGGACCCGCGCTACTCGCTCGCCCCGGTCGCCGCGAGACTGGGGGAGCTGCTCGGTGCCGAGGTCGCCTTCGCCACTGACACCGTCGGCGACTCCGCGCGCGAGACCGTGGCCGGCCTCGGTGACGGCCAGGTCGCGGTGCTGGAGAACCTGCGCTTCAACGCAGGGGAGACGAGCAAGGACGAGGACGAGCGGGGAGCCTTCGCCGACGCCCTCGCCTCGCTCGCCGATGCCTACGTCTCCGACGGCTTCGGTGTCGTGCACCGGGCGCAGGCCTCCGTCTACGACATCGTGACCCGGCTCCCGGCTGTCGCGGGTGGCCTCGTGGAGACCGAGGTGGAGGTGCTGCGTCGCCTCACGAGCGACCCGACGCGGCCCTACGCCGTCGTCCTCGGCGGCGCCAAGGTCAGCGACAAGCTCGGGGTCATCGACAACCTCCTCGGGACGGCCGACCGCCTGCTCATCGGCGGTGGCATGGTCTTCACCTTCCTGCGCGCGCAGGGTCACGAGGTCGGCAGGAGCCTTCTCGAGGAGGACCAGCTCGAGGTCGTGCGCGAGTACCTCGAGCGCGCCGAGCGGGACGGCGTCGAGATCATCCTGCCGACCGACGTCGTCGCCGCGACCGACTTCGCGGCCGATGCCGAGCACGAGGTCGTGGCGGCCGACGCGATCCCCGCCGACCGGATGGGGTTGGACATCGGCCCCGATTCCGGTCGCCTCTTCGCCGAGAAGCTCCTGGACTGTCGCACCGTCTTCTGGAACGGCCCCATGGGCGCCTTCGAGATGGAGCCCTTCGCCGCCGGGACCGCGTCCGTCGCCCGGGCCCTGGCCGACGTGACCAGGGCGGGCGCGCTGACCGTCGTCGGCGGTGGCGACTCCGCCGCGGCCGTGCGCCGGCTCGGCTTCGCCGACGACGACTTCAGCCACATCAGCACCGGTGGTGGTGCCAGCCTCGAGTACCTCGAGGGCAAGGACCTCCCGGGGCTGTCCGTCCTCGAGCAGCAGGAGAACTGAACATGACCAGCCGCAAGCCGCTCATGGCGGGCAACTGGAAGATGAACCTCGACCACCTGCAGGGCACCCACCTCGTGCAGAAGCTGGACTGGACCCTCCGCGACGGCAAGCACGACTACGGCGCCGTCGAGGTGGTCGTCCTGCCGCCCTTCACCGACCTGCGCTCGGTGCAGACGCTGGTCGAGGGTGACCGGTTGCTCATGGCCTACGGCGCCCAGGACCTCAGCCCGCACGACTCCGGTGCCCACACCGGCGACATCTCGGGGGCCTTCCTGTCCAAGCTCGGCTGCAGCTACGTCGTGGTGGGCCACAGTGAGCGGCGCGAGGGGCACGGTGAGACCGACGACGTCGTCGCGAGCAAGGCGGTCGCCGCCTACCGGCACGGCATGGTGCCGATCGTCTGCGTCGGCGAGGGGCTCGAGGTCCGCCGGACCGGGGGGCACGTCGCGCACGTCGTCGACCAGGTCAGGGGCAGCCTCGAGGGCATCACCGCGGAGCAGGCGGCCACCGTCGTCGTCGCGTACGAGCCGGTCTGGGCGATCGGGACCGGTGAGGTCGCGACCCCGGAGGACGCCCAGGAGGTGTGCGCGGCCATCCGCAGCACGCTGGCGCAGATGTACTCTACCGAGACTGCGGACGCGGTCCGCGTGCTCTACGGCGGATCGGTCAAGCCGGGCAACGTCGCCTCGATCATGGCCGGTGCCGATGTGGACGGAGCGCTCGTCGGAGGCGCCTCCCTCGCCGCCGACGACTTCGCCTCGATCTGCCGCTACCAGCAGCACCTCACCGCCTGACCCGGGTTGCCGGGTCGGAGAGGTATCCTGTCGCGGGGCCCTCTCACGGAGGTGCCCGACAGAACCAACCGACCGTCCCGACCGACAAGGACCTGATCGAGTGAATGCCGTCCGCATCGGACTCCAGGTGATCCTCGTGATCACGAGCCTGGTCCAGATCCTGCTCATCCTCATGCACAAGGGCAAGGGTGGTGGCCTCTCCGACATGTTCGGTGGGGGCATGTCGGCGTCCCTGGGCAGCTCATCGGTCGCGGAGCGCAACCTCACCCGGTTCACGATCGTCGTGGGGCTGGTGTGGTTCACCTCGATCGTCGGTCTCGGTCTCGTCGACCGCTTCGACGCCTGATCCCCGACTCGACCACGTAGGAGTTCGTCATGGCAGGTGGCAACGCAATCCGCGGCAGCCGCATCGGCGCCGGCCCGATGGGTGAGGCCGAGCGCGGCGAGGCCGCAGCACGCGGCTTCGTCTCCTACTGGTGCGCCAACGGCCACGAGATGACTCCGTCCTTCTCCGTCGACGAGGGCGTGGAGATCCCGGCCGAGTGGGTGTGCAAGCGCTGTGGCCTGCCCGCCGGTCGCGACAAGGACAACCCTCCGGCCGCCCCGACGGCCGAGGTCTACAAGACCCACCTGGCCTACGTGAAGGAGCGCCGCTCCGACTCCGAGGGCGAGGCCATCCTCGAGGAGCGGCTCGGCGAGCTGCGCGACCGCGGCCTCATCCGCTGACGGGCTCCACGTCCGAGGCGGCCGCCTCGTCGACGAGCCACAGCGTGCGTTCCTGGCCACGGACCAGCCCCGTGCTGTCCTGCGCGGGAGGGGCGCCCGACACCCCCTTCGCCACGGCCGCGGCCTTGTCCTCGCCCGAGACGACGAACCACACCTGACGCGACCGGGAGAGGCACTCCGCCGTGAGCGTCACCCGGGTCGGCGGCGGCTTGGGGGAGTCGTGGACCGCCACGGCGATGGCCGAGGCCTCCTGCTGCACCGGATGGCCGGGGAAGAGCGAGGCGATGTGCCCGTCCGGCCCGACGCCGAGCAGCACGATGTCGAAGGACCCGCTGCCGTGGGTCCGCAGCTCCTCCTCGTACCTGCGCGCGGCCTCCTCGGCGGAGTCGACCTCGTCAGGCCCGGGGACGCGGTGGACGTTCTGCGAGTCGGGGACGAGTGACCGCAGCCCGGCCTCGTCGTTCTGGGCGTCGTTGCGCCCGGCGTCTCCTGCCGGGAGGTACCTCTCGTCGCCCCACCAGAAGTGCACGCGCGACCAGTCCACGGCGTCGTGGGCCGGGTGGTCCGCCAGCGCGGCGACGACGGCCGAGCCCATGGACCCACCGGTGAGGGCGACGTGCGCCTCGCCACGGGCTGCCAGGGCATCCTGGACGGCGGTGAGCAGGCGCCCGCCGGTGATCGTGACCAGACGACTGGGGCTGGGATGGATGACGAGCAGCGGGTCGGTCATGGTCACTCCCCGTCGTCGAGCCGATCGCGGACGGCTGTCCTGACGGCGTCGGTGCTGGTGCTCGCGGACTCCGGCTCGGCGTCGACCATCGCACTGCGGATGGCGTCCTTGGACTCCTCGGCGAGTCGCTCGGCGGTGCGTCGGGCGTCACTGGGGGAGGGGACGAGGCCCTCCTCGACGGCCTCGGTCATCGTCATCCGGCGTCGGGTCACCGCGGGCAGGCCCGTGATCAGGGCCTCCTCGTAGACCTCGTCGGCGTCGAGTCGACGCAGCTCGTCGGCGAGGCACTCGGCATCCGACCGGGGGCCATGGCGATGGCCCGCCGCGGCTGGCCCGGCTGGTCGAGGGCCGCGGTGTCGCCCTGCAGTGGCCGGACCAGGTCGATGGGGCCGGAGTCGCGGTGGAGCCGGACGCTGACGACACCGCTGCCGGTCCGGGAGCGCACGAGGGAGACCGGGCAGCGCAGACGGGCCCGCAGCCAGCCGGCCAGCAGGTCGGCCGACGGGGAGTCCTGCGCACCGACGACGGTGGCGGCGGTGACCGGATCGAAGGGGGGCCGGTCCAGGGTCGTGGCGAGCAGCCCACGCCAGAGCGTGATCCGGCTCCACGCCAGATCGGTGTCGCCGGCGGTGTAGGTGCGGGCCAGACGCCTGAGCGTGGTGGTGATGGATCCCGTGGAGGCGGCACTGTCGGTGATGCGGCGCTGTGCCATCGCGCCGACGGGGTCGGTCCCGGGGTCCTTGGGTGCCTCGGTCGGCCACCAGGCGACGACGGGGGAGTCGGGCAGGACGAGTGGTGTCACGACGCTGCGGGCGTGCCCCACGAGCTCGCCGTACAGACGCAGCACGACGACCTCCGAGGCGCCCGCATCACCGCCGACCCGCAGCTGCGCGTCCAGGCGTGCCTTGCCGCGGGCATTGGACAGGATCACGCACACGATCCGGGCGGGGTGCTGGTGGCTGGCGGTGTTGGCCACGGCGAGCGCCTCCTCGGCGTCCTCCTCCGGCACGACGAGGACGAGCGTGAGCACCCGGCTGAGGGCCATCGCGCCGACGTCCTCACGGATCTCGATCAGCCGCTGGGCCACCTGTGCCGTGCTCGCGGCGGGAAGGTCGACGATCACGGCAGCCTCCAGGTGCGTCCGTCCCGATGCATCATCGTGTCGGCGGCGTCCGGGCCCCAGGTTCCTGCTGGGTACTCCTCGACGGTGTCCTGCTTGGCCCAGAACTCCTCGATCGGGTCGAGGATCTTCCAGGAGAGCTCGACCTCCTCGTGCCGGGGGAAGAGCGGCGGGTCCCCGAGGAGCACGTCGAGGATCAGCCGCTCGTAGGCCTCCGGGCTGGACTCGGTGAAGGCGCGTCCGTAACCGAAGTCCATCGTCACGTCGCGCACCTCCATCTGGTTCCCCGGGACCTTCGCGCCGAAGCGCATGGTCACGCCCTCGTCGGGCTGCACGCGGATGACCACGGCGTTCTGGCCGAGCTCCTCGGTCTCGGTGTCCGTGAAGGGCAGGTGGGGGGCCCGCGCGAAGACGACGGCGATCTCCGTGACTCGTCGGCCGAGGCGCTTGCCGGTCCGCAGGTAGAAGGGGACCCCGGCCCACCGGCGGGTCTCGATGTCCAGTCGCATGGCCGCGTAGGTCTCGGTGGTCGACCCGTCGGCGACCCCCTTCTCCTGGCGGTAGCCCCGGACCTTCTCACCGCCCTGCCAGCCGGCGGTGTACTGGCCGCGGACGGTGGCGGCGCCGAGGTCGTCGGGGACGCGCACGGCCGCCAGGATCTTCTCCTTCTCCATCCGCAGGGCTCCGGCGGCGAAGCTCGTGGGCTCCTCCATGGCGGTGAGGGCCAGGAGCTGGAGCAGGTGGTTCTGGATGACATCGCGTGCGGCGCCCACGTCGTCGTAGTACCCGGCGCGCCCACCGATGCCGATGTCCTCGGCCATGGTGATCTGCACGTGGTCGACGTAGTGGCTGTTCCAGACCGGCTCGAACATCTGGTTCGCGAAGCGCAGCGCGAGCAGGTTCTGGACGGTCTCCTTGCCCAGGTAGTGGTCGATGCGGAAGATCGAGTCCGGGGGGAAGACCGCCTCCACGATGGCGTTGAGCTCCTGGGCGCTCTCGAGGTCGTGGCCGAAGGGCTTCTCGATGACGACGCGCCGCCACGAGTCGTCCTCCGGGGTGGCCAGCCCGCTGCGCTGGAGCTGCTCGCAGACCACGGAGAAGAAGTCCGGGGGGATGGACAGGTAGAAGGCGTGGTTGCCGCCCGTGCCGCGCTCCTGGTCGAGGTCGCGCACGGTCTGTGCGAGCAGGTCGAAGGCGGCGTCGTCGTCGAAGTCCCCGGGGACGAATCGGAAGCCCTCCGAGAGCGAGCGCCAGACCTCCTCGCGGAACGGGGTGCGGGCGTGCTCGCGCACCGCGTCGTAGACGACCTTGCCGAAGTCCTGGTCGGCCCAGTCGCGGCGGGCGAAGCCGACGAGCGAGAAGCCCGGCGGCAGCAGACCGCGATTGGCCAGGTCGTAGATCGCCGGCAGCAGCTTCTTGCGGGCCAGGTCCCCGGTGACGCCGAAGAGGACGAGGCTGCACGGGCCGGCGATGCGGGGCAGGCGCTTGTCCCGCGGGTCCCGCAGCGGATTGCTCTCGGCCGTGACGGGGACGGGACTCATGCGCGGCCCCCTCGCAGGGCGGCGTCGACCGCGGCCAGTCCGCGATCGTGGTCGGTCAGGTGCAGCCGGAGGACCGGACGCCCGTGGTCGGCGAGGACGGCGGCGTCGCCGCCGGCCTGGGCGGCGATGAACTCACCGAGCGTGAAATCGCGACCGGGGACGGGCAGGTCCTCCTCGGGTGCGCCGGTGATCTGCAGGTAGACGCCGGTGCGGGGACCTCCCTTGTGGTACTGCCCGGTCGAGTGCAGGAAGCGGGGGCCCCACCCGAGGGTGCTCGGCCGCTGCACGCGGGCGGCCAGGGCATCGACCGCCTCGGCGAAGGGGGCATCGGCCTCCCGGTCGAGGTAGGCCATGACGGCGACGTACCCGTGCTCGGGGTCGAGCTGCGCGAGCAGGGCCTCGAGGGCGGACTCGATCGTGTCCGCCCCGCCGAGCCAGTCGCCACCGAGGTGGCGGATCTCCACCGGGCCGTCCACGGCGTCGGCCTCGGTGCCGGTCGCCGCGGACTGGGACATGAGGTCACGCGCGGCCTGCTTGGCGCTCTCGACGTCGGGCTGGTCGAAGGGGTTGATCCCGAGCAGTCGACCGGCCACGGCCGTGGCAACCTCCCACAGCAGGAACTGCGCGCCGAGGGAACCACCGACATCGAGCGTGGAGGCGGCGGCCGTCGGGGCGGGCCGGTCGTCCTCGCCGACCTCGACGAGTCGGCACAGGGTCGCGTCGTCCGGCAGCTCGGTCCGCCCGGGTGCGTCGAGGACGACCGGGAGGAGACCGCGCTCCTGCTTGCCGGTGGACTCGGCGATCAGCTGCTCGACCCAGTCACCCAGGCCGCGGACCGTCGTGCCGTGGTCGACGAGGTAGAGCTTGTCGCGCAAGGGGTGCGTGCCGGCGATGGCCGCACCGAGGCGCAGCCCGGGGTTGGCCTCGTCGTCCTCGGCGAGCAGGTCGGTGACCGCCTCGGCGTCGTCGAGCAGCTCCTCGACGTCCACGCCGGCCAGCCCGGAGGGGACGAGGCCGAAGGCGGTCAGGGCGGAGTACCGGCCACCGACGTCGGGGTCTGCGGTCACGACCCGCTGGCCCTTGCTGCGGGCGTCCTCCTCGAGCGGGCTGCCCGGGTCGGTCACGACGACGATCCGGCTGGCCGCATCGATCCCCGCGGCGGTGAAGGCCTCCTCGAAGACCCGTCGCTGGCTGTCGGTCTCCACCGTCGACCCGGACTTGCTCGAGACGACGACGGCCGTGCGGGCCAGGTCGGTCGCGGCGGCGCGCACGACGTCGGGGTGGCTGGAGTCCAGGACGGTCAGCGGGACACCGGCCGTGGCGCAGATGACCTCCGGCGCCAGGGAGCTGCCGCCCATGCCGCAGAGGACGATCCGGTCGACGCCCTGCTCACGCAGCTCCTCACGCACGGCACCGATCTCACCGACGAGGTGTCGCGAGGTGCGGCCGAGGCCGACCCAGGCCAGGCGCTTGGCCGCCTCCTCCTGCGCCGCCTCTCCCCAGAGCGTGGCATCACCGTCGAAGAGTCGACTGGCCACCCGGTCCGACACCAGCTCGGGCACGTGGGTGCCCACCGCGTCCGCGGCGGCACCCGAGGCGAGGACGGCCAGGCTGGTCACCGGGCGGCCGCCTTGCCGAGCTCGGCGCGCACGCCGTCGAGCAGCTCCTCCCAGGCCTTCTCGAACTTCTCGACGCCCTCGGTCTCGAGGGTGGCGGTGACCTCGGTGTAGCTGATGCCCAGGCCCGCGAGGGCGTCGAGGACCTCCTGGGCCTCCGCGTAGGAGCCGGTGATGGAGTCACCGGTGACCGTGCCGTGGTCGATCGTCGCGTCGAGCGTCTTCTCCGGCATCGTGTTGACGGTGTTGTCGGCGACGAGCTCGGTCACGTACAGCGTGTCCGGGTACTCGGGGTCCTTCACGCCGGTGGAGGCCCACAGCGGACGCTGGCGGCGTCCCCCTTCGTCCTCGAGGCGCTGCCACCGGGGCGTGGAGAAGACCTCCTCGTAGGCCTGGTACGCCAAGCGGGCGTTGGCCAGGCCGGCCCGGCCCCGCAGGGCCAGCGCCTCCTCGGTTCCGATCTCCGCGAGCTGGCCGTCGACCTTCGCGTCGACCCGGGAGACGAAGAACGAGGCGACCGAGTGGATCGTCGACAGGTCCCTGCCCGCCTCGAGCGCCTGCTCGAGGCCCTCGATGAAGGCGTTCATCACCGCGCGGTAGCGCTCGAGGCTGAAGATCAACGTGACGTTGACGCTGATGCCGGCCGCGAGCGTCTTGGTGATCGCGGGCAGACCGGCCTCGGTCGCCGGGATCTTGATGAAGACCTGCGGCCGGTCGACGGTCTCGGCCAGCTGGCTCGCGACCGTGACGGTCTCGTCGGCGTCGTGCGCCAGGCGCGGGTCGACCTCGATCGAGACGCGACCGTCGACGCCGTCGGTGACCTCGTGGATCGTCCGGAAGGCGTCACAGGCCTCGCGCACGTCGTCGGTCGTCAGGGCGAAGACGACCTCGTCGACGCTCTTGCCCTCGGCGGCGAGCGCGTTGAGCTGCTCGTCGTAGGCGTCACCCTCGGCGAGGGCGGCCTGGAAGATCGAGGGGTTCGTCGTGACACCGACGATGCCCTTGGTGTCGATGAGTTCCTGCAGGTTGCCCGAGCGGAGCCGCTCGCGGCTGAGGTCATCGAGCCAGACCGACACCCCTGCGCGGTAGAGGGCCTCGACCGGGGCGGGCTTGGTCGGGAGATCTCCAGCCATGTTCACTCATCCCTTCACGTTGTCGATGGACGTCCGGGCCGCCGAGACGACGGCCTCGGGCGTGATGCCGAACTTCTCGTAGAGGGTCGCGTGGTCCGCGGAGGCACCGAAGTGGTCGATCCCCACGCTCTCGCCGGCATCACCGACGATCTCGCGCCAGCCGAAGGGGGTCGCGGCCTCGACGGAGACGCGGGCTCGGACGGCGGGCGGCAGGACCTCGTCGCGGTACTCCCTCGGCTGCTGGTCGAACCACTCACGGCAGGGCATGGAGACCACCCGGGTCCCGGTGCCCGCCTCCTCGAGCGTTGCGCGGGCGGCCAGGGCCACGGCGACCTCGGTTCCGGTGGCGACGAGGACGACCTCGGGCACGTCGGTGCTGGACTCCGCCAGGACGTAGGCGCCCTTCGCCGCGCCGGCCGCCGGAGCGAACTCGTCGCGGTCGATGACCGGCGTCCCCTGGCGGGAGAGGGCCAGGGCCGCGGTGGAGGTGTTCTTCAGGACCTGGCCCCAGCAGACGCTCACCTCGTTCGCGTCGCCCGGTCGGACGACGTCGAGGCCCGGGATGGCGCGCAGGGCGGCGAGGTGCTCGATCGGCTGGTGCGTCGGGCCGTCCTCACCGAGGCCGATGGAGTCGTGGGTCCACACGTACGTCACCGGCAGCTGCTGGAGGGAGGCCAGGCGCACGGCCGGGCGCATGTAGTCGGAGAAGACGAGGAAGGTGCCGCCGTAGACGCGGGTCAGGCCCTCGAGGGCGATGCCGTTCATCGCCATGCCCATGCCGTGCTCACGGATCCCGAAGTGCAGGGTGCGGCCGTACTCGTTGCCGGACCAGGACTCGGTCTGCTTGCCCTTGGGGACGAAGGAGGGCTGCCCCTCCATCGTCGTGTTGTTGGAGCCGGCGAGGTCGGCGGAGCCGCCCCACAGCTCCGGCATGACGTCGGCGAGGGCGGTGAGGACCTCGCCGGAGGCCTTGCGCGTGGCCATGCCCTTCTCGGAGGCCTCGAAGGTCGGCAGGGCCTCGTCGAGACCCTCGGGGACCCGGGCGTCGACGACGCGGTCGAGCAGCGCCGCACGCTCGGGGTTGCTCGACCGCCAGGCGGCCATGCGCTCGTCCCACTCGGCGTGGGCGCTCTGGCCGCGGGTGACGACCGCGCGGGTGTGCTCGAGGACGGCCTCCTCGACGGGGAAGTCCACCGTCGTGTCGAAGCCCAGCAGCTCCTTGGTCGCCGCGACCTCGTCCTCGCCGAGGGCCGCGCCGTGGGCGGCCCCGGAGTCCTGCTTGGTCGGGGCCGGCCAGCCGATGATCGTGTGCAGCACGATCATCGTGGGCGCGGAGGTGTTCTCCTTCGCGGCGGTGCACGCGTCGAGGAGCGCGTCGACGTCCTCGACGTAGGCGGAGCCGTCTCCCGTCCTGCGCCAGTCGACGTCGATGACGTGCCAGCCGTAGGCGCGGTAGCGGGCGCCGACGTCCTCGCTGAAGGAGATGTCGGTGTCGTCCTCGATGGAGATCTGGTTGGCGTCGTAGATGACGTTGAGGTTGCCCAGCTCCTGGTGCCCGGCGAGCGAGCTCCCCTCGGAGGAGACCCCCTCCTGGAGGTCACCGTCGGAGGCGAGGCACCAGATGGTGTGGTCGAAGGGGGAGGTGCCCGGCGCCGCGTCCGGGTCGAACATCCCGCGCTGGCGGCGCTGGGCCATGGCCATGCCCACCGCGGAGGCGAAGCCGGAGCCGAGCGGGCCGGTCGTGATCTCCACACCGGGGGTGTGGTGCACCTCGGGGTGGCCGGGCGTGAGCGAGCCCCACGTGCGCAGCGCATCGAGGTCGCTCAGCTCCATGCCGTAGCCGGAGAGGAAGAGCTGGATGTACTGGGTCAGCGAGGAGTGGCCCACCGAGAGCACGAAGCGGTCGCGGCCCAGCCACGTCGGGTCGCTCGGGTCGTGCGTCATCACCTGCTGGTAGAGCAGGTAGGCGGCGGGGGAGAGGCTCATGGCGGTCCCGGGGTGACCGCTGCCGCACTTCTGCACCGCATCCGCCGCCAGGACCCGGCCGGTGTCGACCGCGCGCACGTCCAGGTCGCTCCACCCCGCCTTGGTTGCGATCGGGCGAGGGAGCTGGCTGGAGCGCGAGGACGTGCCCGCCGGGCCGTCCGGGTTCGCCGAGGCGACGGTGCGGGTGGTCCCCCTGGGAGCCGCGGCGCCGGCCGACTTCTTGGCGGGTGCGGTGGGGGATGTGTCGGTGTCCGTGCTCACGGAAGACCTTTCTCTGCAGACGCGGTGGGTGCTCGCCTCCACACTAGTGGGATCGCGAGTGTGTGCCACGCCGCGCGGGGGCGGCCCCGAGGGCCCGTTCGGCACGGGTAGACTGCGGGCACGGTCGGCGCCCCGCGCCGCCATGTCCCACCCCCTTCGGCAAAGGCAGTCCGTGACCACTCTCGAGTCGACGCGCGAGCTGTCGCCGGCGACCCGCCCGTGGCGGCGCACCGTGCGTGCGTACGTCGCGCTGACGAAGCCTCGGATCATCGAGCTGCTCCTCGTGACGACGGTGCCGGTGATGTTCCTCGCCCAGCGCGGCGTCCCCTCCCTGGGCCTGATCGTGCTCACCCTCGTCGGAGGTTCCCTCAGCGCCGGTGCGGCCAACACCTTCAACATGGTCTACGACCGTGACATCGACGCGAAGATGGGCCGCACGATCAACCGGCCCCTCGTGACCGGGGAGGCCACGCCCACGGGTGCGATGGTCTTCGGCGTCGTCCTGACGCTCGTCTCCACCCTCTGGTTGGGGCTGCTCGTCAACTGGCTGTCCGCGGCGCTGTCCTTCGCCGCGATCCTGCTCTACGCCGTCGGCTACACGATGGTCCTCAAGCGGCGCACGGCGCAGAACATCGTCTGGGGCGGCGTCGCCGGCTGCATGCCGACGCTCATCGGGTGGTCCGCCGTGACCAACTCGGTCGGGTGGCCGGCGATCATCCTCTTCCTCGTGATCTTCTTCTGGACGCCGCCGCACTACTGGCCGCTGTCCATGCGCTTCACCGACGACTACTCCGCCGCCGGCGTACCGATGGCCCCGGTCGTCCAGGAGCAGACGACGGTGGCCAAGCAGATCGTCGCCTACTCATGGCTGATGGTCCTCACCTCGCTGGCGCTCGTCCCCGTGGCCGACATGGGCTGGATCTACCTGGGTGCCGCGGTGCTCTCGGGTGGGCTCTTCGTCGCCGAGGCCCACCGGCTGATGTCGGCGGCCCGCAAGGGCGCGAGCCCCCAGGTGCTCAAGCCGATGCGGCTGTTCCACTTCTCGATCACCTACGTGACGCTGCTCTTCCTCGGCGTCGCGATCGACCCGCTGCTGCACCTGCCCCTGCCCGGCCTGGCCTGAGTTCGGCTCGGCCTGCGTAGTCTGCGGACGAAGGGAGCGCACGGGCCTTGGCGCGTCGTCCGGACGCCTCGTTCTTCGCCTGCACCCGTGTCGGTCGCTCCGGCCGCCGGCCTGAGTCGGCCCGCACCCTCCCTTCGTCCGCTCTCTGGTGCCCGACGTGGCATCAGGCCGGGGACTGCACCGGCTCGCGGGAGAGGACGAGGGCGCGGGCGATGACGACGACGAGCGCGGCCGCGCCGAACATGTGGGCCAGGACGAGGACCTCGGGCAGCTTCGTCAGGTACTGCACGTAGCCGACGAGGCCCTGGGCGAGGGTGACGAGGAGGACGACGCCCCAGGCGCGGGCGGAGCCCTCCGTGCGCTCGGTGAGCCGGGCCCCGAGCCAGACGGCGACGACGATCCCGATGAAGAGCATGACGGCGTCGGCGTGCAGCCAGGAGATCGTGCGGGGATCGAAGCCGGTACGGGCGGGGACGTCCGCGTCACCGGAGTGCGGGCCGGAGCCCGTCACCATGGTGCCGAGGACGAGCACGACCACGGCCACGACACAGAGCGCCCACGTCGTGAGGTCCACCAGCGGGTGGACAAGTGAGCGGGTGGGCCCGGGGCCCTGGGGGTAACGCCACAGCAACCACGCCGAGACCGCGATGATCGCCATCGAGCAGAGGAAGTGGAAACCGACGATCCACGGGTTGAGTCCGGTGAGCACCGTGATGCCCCCGACGATCGCCTGCGCCGCGACGCCACCGAGCACGACCCAGGTGCCGCGGATCAGCTCGGGGCGGTCGCGTGCCCAGCGGAGGAGGGCGATGAGCAGGACGAGGGCGGCGATGCCGACGACCCCGGTGAGGGTGCGGTTGCCGAACTCGATGAACTTGTGGAACCCCTCGGCCTGCTCGACCGTGGGGACGTAGGACCCCGGTGTGCACTGCGGCCACGTGGGGCACCCGAGCCCGGATCCCGTGAGACGCACGAGGCCACCGGTGAGGACGATGCCGATCTCGACGACCAGGTTGAGCAGGAGCAGGCGAGGCAGCCACGTGCGCGCGGCTGCGGGGTACTCGGACACGCCACTACGGTATGTCGCGGTCCGGTGGGACCCGTCGCCGGGCCGGGTCAGTCGCGCCAACGGAAGGTGCGCAGGACGGCCAGGCTCAGACCGACGCCCCACACGAGCAGGACCAGCCAGGGCAGGAGCGGCACGCTGCCGTGCGCCAGCTGCGCGCGGAAGGCGTCGCCGAGGGCGCCGGAGGGCAGCCACCGGACGACGGCGGCGACGCTGCTGCCGAGGGTCCCTCCGGGGAGCAGGAGCCCGCCCGCGCCGGCCAGGAGGACCCACGCGAGGTTGGCGACCGCGAGGACGGCCTCGGCGCGCATGGCCCCGGCCACGAGCAGGGCGAGGGCGACGAAGACCCACACGCCGAGCGCTCCCGTCACCGGCGCGAGGAGCAGTCCCAGGGGGTCCGGCCGCCAGCCCATGACGACCGCGAGGAGCCCGAGGACCGTGAGCTGGCCGGCCGCGACCGCGCCGATCGCCAGGGCCTTGCCCGCGAGAAGGCCGTCGGTCCCGACCGGGGTGGTCGCGAGCATGCGCAGCACGCCGTAGCGACGGTCGAAGGCGGTCTGGATCGCCTGGCCCGTGAACGCAGTCGAGACGAGGGCCAGGGCGAGGACGCCGGGTGCGACCACCGCGATGCGCGGCGTCGACAGGTCCGGGTAGGACACCGTGACGAGCGCGACCAGGGCCAGCACCGGCAGGACGAGGGAGACGAGCAGCTGCTCGCCGTTGCGCAGGAGGATGCTCGCCTCGAAGCGCGCCTGGGCCACCACCCGCTGCCCTCGCGGGGCAGGTGTCGGGACGTGGGTCGTGGCCTCAGCGATCACGCGTGCCTCCGGTGAGCGAGAAGTAGGCGTCCTCGAGACGGCCGCCGGCGGCGATCTGCTCCGGCGTCCCGTCGGCGACGACGCGACCGTGGTCGAGGATCACCACGCGCGCCGCCAGGCGCTCGGCCTCCTCGAAGCTGTGGGTGGTCACGACGAGGCCGACACCGGCGTGCGCCTGCTCGCGCAGCAGGTCCCACACGTCCATCCGTGCGTGCGGGTCGAGCCCGGCGGTGGGTTCGTCGAGGAAGGCGACCCGGGGTCCGCCGACGAGCGCGGCGGCCAGGGCGACCCGCTGGCGTTGACCGCCGCTGAGCCGCCGGATGGGGGTCGTGGCGAAGGGGGCGATGTCGAGGCGCTCGACCAGCTCGGCCGCCTGCTCGCTCATGTGCAGTCGTCCGAGGTGGGTCAGCAGGCGCCGGGCGTTGACGCTCTGGGGGAGTCCGCCGTCCTGGAGCATCACGCCGACCCGGGCGCGGTGGGTCGCGTCCGCCTGCCACGGGTTCGTGCCGAGGACGCGGCAGGTGCCGGAGTCGGGGCGCAGGAGCCCCTCGAGGCACTCGATCGTGGTGGTCTTGCCGGCGCCGTTCGGTCCGAGCACGCAGGTGATCTCACCCGTGTCGGCGCCCCACGTGGCCCCGTCGACGGCGACCACGTCGCCGAAGACGCGGCGCAGGTCCTCCACGACAACGGCTCGAGTCACGAGGGACAAGTCTAGGCAAGCGCAAGCGCGGCCCACGGTTAGGGGTGCCTTTGTTGTCTCCCGCCCATAATTACGTAACATGGGAGTGTGTTTAATTCAGCGCGGGAGACCTCGACGTCGCACGGCGACGCCGAGACCCGTGATGCGAGCACCCGCGAGCGCGTGCTCGCGGTGATCAGCGAGCACGGGCCGATCACCGCGGCGGACATCGCCCACCGGCTCGGCCTCACGGCCACCGGGGTGCGGCGACATCTCGACCAGCTGGCCGAGGACTCCTCGGTCAGCAGTCGGGCGCCCCACCAGGGCAAGCGGGGCCGCGGCCGTCCGGCCCGGGAGTGGGTCGTGGCCGACTCCGGCCACGACCACCTCGTGTCCGAGTACGACGAGCTGGCCTCCGAGGTGATGCGCTTCCTGCGCGCGCAGGGCGGCGAGGACGCAGTGCGTGCCTTCGCCGACACGCGGGTCGCCGGTCTGGAGGAGCGTGTCCGGGAGCGGCTCGATGCCGCAGGGGAGGATCCCCGCGCCCGTACGCAGGCCCTCGTCGAGGCCCTGCGCCTCGAGGGCTACGCTGCCAGCGCCCGTCCGGTCGGCGAGGACAGCAGCGTCGGTGTCCAGCTGTGCCAGGGACACTGCCCGGTCCAGCACGTCGCCACGGAGTTCCCGGAGCTGTGCGAGGCGGAGACCGACGCATTCAGCCGCCTTCTCGGCGTCCACGTCCAGCGCCTGGCCACCCTGGCCCAGGGCAACCACGTCTGCACCACCTTCGTCCCCACGCCGGGGGCGCGACCCAACACAGAGAGGTCCACCCGATGAGCACCAACATCGAAGAGCTGAACCCAGGGCTCAAGGACATCGGCCGCTACGAGTACGGCTGGTCCGACAGCGACGCGGCCGGTGAGTCGGCCAAGCGGGGCCTCAACGAGGACGTCGTGCGGGACATCAGCGACCGCAAGAACGAGCCGCAGTGGATGCGTGACCTGCGCCTGAAGTCGCTGCGTCTCTTCGGCAAGAAGCCGATGCCCAGCTGGGGGAGCGACCTCACCGGGATCGACTTCCAGAACATCAAGTACTTCGTGAAGTCCACCGAGAACCAGGCCAGCTCCTGGGAGGACCTGCCCGAGGACATCCGCAACACCTACGACAAGCTCGGCATCCCCGAGGCGGAGAAGCAGCGCCTCGTCGCGGGCGTCGCGGCCCAGTACGAGTCGGAGGTCGTCTACCACCAGATCCGGGAGGACCTGGAGGAGAAGGGCGTCATCTTCGTCGACACCGACTCCGGCCTGCGTGAGCACGAGGACCTCTTCCGGGAGTACTTCGGCACCGTCATCCCGGCCGGGGACAACAAGTTCTCGGCGCTGAACACCGCCGTCTGGTCGGGTGGTTCCTTCATCTACGTGCCGCCGGGCGTCCACGTCGACATCCCGCTGCAGGCCTACTTCCGGATCAACACCGAGAACATGGGCCAGTTCGAGCGGACGCTGATCATCGCCGACGAGGGCTCCTCCGTGCACTACGTCGAGGGCTGCACCGCACCGATCTACACGACCGCGTCGCTGCACAGCGCCGTCGTCGAGATCGTCGTGAAGAAGAACGCCCGCGTGCGGTACACGACGATCCAGAACTGGTCGAACAACGTGTACAACCTCGTGACCAAGCGCACCACGGTCGAGGAGGGCGGCACGATGGAGTGGGTCGACGGCAACATCGGCTCCAAGGTGACGATGAAGTACCCCGCCTGCTTCCTCATGGGTGAGTACGCCAAGGGCGAGACCCTCTCCGTCGCCCTCGCCGGCGAGGGCCAGCACCAGGACGCCGGGGCCAAGATGGTCCACGCCGCGCCCAACACCTCCAGCTCGATCATCTCCAAGTCCGTCGCCCGCGGTGGTGGACGCACCTCCTACCGCGGACTGGTCCAGGTCCTCGAGGGAGCGACGAACTCGAAGTCGAACGTGGTCTGTGACGCGCTGCTCGTCGACACCATCAGCCGATCGGACACCTATCCGTACGTCGACGTCCGCGAGGACGACGTGCAGATGGGTCACGAGGCGACCGTGTCGAAGGTCTCCGCCGACCAGCTCTTCTACCTCATGTCCCGCGGGATGAACGAGGAGGAGGCGATGGCGATGATCGTGCGCGGCTTCGTCGAGCCGATCGCGAAGGAGCTGCCGATGGAGTACGCCCTCGAGCTGAACCGCCTCATTGAACTCCAGATGGAAGGAGCCGTTGGCTGATGAGCCTGCTGGCTGACACCCCGAGCCGACAGGCTCACACCCACTCCGGCGAGACGATGGTCCCGGACCAGTCCCGGGCGGAGCGCACCCGCTCCTGGGAGGTCGCCGACTTCCCGATGCCCGAGGGCCGCGAGGAGGACTGGCGGTTCACCCCGATCAGCCGCCTGACGACCCTCCTGGCGGACGAGCCGAGCAGCGCCACGCTCGAGTGGACCACGCACCTGCCGGAGGGCGTCACGCTCACGACGAGCTCCGTGGAGGAGCTGGGTCGCGACTCGCTGCCCAAGCCGGTGGACCGGCCGGCGGCGCTGGCGGCGGCCCACGGTGAGGGCATCGCCCTCGTCGACGTGCCGAAGGAGGCCGAGCTCACCGAGCCGGTACGCATCCACCTCGATGGCGTCCAGCGCGAGACCGTCCACGGCCACATGGTCGTGCGGGTCGGTGCCTTCGCCTCGGCGACGATCGTGCTCAACCACACCGGCTCGACCGACTTCACCGAGCTGGTGACGGTGCTGGCCGGCGACGGCTCCACGGTCACGGTCGTAAGCCTGCAGGACTGGGAGGACGACACCCACCACCTCGGCCAGCACGACGTCGTGGTCGGCCGGGACGCGTCGGTGCGGCACATCGCGGTCTCCATCGGCGGCGGCATCGTGCGCCTGAACACCAACGCGACCTACGCCGGCCCCGGTGGGTCCTTCGAGGGCCTGGGTGTGTACTTCGCCGACGCCGGACAGCACCTGGAGCACCGGCTCTTCGTCGACCACGAGGCCCCGCACTGCCGCAGCAACGTCGAGTACAAGGGCGCGCTGCAGGGCGAGACGGCGCAGACGGTCTGGGTGGGCGACGTGCTCATCCGGGCTGCCGCGGAGGGGACCGACACCTACGAGCTCAACCGCAACCTCGTCCTCACCGACGGGGCGCGGGCGGACTCGGTGCCCAACCTCGAGATCGAGACCGGCGAGATCGTCGGTGCCGGCCACGCCTCGACGACCGGACGCTTCGACGACCAGCAGCTGTTCTACCTGCAGTCCCGCGGCATCCCGCAGGAGCTGGCGCGTCGCCTCGTCGTGCGCGGCTTCTTCCACAGCATCGTCCAGCGCATCGGTGACGCCGAGATCAGCGAGAAGGTCATGGCCGCCATCGACGAGGAGCTCGAGGCGAGCTCGGGGGCGAGCGCATGAGCACCGCGACCGAGGCCGACTTCGTCCGCGTCTGCCGGCTCGACGAGCTGCCGGACGTGGGCGCTGCCAAGGCGGAGATCCAGGGACGGATCGTCTCGATCATCCACACCGAGGACGGCGACGTGCACTGCATCGACGACGAGTGCACGCACGGACGGGTGTCGCTGTCCGAGGGCGACGTCGAGGGCTGCGAGATCGAGTGCTGGCTGCACGGCTCGCGGTTCAACCTCCTGTCCGGCAAGCCGACCAGCCTGCCGGCCACGGTCCCCGTGGTCGTGCACACCACGCGAGTCACCGACGGCGAGGTGTTCGTCGCGCTCTCCGACGAGGCGCCGCGCACGGTCTGACGGTCGCCGGCCCACCACACTTATTTCGACTTACGAAGGACGAACAGAATGGCAACGCTCGAGATCAAGGACCTGCACGTCAGCGTCGACACCGAGGAGGGCTCCAAGGAGATCCTCAAGGGCGTCACGCTGACCCTCAAGTCCGGTGAGACGCACGCGATCATGGGGCCCAACGGCTCCGGCAAGTCGACCCTCGCGTACTCCATCGCCGGTCACCCCAAGTACACGGTCACCTCCGGGTCGATCACCCTCGACGGCGAGGACGTGCTGTCGATGAGCGTCGACGAGCGCGCCCGTGCGGGACTCTTCCTCGCCATGCAGTACCCCGTCGAGGTCCCCGGTGTCACGGTGAGCAACTTCCTGCGCACCGCCAAGACCGCCATCGACGGCGAGGCCCCGAAGCTGCGCCACTGGGTCAAGGACGTGCGCACGACCATGGGTGAGCTGCGCATGGACCCGGCCTTCGCGGACCGCAACGTCAACGAGGGCTTCTCCGGCGGGGAGAAGAAGCGCCACGAGATCCTCCAGATGGAGCTGCTCAAGCCGAAGTTCGCCGTCCTCGACGAGACGGACTCCGGCCTGGACGTCGACGCGCTCCGCGTCGTCTCCGAGGGTGTCAACCGCGTGCAGGACAAGACCGACTCCGGCGTCCTGCTCATCACCCACTACACGCGGATCCTGCGCTACATCAAGCCCGACCAGGTGCACGTCTTCGTCGACGGCCGCATCGCCGAGCAGGGCGGCGCGGAGCTGGCCGACCAGCTCGAGGCCGAGGGCTACGACCGCTTCGTCCCGACGGGGGAGCCCGCCGCGGTCACCGGGGCGTGATCATGACGGAGAAGCTGATCCCCGACACGGAGCTGGCCGCCCTGCGCGAGCAGTTCCCGATCCTCGGGCGCAGCGTGCGCGGGGGCAAACCGCTGGTCTACCTGGACTCCGGGGCCACCTCGCACAAGCCGCTGGCGGTGCTGGACGCCGAGCGGGAGTTCCTCCTCACGGCGAACTCCGCACCGCACCGCGGCGCGCACGCGCTGTCCGAGGAGGCCACCGAGGCCTACGAGCAGGCACGTGCGGACATCGCCGCCTTCATCGGCGCCGCCGAGCGCGAGGTGGTCTTCACCAAGAACGCCACCGAGGCGCTGAACCTGGCGGCCTACGCCTTCTCCAACGCGGAGGTGGGTTCCCCCCTTCGCGTCGGTGAGGGGGACGAGATCCTCATCACCGAGGCCGAGCACCACGCCAACCTCGTGCCGTGGCAGGAGCTGTGCCGTCGCACCGGCGCGACCCTGCGCTGGATCGGGGTCACCGAGACCGGCCGCCTCGACATGGACCAGCTCGAGGAGATGGTCACCGAGCGCACGAAGGTCATGGCCTTCACCCATGCCTCCAACGTGCTCGGTGCCGTCAGCGACGTCCCGCGGTTCGTCGCCGCGGCGAAGTCCGTGGGCGCGATCACGGTCCTCGACGCCTGCCAGTCGGTGCCCCACCTGCCGGTGGACGTCACCGACCTCGGCGTGGACCTGCTCGCCTTCTCCGGCCACAAGATGTACGGCCCGAGCGGCATCGGGGTCCTGTGGGGCCGTTACGACCTGCTCGATCAGATGCCGGCCTTCCTCACCGGGGGCTCGATGATCGAGGCCGTGCGGATGGAGGGCAGCACCTACATGCCGCCGCCGACCCGCTTCGAGGCCGGCGTGCCGATGACCAGCCAGGCAATCGGTCTGGGCGCCGCCGTGCGCTGGATCCGCGAGATCGGCATCGAGCGCATCGCCGCCCACGAGCGGGCGCTCACGGCGCAGCTGCTCGAGCAGGTCGCGGCCCGTGACTGGGTCCGCCTCATCGGTCCGCCGGACACGGTGCACCGGGGCGCCGCGGTCAGCTTCGTCGTCGACGGTGTGCACGCGCACGACGTCGGCCAGGTCCTCGACGACCACGGCGTGGCCGTGCGCGTCGGGCACCACTGCGCGTGGCCGCTGCACCGCGCCTTCAAGGTCGCGGCCACCACGCGCGCCTCGCTGGCCGTCTACAACACCCCGGACGAGATCGACGCGCTCATGAGGGCGCTCGACACCGTGCCCGGCATCTTCGGCGTGGACAAGGGGGCTGCCTGATGGACCTCTACCAGGAGCTGATCCTGGACCACTCGAAGCGCCAGGTGGGGCACGGCCTGCGCGAGGGGCACCAGGCCGAGGTCAGCCACGTCAACCCGACCTGCGGTGACGAGGTCACCCTGCGGGTGCACCTCGACGGCACCGGGCCGGACGCCACGATCACCGACATCTCGTACGAGGCGATGGGGTGCTCGATCTCGATGGCGAGCACCTCGATCCTCGCCGACGAGCTGACCGGCGAGTCGATCAACGACGCGATGGAGATCCACGCCGCGATGCGGCAGATGCTCACCAGCCGCGGCCAGGAGAGGGGCGACGAGGAGGTCATCGGCGACGGCGTCGCCCTGGCCGGCGTCGCGCAGTACCCGGCGCGCGTGAAGTGCGCGTTGCTCGGATGGATGGCCCTCACCGACGCCCTGGCCCAGGCAGGCGTCGATGTCGCGAACGAACCCGAAGGAGAGAGCGCATGACCGCCCAGGCACCGACCCCCAGCAATGTCGCGGACGTCGAGGAGGCGCTGCGCGACGTCGTCGACCCCGAGCTCGGCATCAACGTCGTCGACCTCGGCCTCGTCTACGGCATCACCGTCGACCCGCAGAACCACGCCGTCATCGACATGACGCTCACGTCCGCGGCCTGCCCGTTGACCGATGTCATCGAGGACCAAGTGACCCAGGCCCTGTCGGACCTCGTCACGGACTCCCGGATCAACTGGGTCTGGATGCCGCCGTGGGGCCCGGACAAGATCACCGACGACGGGCGAGAGCAGCTGCGCGCCCTCGGCTTCAACATCTGATCGATGACCCGCCGCGTCGAGGTCGGTGCCCATCGCCTCGACCGGTGGGTCGACGGTTTCGCGGCCCGGCACGACGGCGTCACCACCGCCGTCGAGCCGGGCCGAGTGCTGCTCACCGGGGGTGATGGCGTCCGCGCGGTGGGGGAGACCTTCGACCACGCGAGGATCGGGCTCGTCCTCGTGCGTCGCGGTGGTCACGCCGTCGGTGTGGACGAAGGGGGTGAGCTCACCTCCCACAAGTGCGGCACCCGGTACGTGCAGTCGCGCACGAAGGCGGGCGGGTGGAGCCAGCAGCGCTACAGCCGCCGGCGGGGGAACCAGGCCGATGCCGTCGTCACCGCCGTGGCCGAGCTCGCGCTCAGGCACCTGCCACCCGGGCGCGTGGACGCGCTCGTGCTGGGCGGTGACCGCTCGTTGGCCGAGCAGGTGCTCACCGACCCCCGGTTGGCCCACCTGGGTGACCTCGAGCGACGCACCCTGTGGGACCTGCCCGACCCGCGGTTGACCGTCCTGCGGGAGGCGGCCCGACGGGCCAGGGCCGTGCGCTTCGTCCTCGACGACTGAGCGACCCCGGGGCCTCAGACGGCGTTGGGCTCCGCCACGGCGAAGGTGTCGCAGGCGGTGATCGACTCGGCCCCCATGCCGCGCAACAACCATGCCTGACGCGCCCGCGCGGAGCCGTGCGTCCAGGCCTCCGGGTCGACGCCGCCCCCGGACTTCTTCTGGATCTCGTCGTCGCCGACCGCCTTGGCCGCGCCCATCGCGTTGCGCACATCGGCCTCGGTGACGTCGGTCAGCAGCGGCCGTCCCTCGGCGTCGGTGGTCCGGGTCGCGCCCCGGATCCACATCCCGGCGAAGCAGTCGGCCATGAGCTCCACCCGCACCGCCCCCGAGGAGGGTCCCTGCGGGTCCTTCTGCGCCTCCTCGAGCACCCCGTAGACGTTCTCGACGTGGTGCCCGTACTCGTGGGCGAGGACATACAGCTCCGCGAGCGTGCCGTCCTCGGCGCCGAGCCGGCGCTCCATCAGGTCGAAGAAGTCGGTGTCGATGAAGATGGACTCGTCGAGTGGGCAGTAGAAGGGCCCGATCTGGTTGCTCGCGGTCCCGCACTGCGACTGCGTCCGGCCCCGGTAGACCACGACCTGGCGCGGACCGCGGAAGTCCGCACCGGCCTCGGACAGGTCGCGGGCGAGGTCGGGCTGGCTGCTCCAGAAGTCGTGCAGGCTGTTCTCCCCGAGCACCATGAGGCACTCCCGGTCCTGGGCGGCGTCCGCGCCGGTCCGGCACTTGTGCGTGAGGCGGTCGTCACCGCCGGCGGTGGGCTGGCCGTCACCACCCGAGGTGAGCACGTCGCCGTTGCCGGTGAGGACGAGGATGACCGCGACGACCAGGCCGAGGGCACCACCACCGCCGGCGAGCATCGGACCGCGGCCTCCCGTGCGACCGCCGCCCCCGCCCATCCGCGAGGTGTCGAGCGAGGCGTTGTCGTTGATGCTCATCAGCAGGCCTCCACGCGGCATGGTCCGGGGTCGACGAACGGATGCGGGAACCCGCTGGTCCGCGACCTACACTAGCCGCCGACCCCCCTTCGACATCTGCAGGAGAACCACCCGTGATCACAGCAACCGGGATCGAGCTGCGCGCTGGCTCCCGGATCCTTCTCGAGGGCGCGACCTTCCGGGTCGCGCCGGGTGACCGGGTGGGCCTCGTCGGGCGCAACGGTGCCGGCAAGACGACCCTGACGAAGGTGCTCGCCGGTCAGGGGCAGGCGGCCTCGGGCGAGGTCACCTCCGGTGGGGGGATCGGCTACCTGCCGCAGGACCCGCGCACGGGCGACCTGAGCGTCACGGCCCGCGAGCGCATCCTCTCCGCGCGCGGCCTCGACCGCATCGTCACCGACCGCCGCACCGCGGAGCAGCGGATGGCCAGCGCCGACACGGAGACCCAGGAGCGGGCGATGTCCCGCTTCGCGCGGCTGCAGGAGGAGTTCGAGGCCGTCGGTGGCTACGCGGCCGAGTCGGAGGCGGCGAGCATGGCGTCGGCCCTCGGGATCGACGAGGACCGTCTCGACCAGACGCTCGAGACCCTCTCCGGTGGTCAGCGGCGACGGGTGGAGCTGGCTCGGATCCTCTTCTCCGGCAACGAGACCCTGCTGCTCGACGAGCCGACCAACCACCTCGACGCCGACTCCATCGCGTGGCTGCGCGAGCACCTGAAGAACTACAAGGGCGGGCTGATCATCATCAGCCACGACGTCGAGCTGCTCGAGGTCGTCGTCAACCGCGTCTTCCACCTCGACGCCAACCGGTGCGAGCTCGACATCTACAACATGGGGTGGCGCAACTACCTCCAGCAGCGCGAGACCGACGAGCGCCGTCGCAGGCGTGAGCTGCAGAACGCGCAGAAGAAGGCCGACGCCCTGCTGCAGCAGGCGGACAAGATGCGCGCCAAGGCCACGAAGGCCACTGCGGCCCAGCAGATGATCAAGCGTGCCGAGAAGATGCTCGCGGGTGTCGAGGGTGAGCGGGTCAACGACAAGGTGGCCAAGCTGCGCTTCCCGGACCCGGCTCCCTGCGGGCGGACCCCCCTTCGCGCCTCGAGCCTGTCCCGCTCCTACGGCAGCCAGGAGATCTTCACCGACGTCGACCTGGCGATCGACCGGGGGAGCAAGGTCGTGGTGCTCGGGCTCAACGGTGCGGGCAAGACGACGCTGCTGCGGATGCTCGCCGGCGTGGACACCCCCGACACGGGGCAGGTCGAGCCCGGGCACGGGCTCAAGCTCGGCTACTACGCGCAGGAGCACGAGAACCTCGACGTCGACCGGACCGTGCTGGCCAACATGAAGTCCGCCGCACCGGACCTCGGCGAGACCGACGTGCGCAAGGTGCTGGGGTCCTTCCTCTTCTCCGGCGACGACGTCGAGAAGCCGGCGGGGGTCCTCTCCGGCGGGGAGAAGACGCGCCTGTCCCTCGCCCTGCTCGTCGTCTCCAGCGCCAACGTCCTGCTCCTCGACGAGCCGACGAACAACCTCGACCCGGCCAGCCGGGAGGAGATCCTCGGCGCGCTGGCGTCCTTCAAGGGCGCCGTCGTCCTCGTCACCCACGACGAGGGTGCCGTCGACGCGCTGCAGCCGGAGCGGATCCTGCTGCTGCCCGACGGGATCGAGGACTTCTGGAACGCCGACTACCGCGACCTGGTGACCCTGGCCTGAGGGGCATCGCCCAGTCGGTGAGACAACCATAACCATGGGTTATGGATTGCATAAGTGACGCCGTAGGATAGGCGTCGTGACTGTGACGACCCGCCCCACCCGCACCAAGGCCACCGGCGCCTGGGCCGACGGCGACCGGACCCCGCTGAACCACAACGAGGCGTTCAAGCAGGAGGACGACGCGCTCAACGTCCGCCAGCGGATCATCGACGTGTACTCGAAGCAGGGCTTCGACTCGATCGCGCACGACGACCTCACCGGTCGCTTCCGGTGGATGGGCCTGTACACGCAGCGCAAGCCCGGCCTCGACGGCACGCACACCGGCGAGGAGGACATCTCCGACAATCGCTTCATGATGCGGGTGCGCAGCGACGGCGGCCAGCTGACCACGCAGCAGGTGCGCACCATCGCCGACATCAGCAATGACTTCGCCGAGGGCAGCGCCGACATCAGCGACCGGCAGAACATCCAGCTGCACAACGTGCGGATCGAGGACGTCCCCGAGATCTGGCGGCGACTCGAGGCGGTCGACCTGGGCTCGACGGAGGCCTGCGGCGACTGCCCCCGCACCATCATCGCCTCGCCCGTGGCCGGGGTGGAGAAGGACGAGATCGTCGACGGCACGAGCGCGATGCAGGAGATCAAGCGTCGGTGGATCGGGAACCCCGAGTTCTCCAACCTGCCGCGTAAGTACAAGACCGCCATCTCCGGCTCCCCGGTCCATGACATCGCCCACGAGATCAACGACATCTCCTTCGTCGGCGTCCACCACCCCGAGCACGGACCGGGCTTCGACGTCTGGGTCGGCGGCGGGCTGTCGGTCCAGCCGATCTTTGCCCAGCGTCTGGGCGTGTGGGTCCCGTCGGAGGAGGTGCCCGCCGTCTGGGAGGGCGTCACCTCGATCTTCCGCGACCACGGCTACCGCCGGCTGCGCAACAAGGCGAGGTTGAAGTTCCTCGTCAAGGACTGGGGGGCGCAGAAGTTCCGCGAGGTGCTGGAGAACGACTACCTCGGTCGCCGTCTCCTCGACGGACCGGCGGCGACGGTCGCTCCGGGTACGCGCCGCGACCACGTCGGGATCCACGAGCAGCAGGACGGTCGCGTGTGGGTCGGGGCGGCGCCGATCGCCGGCCGGATGAGTGGCGACAAGCTGGTCCGGCTGGTCGAGCTCGCCGAGGGCGTCGGGAGCCGGCGCATCCGCTTCACCCCCCACCAGAAGGTCCTCGTCCTCGACGTCCCGCCGCAGGAGGCGGACCAGCTCGCGCAGGACCTGCGTGGGATCGACCTCGTCGTCCACCCGAGCGAGTGGCGCCGCAACGTCCTGGCCTGCACGGGGCTGGAGTACTGCAAGCTCGCCCTGACCGACACCAAGGAGCGCGCACGCTGGACGGTCGAGGAGCTGGAGAAGCGCCTGCCGCACATCGACATCCCCTTCAGCATCCACATCAACGGCTGCCCCAACGCCTGCGCCCGCAGCCAGGTCGGCGACGTCGGTCTGAAGGGCATGATCGACCAGAAGGCCGACGGCTCCTACCAGGAGGTCTTCCAGGTCCTGCTCGGGGGCTCGTTGGCCGAGGACACCGCGCTGGCGCGCAAGACCCGGGCCCTGAAGGTCGCGGCCGAGGACCTGCCCGACTACATCGAGCGGCTCGCCCGCACCTACCTCGACCAGCGCGAGCCGGACGAGTCCTTCCACTCCTGGGCACGTCGCGCCGACGAGGACGACCTGCGATGACGACCACGGCCACCGGTCACCTCCGCGACCAGGCCGATGCGGGTCGCGACCGATTCGCCGCGCTCGAGGCCGAGCTGTCCGGGACCCACGAAGGCAGGGTGGAGCTCGCCCGCCGGGCGCTCACCTGGGCCGACGAGACCTTCGGCGCCGGCCTGACCGTCGCCAGCTCGATGGGGGACGAGGTCCTGGTGCACCTCGTCGGCACGACGCTGAGCGGCACGGACGTGTTCTTCCTCGACACCGGGTACCACTTCGCCGAGACCCTGGGCACCCGGGACGCCTTCCAGGAGATGCTCCCGGTGCGCATCCGCACCATCCTGCCGCTTCTGACCGTCGCGCAGCAGGACGCCGAGCACGGTCCGCGACTGCACGACCGGGACCCCAATGCCTGCTGCGCGATGCGCAAGGTCGAGCCGCTCAACCGGGCGCTGGCCGACCGCGACGCCTGGGTGACCGGGATGCGCCGCGAGGACGCACCCACCCGCACCGACATCGCCGTCGTGGGCTGGGACGAGGCGCGGGGCATGGTCAAGATCAACCCGCTCGCCGGCTGGACGCAGGAGGACGTCGATCGTTTCGTCGCCGACGAGGAGGTGTTCCTCAACCCCCTTCGCCAGAGTGGCTACGCCTCGATCGGGTGCGCCCCGTGCACCCGGCCGGTCGCCGAGGGCGAGGACCCCCGCGCCGGTCGCTGGTCCGGGCAGGACAAGGTGGAGTGCGGGCTGCACACGTGAGCCGGCGGGCATGACGACCGTCCTGCTGGCCCACGGCTCCCCGGACCCGCGGCACGCCCTCGCCCTCGAGCGCCTGCGGGAGCGGGTCGCTGTCCCCCTGGCGGAGGCCGGTCGCGGACCGACCCACCTGGCCTACATCGAGGAGTACGGCACCCGTCCCCACGAGCTGGCGCGTGGCCTCTCGGGCGAGGTGACCCTGCTGCCCCTGCTCCTGACCCCCGCCTTCCACTCACGGGTCGACGTCCCGGCAGCCGCGCGGGAGCTCGCCGCCCACGGCGCCCGGGTCCGCACCGTCCCGGCGCTGGGTGGGCACCCCTCCTGCTCGAGGCGGTCGAGGAGCGTCTGTCCGGCGCCGGCCACGACCCGTCGGCGCCGACCCTCCTCGTCGCCGGGGGTCGAGCTCCGGTGAGGCGGCAGCCGGCCTGGCCCGCCTCGTCGCCTCCGGCAACCGGCCCACGTGGACCACGACCACCTTGGCAGCACCCCGCACGGGCGCGGCGACCGGCCGCACGGTGGTGCCGGTCGTCCTCGCCGAGGGCGTCCTCCACGACAAGGCGGCGGCCTTCGCCGACGAAGGGGGAGCCCCCTTCGTCCGGGGTGGGCTGACCGACACCCGCGCCGTCGCCGACCTCGTCCTGCACCGCGTCCTGGCCTGAGACCATGGCCCCGGGGGAATCCCCGGGACGATGCGGTGGTTGACGCTCCCGGGAGCAGGCGACGCGGGAGGAGACCGACGGATGTCGATGAACAACGCGTGGGGGCTCATGCGGTCCATGAGCCGCGGCGACGACGTCGTCTCGACCCCGTTGCCGCCCGGCACGGCCCGTCGGGTGCTCGGCTACGCCAAGCCCTTCACGCGCACGATCATCGCCTTCCTCGTCCTCGTCGCCCTCGGCTCCGTGACCGTCGTCGCGGTGCCGCTCCTGCTGCAGCGCCTCATCGACGACGGGGTGACCCCGCAGAACCGCCAGGTCGTCATCACCCTCTCGCTGCTCGTCGCCGCCATGGCGCTCGTCGAGGCGGTGACGACCCTCGTGCAGCGGTGGCTGTCGGCCCGCATCGGCGAGGGCCTGATCCACCACATGCGCACCCAGGTCTTCGAGCACGTGCTGCACCAGCCGATCGCCTTCTTCACCCGGGCCCAGACCGGCGCGCTCGTCAGCCGCCTCAACAACGACGTCATCGGGGCACAGCAGGCCTTCACCACGGTGCTCTCCTCCGTGGTCAGCAACGTCATCTCGCTCGTGCTCATCCTCGCCGCGATGTTCTCCCTGTCCTGGCGGCTGACGGTCGCGGCCCTCGTGCTCGTGCCCTTCTTCATCCTCCCCGCGAAGTGGATGGGCCGGCGCCTGGCCGCGCTCTCCGGCGAGCAGATGAACCTCAACGCCGAGCTCGGCACCCAGATGACCGAGCGGTTCAACGTCGCCGGTGCCCTGCTGGTGAAGATCTTCGGCCGTCCCGCCCGCGAGGTGGCCGAGTACGACGTGCGCGCGGCGAGGGTGCGCGACATCGGCGTGCGGATCGCCGTCAACCGCGCCTTCTTCTTCGTCACCATCACCGCGCTGGCCTCGCTGGCGACGGCGATGGTCTACGGCTTCGGCGGCATCATGGCCGTCGAGGGCACGATGACCGTCGGTACCCTGCTGGCCCTCGCTGCGCTGCTGGCCCGTCTGTACGGGCCGCTGACGGCGATCTCCAACGTGCACATCGACATCCTCACGGCGCTGGTCTCCTTCGCCCGCCTCTTCGAGCTGCTCGACATGCCCTCGAGCATCACCGAGGCGCGCGACGCCCGCCCCCTCCCGCGGGGGGAGGCGCTGTCGGTGGAGCTGGACGACGTCCACTTCACCTACCCGGGTGCCGACGAGATCTCCCTGCTCTCCCTCGACGGGGGCCGGACGGGGGACCGCGAGGGCGGGGGACCCGTCCTGCGGGGCGTGGACCTGCGCGCGGAGCCGGGGCAGCTCATCGCGCTCGTCGGTCCGAGCGGCGCCGGCAAGAGCACGATCACCTCGCTCGTCACGCGCTTCTACGACCCGACCGACGGCGCCGTGCGCATCGGGGGAGTGGACCTGCGGGAGGCGACGCTGGAGTCGGTCGGCGACACCGTCGGCATGGTCACCCAGGAGGCGCACCTCTTCCACGACACGATCCGCGGCAACCTCGCGTACGCCCGTCCGGAGGCGACCGAGGAGGAGATGCTCGCGGCGCTCGACGCGGCGCAGGTCCTCCCGCTCGTCGCGGCGCTGCCGGCCGGTCTGGACACCATCGTCGGGGATCGCGGCCACCGCTTGTCCGGCGGCGAGAAGCAGCGCTTCGCCATCGCGCGGCTGCTGCTGAAGTCACCCGGCGTGATCATCCTCGACGAGGCCACCGCGCACCTCGACAGCGAGTCCGAGGTGGCCGTGCAGCGGGCCCTCGACACCGCGCTCGAGGGGCGCACCGCCATCGTCATCGCCCACCGGCTGTCGACGATCCGTGCGGCCGACCAGATCCTCGTCGTCGACCAGGGCAGCATCGTCGAGCGCGGCACCCACGAGCAGCTGCTCGGGCAGGGCGGGCTCTACGCCACGCTCTACGCGACGCAGTACGACGGGCCGGCCGTCGAGGAGCCGGACAGCATCGAGGTCGCCCGCTGACGGGTCAGCCGTCCTCCTCGTCCCAGATGCGCACCTTCTTCTCCCGGGGGGCGCGGGTCCCGCCCACGCCCGCCTCGCGGCGCAGCGCCACGACGTAGAGGACGAGGACGGCCGGCCCGACGAGCCACCACTGGATCGCGTAGGCCAGGTGCGGCCCGGTCCCGGTGTCGGGGACCTCGAGCGGGGCCGGGCGCTCCACGGAGGGGTCCTCGGACTGGAGGGAGACGTAGCCGCCCAGGACGGGCCCGCCGACGCGATCGGCGACCTCCGGCAGGTGGATGCTGGCGACCTGCCCGGCGGGCAGGTCCCGGCCGAGGTCGGGCTCGCCCTGCAGAGCCCAGCCGGTGATCGTCACCGGGCCCTGCGGCGGCGAGGGGACCTCGGGGGCGACATCGGCCCCCTTCGGACTGTTGCGCACCCAGCCCCGGTCGACGACCAGCAGCTCCCCGCCCTCGAGGCGAAGGGGGACGAGCACCTCGTACCCGTAGGTCCCCTCGAGCGGGCGGTTGCGCACGAGCAGCTGCTCGTCGGGGAGGTACTCGCCGGAGGCCGTGACCCTCGTCCACTGCCGCTCGGTCGGGAGGCGCTCCTGCGTGAGGACCTCGTCGGCGGGCACGGGGTCGGCCTCGTAGTGCGCCTCGATGCGGTCGGCCCGGGCCGCCTTGTCCTCGTACCGGGACCACTGCCACTGGCCGAGCAGGGTGCACACGATGGCCACCACGGCGGCGAGGGCGAGCCACCCGAGCCATCTCGGGGTCAGGAGGACGCGCAGCATCAGCCGGCGTCGGCCGGGATCTCGTCGATCCCGCAGGTGCGGACCGGGAAGCCGCGCACCGACAGGTGGTCACGCAGGACGGGCTCGTGCTCGTCGCAGGCGAGCCACACCTTCTGGCGGGTCTCGTCGTGGATGCGCGGGTTGCGCCACAGCACCGCGCGGGTGGCCTGCTGTCGGCAGGCCTTGCGGCTGCACACCAGCTCCTCGCTCATCGCGACTCCAGCTGGCGCTGCCGGTGCTGCCCGGCGGGGGTGTCGATCTCGGCGACGCCCCGCGGTCGGACCGCGTTGACGAGGACGACGGCGACGTACGGCAGGACCACGGCGAGGGCGACGCAGGTCCAGCGCAGCCAGCCCTCGAAGAAGTAGGCGCCGATGAAGCAGGCGGTGCGCAGGGCCATGGTCCACAGGTACTGGCGCATCCGCCCGGACTGCTCCTCCCGGAGGGTGACCGGGGCAGTCGTGATCGACGGGACGGCAGGTCGTGGCACGTCTCCAAGGGTACGCCCGCACGGTGTGTGCACGTCCGTGGGCCGGACCCGTTGCCGGCTACCCGGCGGTAGTGCTCTAGCGTCGATCCCGACGTGATGTGACCCACAGAGGGATGACGACGAAGGAGAGGCGATGACAGCGCGCCGCGTGCTCGTGACCGGGGGCAACAGGGGGATCGGTGAGGCGATCGCCCGTCGGATGCAGTCCGACGGCCACCGTGTCGTCGTGACCTCCCGGTCCGGCGACCCCGTCGAGGGCCTGGACGTCGTGGCCTGCGAGATCACCGACAGCGACTCGGTCGACGCCGCCTTCGCGGAGGCGAAGGAGCGGCTCGGCGGGGACGTCGAGGTGCTCGTCGCCAACGCGGGGATCACCAAGGACACCCTGCTGATGCGCATGTCCGACGACGACTTCTCCTCCGTCGTCGACACCAACCTGCACGGCACCTTCCGTTGCGTGCGCCGGGCGGCGACCGCGATGGTCAAGGCGCGCTTCGGGCGGGTCATCCTGCTCTCGAGCGTCGTCGGGCTGTACGGCTCGCCGGGGCAGGCCAACTACGCCGCATCGAAGTCGGGGCTCGTCGGGATGGCGCGGTCGATGACCCGGGAGCTCGGTGCCCGGGGCATCACCGCCAACGTCGTCGCGCCCGGCTTCATCGAGACCGACATGACGGCCGAGCTCCCCGAGAACACCCGCGCCGAGTACCAGGCCGCCATCCCGGCCAAGCGCTACGGGCAGGCGGAGGAGGTCGCCGGGGCGGTCTCCTTCCTCGCCTCCGACGACGCGGGCTACGTCTCCGGCGCGGTCATCCCCGTCGACGGCGGCCTCGGCATGGGCCACTAACCGGGCTCGCGTCCGACACACCACCTGACGAAAGGCAGCAGATGCTCACCGGCAAGACCTTCCTCATCACGGGCGTCCTCATGGAGTCCTCGATCGCCTTCCACGTCGCGAAGCTCGCGCAGGAGCAGGGGGCGCAGGTGATCCTGACCAGCTTCGGCCGGACCATGAAGATCACCCGCTCGATCGCCAAGCGTCTGCCGCAGGAGGCGCCGGTCATCGAGCTCGACGTCACCAGCGACGAGGACCTCGCGGCCCTTGCCGACCGTGTCGGCGAGCACGCCGAGACGCTCGACGGGGTGCTGCACTCGATCGGGTTCGCGCCCGAGGGTGCCTTCAACTTCCTCGAGGCCGACTGGGAGGACGTCGCGACCGCGGTCCACGTCTCCGCCTTCTCGCTCAAGGCGCTGGCCGTCGCCGCGCTGCCGCGGATGGCCGAGGGTGGTTCGGTCGTGGGCCTGACCTTCGACGCCTCCTATGCCTGGCCGGTCTACGACTGGATGGGCGTGGCCAAGGCGGCCTTCGAGTCGACCAACCGCTACCTCGCGCGCGACCTCGGACCGAAGGGCGTGCGCTGCAACCTCGTCGCCGCCGGCCCGATCAAGACCACGGCCGCGAAGTCGATCCCCGGCTTCGAGCAGTTCGAGGAGAACTGGGACGACCGCGCACCGCTCGGCTGGGACGTCGGCGACCCGGTGCCCACCGCCAAGGCGTGCACGATGCTGCTGTCCGACTGGTTCCCCGCCACGACGGGGGAGATCCTGCACGTCGACGGCGGCGTGCACGCGATGGGTCTCTAGCCCGCCCCACTCACGCGAGAGGGTGGCCACCCTCGTCGTCCGCCTGGGGCAGGGGATCGATACCGAGCAGCTCGAGGATCCGCCGAAGGTCCCGCTCGTCGACGGCGACGTCGGCGTGCTCGCGGACGGTGGGCTTGGCGCAGAAGGCGATGCCCAGATGGGCGGCGGCCATCATCTGCAGGTCGTTCGCGCCGTCACCGACCGCGACCGTGCGGTCCATGTCGATGCCCGCCCCGGCCGCCAGGCGGGTGAGGAAGTCGGCCTTCGTCGTCGGGTCCACGACGTCTCCGAGCACGGCCCCGGTGAGGTGCCCGTCGACCACCTCGAGGGTGTTGGCCCTGAGGGTCTCGATGCCCAGCTGCTCGGCGAGTGGGGCGACGACTTCCATGAAGCCGCCGCTGACGATCCCCACGACGTGGCCGGCCTCGGTGAGCGTCGTGACGAGGGTGCGTGCGCCGGGGGTGAGCCGCACGGCTGCACGCACCTGGTCGAGGACCGTCGCCGACAGGCCCTCGAGGGTCGCGACCCGCGCGTGCAGGCTCCCGGTGAAGTCCAGCTCGCCCCGCATGGCGGCCTCGGTGACGGCCGTGACCTCCTCACGGGTGCCCGCGTGGTCGGCGATCAGCTCGATGACCTCGTCCTGGATGAGGGTGGAGTCGACGTCGAGGACGACGGCGATCGGGCCCTCGCCGGGCAGTGGAGTCATGCGCCGCAGTCTAGGTCTCGTCGAAGACGTGTCCCTTGCCGACGACTGTGATCCCTGATGCAGTCACGTGCAGCCCGCGTGCCCGGTCCGCCTCGGCGTCGACACCCAGGTGCATCCCGTCGGGCACGCGCACGCCCTTGTCGACGATGACCCGCTCCAGCCGGGCGTGCCGACCGATGTCGACCCCGTCGAGGAGGACGCTGTCGCTGATCGAGCTGTAGGAGTGGACGAAGACGCCGGGGGAGAGGACCGAGTTGTCCACGTGGCCCCCGGAGACGACGACGCCGGGGGAGACGATCGAGTTCGTCGCCCCGCCGGCGCGTTCACCGTCCGCGTGGACGAACTTCGCCGGGGGGAAGGCACCCTGGTGGGTGTTGATCGGCCAGTCGTAGTTGTAGAGGTTGAAGACCGGCAGGACTGAGGTCAGGTCCATGTGCGCGTCGAAGTAGCTGTCCATGGTGCCGACGTCGCGCCAGTAGCCCCGGTCGCGGTCGGTGGACCCGGGGACGGTGTTGTCCGCGAAGTCGTAGGCGTACGCGCTGCCGCGCTCGACGAAGGCGGGCACGATGTCGCCGCCCATGTCGTGCGTGGACTCGGTCTCGGCGTCGGCGCGGATCGCGTCCATGAGTGCCTCGGTGCTGAAGACGTAGTTGCCCATCGACGCGAACACCTCGTGCGGCGCGTCGGGCAGCCCCTGCGCGTCGCTCGGCTTCTCCCGGAAGGCGGTGATGCGACGTCCGTCCTCGCCGACCTCCATGACCCCGAACTGGCCCGCCTGCTCGATCGGCTGCCGGATCGCGGCCACCGTGCAGTCCGCGCCCGACTCGCGGTGCTGGGTGACCATGTCGGAGAAGTCCATCCGGTAGACGTGGTCGGCCCCGACGACGACCACGAGCTCGGGTCGCTCGTCGACGATCGCGTTGAAGGACTGGTAGATCGCGTCCGCACTGCCCGTGTACCAGCTCTTGCCGCGGCGCTGCTGGGCCGGCACGGGCGCGACGTAGTGCCCCAGCGGCGAGGCCAGCCGCCAGGCCTGGCTGACGTGCCGGTCGAGGCTGTGCGACTTGTACTGGGTGAGCACGATGATCTTCGCGTAGCCGGAGTTGACGACGTTGCTCAGCGCGAAGTCGACGAGGCGGTAGATGCCCCCGAAGGGCACCGCCGGCTTGGCCCGATCCGCCGTGAGCGGCATCAGGCGCTTGCCCTCGCCACCGGCGAGGACGATCGCAAGGACCTTCGGGTGCTTTCCACCAGGCATCGGACACACTCCCTTCGCTCACCGCCGAACCTACTCGGTTCAGGCCTACGCTGTGCAGGTGCGCGTCGACATCCTGACCAAGGAATACCCTCCGGCGATCTACGGCGGTGCGGGGGTCCACGTGGCGGAGCTCAGCCGCGCCCTGCGCGAGCGCGGCGACACGGACGTGCGGGTGCGCTGCTTCGGCGAGCCCCGGGACGAAGTGGGGACGACCGCCTACCGAGAGCCGGACACCCTGTCGGGGGCCAACGCGGCGTTGACGACGATGGGTGTCGACCTCGCCATGGCCGCGGACTGCGGCGGTGCGGACCTGGTGCACAGCCACACCTGGTACGCGAACTTCGCCGGGCACACCGCCTCGCTCCTGCACGGCGTCCCGCACATCGTGTCCGCGCACAGCCTCGAGCCGTTGCGGCCGTGGAAGGCCGAGCAGCTCGGCGGTGGCTACCGGCTCTCCTCGTGGGTGGAGCGCTCCGCCTACGAGTCCGCCTCCGCGGTCATCGCCGTCAGTGCGGGGATGCGTGCGGACATCCTGCGCAGCTATCCGGCCATCGACCCGGCGCGGGTGCACGTGGTGCACAACGGCATCGACTCGCAGCTGTGGCAGCCCGGGGAGGACCTCGACGTCGTGCGTCGGCACGGGGTCGACCCCGAGCGTCCGTCCGTCGTCTTCGTCGGGCGGATCACCCGGCAGAAGGGTCTGCCGCACCTGCTCCGCGCGGCGAAGGACCTGCCCGCGGACGTCCAGCTCGTCCTGTGCGCCGGGGCGCCGGACACCTCGGAGCTGCTCGCCGAGGTCGAGGGGCTCATCGCCGACCTGCGCCGGGAGCGCGACGGGGTCGTCTGGATCCCGGAGATGCTGCCGCGGCACGAGGTGATCGCCCTGCTGACCTCGGCGACGGTCTTCGCCTGCCCCTCGGTCTACGAGCCGCTCGGCATCGTCAACCTCGAGGCGATGGCGTGCGGGCTGCCCGTCGTCGCGACCGCCACCGGTGGGATCCCCGAGGTCGTCGTCGACGGCGGGACCGGGTGGCTGGTGCCCATCGAGCAGGTGCAGGACGGGACCGGGACGCCCGTGGACACCGCGGTCTTCGAGCGTGACCTCGCGGCTGCGCTCACCGAGGCGCTCGCCGACCCGCAGCGCGCCGCCGCGCGGGGTGCCGCGGGCCGGCAGCGCGCGGTGGAGCAGTTCTCCTGGGCGAGTATCGGTGACCGCACGATGCAGGTCTACGCCTCGGTGCTCGACCACTCCTGACGGGTGACCTCGGCGATGACCTCGCCGAGCTCGGCCCCCGGCAGGGGGTCCTCGACGACGGACCCGGCCCCCTTCGCGCGGCCACAGCGCCCACCAGCCCACCGGACCGGAGTCGAGGTGGCCGATCCACTGCGGGCCCGGGATGCGCGGCGTCCAGAAGTCACGGGCCTCCTGCCGCGTGCGGGCGTACCGGGAGCAACCGCAACCGCGCGGTCCGCAGCTCCCGGACGCCCGTCACCGCGTGGGCACCCAGCCGGCGAAGGTGGCGCAGGCGGCGTTGGTCGCGTCGGCGAGCGTCCGCTCGGCGTCCCGGTGCAGGGAGCGCAGGGCACTCGCGCGCGTGTGCTCGTGGGCCGCGGAGAGCGCGCCGGAGTGCTCCAGGCCGAGCGTGGCGGCGACGGAGAGGGTGGCCGCCATCCCGATGACGCTGCGCGCCCGGTCGGGGAGCTGCGGCGGCAGGGCCCAGTCGGCGCCGAGGCGGTCGTCGACGAGGTCGTGGGCGATGTCGCTCGACCACGGCCGACCGTCGATGTCCTCGAGGTCGTCGACGGCGGCGAGCACCCGCTGGCGCAGGTGGCGCTCGAGCTGGGAGTGGTCGAGCGCCTCGATCCGGTGGACCGGCACCGGGTCGGAGTCGTGGGCCACCCAGTCGATCCGGTGCGCCGTGGCGCCCGCGGAGCCGTACGAGGAGTGCTCCGGCACGAGCATGCCGCCCAGACCGGGCACGAAGAGGGCCTCGCCCGCCTCGACCGCAGCCTCGGTGGCGACAGGCCCGCACCGGGGCAGACCGGCGGTGTGCCCGGGACCGGGGAGGGCGACGAGCACGGCCGCCTCGCCGAGGTCGCGCCACAGGTCGAGCTGCTCGCGCAGGCCCTCGGTGTGGTCGACGTCCGGCAGCGCCCGCCGGAGGGCATCGGGCATCCTCGTGCCGTCGGCCCAGGCGTGGGTGACCCACAGGGCGACACGGACGGAAGCGGGCAGTTCGTGCATCTCACCGATGATAGGGACCGGCGGTTAGGGTCGGGGCATGAGTGATGTCCTCGCCCTCGCCGGTGCCACCGTGGTGCGTGGCGCCACCACGCTGCTCGCCGACGTCGACTGGGAGGTCGAGGAGGGGCAACGCTGGGTCATCCTCGGCCCCAACGGAGCCGGCAAGACCACCCTCCTCCAGCTCGCCGCCGCCCGCATGCATCCGACGAGCGGTGTCGTCGGCATCCTCGGCGAGGTGCTCGGCACCGTCGACGTGTTCGACCTGCGTCCGCGGATCGGCCTGTCCTCGGCGGCGCTCGCCGAGCGGATCCCGAAGGGGGAGAGGGTCCAGGACGTCGTCGTCACCGCCTCGTGGGGAGTCGTCGGCCGGTGGCGGGAGTCCTACGAGGACCTCGACCACGGACGCGCCCGTGAGCTGCTCGACGTGCTCGGGGTGGCGCACCTGGCCGAGCGGCCCTTCGGGACGCTGTCGGAGGGGGAGCGCAAGCGCGTGCAGATCGCGCGGGCCCTGATGACCGACCCCGAGCTGATGCTCCTCGACGAGCCGACCGCCGGGCTCGACCTCGGCGGCCGGGAGGACCTCGTCGCCCGGCTCGGCGAGATCGCCGCCGACCTCGAGGCGCCCGCGGTGGTCATGGTGACCCACCACGTCGAGGAGATCCCGCCGAACTTCACCGACGTGCTCATGCTGCGCGAGGGCCGCGTCGTCGCCCAGGGGCCCATCGAGCTGACGCTGACCGAGGCCAACCTCTCGGAGACCTTCGGCCTCGACCTCGTGCTGGAGCAGCACGGGCAGCGCTGGTCCTCCCGTGCGCGGGGCTGACAGGCGGACCGGCGCGCGGGGCTGACAGGCGGACCGGCGCCGCCTCCGTGGTCCACGCGGTCTAGGGTGACCGGGTGTCCTGGCTCGAGATCGGTGCAGTGGTGCTCGCTGCCGTGTGGGCGGGCGGCATCAACACCCTCGTGGGGTCCGGCACGCTCGTGACCTTCCCGACGCTGCTCGTGCTCGGCGTGCCGCCCCTGACGGCCAACATCTCCAACTCCGTCGGCCTCGTCGCCGGCGGCATCAGCGGGACGATCGGCTACCTGCCCGAGATGAAGGGCATGGGACGCAAGGTCGCCCAGCTGATCCCCATGTCGGTCCTCGGCGCCATCATCGGCGCCCTGCTCCTGCTCGTGCTCCCGCCGGAGGCCTTCGCCACGGTCGTCCCCGTGCTCATCGCCATCGGCATCCTGCTCGTCGTCCTCGGCCCGCGACTGTCCGCCTGGGCCAGGCGACACCACCACGAGGGCGGCAGGGTCCCCGTCTGGCAGGTCGCGGCCCTCATGGCGGGGGTGCTCCTGGCCGGCGTGTACGGCGGCTACTTCGGCGCGGCGCAGGGAGTCATCCTCATCGGTCTGCTCTCGGCGCTGTCGACGGAGCGGCTGCAGGCGCTCAACGGGCTGAAGAACGTCCTGGGCACCATCGTCAACGCCGTCGCGTCCCTCGTCTTCATCATCGTCGAGCCCGACCTCGTCGACTGGCGGATCGCGGGTCTCGTCGCCGTCGGCGCGATCATCGGCGGTGTCCTCGGGGCCCGCTACGGCCGGCGGCTGGCGCCGAACGTCCTGCGCGCCGTCATCGTCGTCGTCGGTCTCGTCGGCCTCGTCAAGTTCGTCTTCTTCCCGTGACGGCCTGGCTCGACCCGACGATCCTCGCTCTCGGGATGGCCGTGGGGATCGGAGCGTTCGTCCAGTCCTCGATCGGCTTCGGCATCGCGGTCGTCTCGGCGCCGCTGGTCGTCGTGGTCGAGCCGCAGCTGATGCCGGTGTCGTTGATGGTGTGCGCGATCTTCCTGCCCTTCGTGCAGCTCGCGAGCGGACCGCGGGAGATCTCCTGGCAGCCGCTCGGCTGGTCCCTCGTGGCCCGCCTGCTGGCCACACCCCTGGGCATCGTCATCGTGGCCGTGACCTCCGCCGACGCCATCGCCCTGCTCGTCGGGGTGCTCATCCTGGTCACCGTGGCCGTCTCGGTCAGGGCCGTGGACATCCGGCCCACCAGGGGCAGCATGCTGACCGCTGGGGGCATCAGCGGGGTCTCCGGGACCGCCGCGTCGATCGGTGGCCCCTTCATGGCGCTGGCGATGCAGCACGAACCACCGCACCGCCTGCGCGCCACCCTGGCCGTCTTCTTCATCGTCGGGACGGGCGTGAGCCTCGCGGGACTGGCCCTGGCCGGTCAGGTGAGCGCCGAGCAGCTGCGGGCCGGGGTCACGTGGTGGCCCTTCGTCGTCGCGGGGCACCTGCTGGCGGGGCCGGTGCGCTCGCGGCTGGACGCGAGGGCCCTGCGCCGGGTCGTCCTGGCCTTCTGCGTCGTGGCCAGCCTCGGCGTCATCCTCCGCACCCTGCTCTAGCCTCGTCCCGTGCCGATCACCATCACCGACCCCGGGGACGAACGCCTGCGCGACTTCGTCGGGCTGACCGACGTGAAGATGCGACGCCTCCTCGAGCCGGCCGGGGGGCTCTACCTCGCCGAGAGCGAGAAGGTCATCCGCCGCGCCCTCTCCACCGGTCACGAACCACGCGCCTTCCTCATGGGGGAGCGGTGGTTGACCGACCTCGCCGACATCGTCGAGGAGGCGGAGGCGAAGGGGGTCCCGGTCTACACCGGGACGGCGGAGGTGATCGAGGGGATCACCGGGTACAACCTGCACCGCGGTGCGCTGGCCTCGATGCACCGACCGCAGCTGCCGTCGCTGGCCCAGGTGCTCGACGGAGCCCGCCGCGTGCTCGTGATCGAGGACGTCGTCGACCACACCAACGTCGGTGCCGTCTTCCGTTCTGCTGCGGCGCTGGGGACGGACGCCGTCCTCGTGACACCCAGGTGTGCCGACCCGCTCTACCGGCGGGCCATCCGGGTCTCGATGGGCACGGTCTTCCAGGTGCCGTGGACACGGATCGACCCGTGGCCCGGCGGCATCGAGGCACTGCGCGAGGCCGGGTTCACGGTGGCGGCACTGGCGTTGGCGCCGGACGCGGTCGGGCTCGACGAGCTGTCGGCCGACCCGCCCGAGCGCCTCGCGCTGGTCCTGGGCACCGAGGGCGACGGGCTGGCGCGCCGGACACTCGGGCAGGTCGACCTCACGGTGACGATCCCGATGACCGGCGTGGTCGACTCGCTCAACGTCGCGGCCGCGGGAGCCGTGGCCGCGTGGGAGCTGCGGGTGCGCTGACCCGCAGCCCCGTCGGCCCACGGCCCCGCCGGACTGCAGCCGCGCTCAGGCCTGGTAGGTGCCGGTGATGACGGCCCGGCCGAGCGTGTGTGGCAGGTAGGTGAACGCCGCGACCGTGCAGCTGACGTCGCCGTCGATGCCGAGACCACCCGGCTCGACGTCGAGGGCGTGCACAGCGAAGAAGTAGCGGTGCACCATGTCGCCCTCCGGCGGGGCGGCCCCGCCGAAGTCCCGAGTGCCGTTGTCGGTGGTGGTCATGAAGGCGCCCTCGGGGAGGTTCGCGCCACCCTCGGCCCCGGCGTCCGCCGGCAGCGAGGTCGTGTCCGCGGGCAGGTCGACCACGGTCCAGTGCCAGAAGCCGGCCGGAGTGGGGGCGTCCGGGTCGAAGCAGGAGACAGCGAAGCTCTTCGTCCCCTCCGGCGCGCCGGACCAGGACAGCTGCGGACTGCGGTTGCCGCCGGAGGCGACCTGTGCGTCGGGCAGGGTCCCGCCGTCGACGAAGTCCTCGCTGGTGACGTCGAAGGACGCCGTGGCCGGGAGCATCTCGTAGGGGTCTGGTGCAGTCGGTCGTGTGAAGTCCATGGTCCCGACCCTAGATGCTCCACTCGGTGGTTCGGAGGATGCCGCTCTTGACATCGACTCGAACACCTGTTCGAATGGACCATGAGCAAACCCATCCCATGAGGAGGGACGATCGTGACCGTGCCAGTCGACACCGACAGTCCGCGTGGTCTTGCGGCCGAGGGCGGGACGGCCGACGTGGTCGCGGGTCTTCCCGGGATGGCGGAGCTGTTGGGCGATACCCGTGAGTGGCTCTCGGGGCTGACGGACGTGGTCGGACTGACCCGGGCGGAGTGCCTGCAGGTGGTCACGGTGGCGGAGGAGATCAAGTCCGCTGTCTCGGCGGTCCAGGCGCGGGCGACGGTGCACTTCGTGGAGCAGGTGGAGCAGGACGCGTCAGCCGCTCGGGTGCGTGAGGAGATCACGCGCGGCGAGGCGCGTCGGCGGCACAGCGCGGCGCGCAGCGAGGTCGCTCTGGCGCGGCGGTGCTCGCCGGTGCAGGCCGATCGGCACGTGGCCACGGCACGGGCCTGGTGCTCCGTCCTGCCACAGACGATGTCCGCGTTGACTGCCGGACGGGTCAGCGAGTCCAGGGCGGGTCTCGTCGCCCAGGAGACGACCTGCTTGTCACCACAGGACCGCAGAGAGGCCGATCGCCGCCTGGCCGGGGACCTGACCGGGTTGGGGGACCGCGCGCTGCGGGGCGCCGCCCACCGGGCGTGCACCGGGATCGACCCGGCCAGTGTGGTCAGGCGCAACGAGAGGGCCGTGGCCTCCCGCAGGGTGAGCACGCGCCCGGCGCCGGACGGGATGGCGTGGCTCTCGGTCCTGGGTCCGCTCACCGACGTCGTCGGTGCCCACGCGTCGCTGACTGCGGCGGAGGCGACGCGATTCGTCGTGACGGGTGATTCGCAGGTGGACGCTGAGCGCGCTGCAGACGAGCGCAGCCGGGGTGCATGGATGGCCGACACCGCACTGGAGCGTCTGTCCGGACGGGACGAGGGGCGGGCCCAGCCCGTCGAGGTCGGTCTGGTCATGAGCGACACGACGTTCCTGCCCACCCATGGGGACCCGGGCGACGACGACCCGGTGGCCGGCAATGCGGGCGGCGGAGTCGCGGGCCACGGGACCGGGGGTGATGGCGCGACCGGGCATGGCGCGGGCCGCCGAGCCCGGGGCGACGGGGCGGTCGAGGTGCCCGGATGGGGCGCCCTTCCGCCGCACAGCGCCCGCGAGCACCTGACCCGCCTCCTGGACGAGTTGGAGTCTGCCGAGTCAGAGGACGAGCGCAGCTCGGGGATCTGGTTGCGCCGGCTCTTCACCACACCGGACGGACGGAACCTGGTCGCGATGGAGTCACGACAACGGTTCCACAGCGGCGCTCTGCGCGCTCTGATCGCCCTGCGGGACGCCACCTGCCGCGTCCCATGGTGCGATGCCCAGACCAGGCAGGTCGACCACGCCCACCCCGCGGCGGACGGCGGCCCTACCAGTGCGGGCAACGGGTGGGGTCTGTGCGAACGGCACAACCTCGACAAGGAAGCCCGGGGCTGGCGAGCCACTGTCACGTCCACCGGGCTCGATCCCGGCGACCGGCCCCACGAGGTCAACCTGACCACCACCCACGGACAGGACCATCCCTGTCCCGCGCCACCCCTGCTCGGGGTGGGGCGCGACATCCCGCATCCGCGTGAGCCGGTGCCGCCGGCCCTGACCCACTCCCGCCTCGAGGTACACCTCGACGGACTCCACGCGGCCTAGCGCACGAGCCGGTCGAGGAGCCGTTGCACCTCGCTCGCCGGGTCCTCGGTCAGGCCGCTGTGCACCGGCCCGGGCCGCACCACCGTCGAGCGGGGCGCACTGAGCCAGCCGAAGCGCCGTCCGTCGTCCCCGAGGCGGGGGCGGCCGCCCCCTTCGCGTCCGGCCGCGACGTCGCAGACGACCTGCAGCGCCGCGTCGAGCTCATCCGGGTCCAGGCTGGGCGCGAAGGCCGCCAGCCGGGCGTGGTCGACGGCGAACGCGGCCTCGAGGTGGTCCGCCGCCTGGCAGCGCAGCACGATGCCGACGTTGATGAACTCCTCGCGCTCGGCGTCGGGGACGCAGCGGAGCACGACGTACTGGTAGGGCATGCGGGTCATCGCCCACCTCCGGGCAGCCAGGCGTCGGGGCGGTCACGACGGGCGACGAGGTGCTCGAGGTAGGCCGAGCGCACGGCGCCGGTCGTCGTGAGGTGCTCGCTCGTCTCGAGCCACTCCTCGGGCACGAGGTCGATGACGCCCCTGAGGGTCTCGTCGTCCAGGGTCGCCTCGGCGCGCTCGTGCACCGCCGCCAGGTCGTCGGTGAGGTCACGCAGGACGTGGTCCTCGACGGAGAAGGGCTGGTCCGCGAAACGCCCGGGATCGGGTGCGCGCCGCCGCCACGAGTGGTGGAAGTACAGGGCCGCACCGTGGTCGATGGCCCACGGGCGCCCGCCCCACACGAGCAGGTTGGGGTTGGCCCACGTCCGGTCGACGTTGGCCGTGAAGGCGTCGAGCCAGACGATCGGCTCCGCCTGCGCACGTGTCGCCGGACGAGATCCGTCGTAGCCGAAGGATCCGGGCAGGTAGTCCAGACCCAGGTTGGTGCCGACCGAGGCCGTGAGCAGGTCCTGGACCTCCTCGTCGGCCTCGTAGCGGGCGATGTCCTTGGTCAGGTCGACGACGGCGAGCCGGGGGACCGGGATGTCCAGGCGCCGGGCGATCTCCCCGACGAGGATCTCGGCGACGAGCACCTTCAGGCCCTGGCCGGCGCCGCGGAACTTCACGACGTACATCCCCAGGTCGTCGGCCTCGACGAGTCCGGGGAGGGAACCCCCTTCGCGCAGGGGGACCGCGAATCGGGTCGCGGTGACGGTCTCGAGCACGGGTGCAGCCTATGTCCCGCCCCGGATTTCATCGTGGGCGCATCCCCGTGTAAAGTTTCTCGTCGTTGCCCCGGTGGCCCCAACCACCGGTCAGCACCACTCGTCCGGGTGGCGGAATTGGCAGACGCGCTAGCTTGAGGTGCTAGTGCCCGTATTAGGGCATGGGGGTTCAAGTCCCCCCTCGGACACAGATGCGGGTTCACGACAGTCGTGGATCTGGTTCACGAAACCTCGGTCAGACATTGGGTCTGACCGAGGTTTTTTCGGTTTCAGGGCGTGCGACGGAGTGGATTCAAGACAGGTGTGGCCCCGTGGGCTCCGGGGCCGAGGTGTGGGGATCGGCCCCGGAGTCCAGCGGCCCCAGCCGTCGTCCGACTGCGCGCATCGAGGCCGCACATGCGATCTCTGCGTTGCCCCACCACTGGCTGCTCACCTTCGCCGCGGCTGGCGACGATGTCTGCCCGGCTGACACACCGGCGTACCGACTCCGGCGGCTGCGACGCGGTGCAATACATCCTTGGCCACATCGCTGTGCGGTCGCGAGAGGAGCATTCGGTGCGGACGTTCTGGTTCGCTGACGAGGAGTCGGTTCCCGAGTTCTGGGAGACCCGGCACGAGCCCACGGGGTTCGGTATCAATCGTGCGGTGGTGGCGCCGGAGAGTGGCGTCAAGGGTGTGCGGGCGGTGGAACTGTCGACGTTCTCGTTCCCGGTCGGCGAGGAGGCCGAGGACGCGCGCAGCATCCCCGGTGTTCAGGCGTCCGGCTTGGTCGATCAGCTGGTTGAGTCCGGGGTTCGCTTGCCGAAACGGGTCGTCGACTTCGCCTACCGCGACGAGCCGGGCGAAAGCGTCACCAACCGTGCCCGCACCGATCTGCTGGTCATCGACGGGGTGACGTACTACGCGAGCACATGGCAGATATGGGTTACCAGCTCTCGGTCACCGTCATCGACGATGCGTGGTTGACGATTCTGCAGCCGGTCCGCCCCGATGTGACTCGTCTCGTGGAGGTCTGACGCGCGCTCGTCCTCGAGGGGTTCGCGTCCGCTTGCCCGATCCGGTGAGGTACGTGAAGGCGGTGCTGAGGACTTCGCTCCCGGCTGGGCCGCTGTGGGCCGTCTCCAACGCGGCCAACCGCCGGTACGAGGGCCTGGCCCGCGAGATCGACAAGGCGATGCGCTTCATGGCGGCCTGCGGGGTCGACTTCGACGCGATGAAGACCACCGAGTTCTGGTCCGCCCACGAGGCACTGCTGCTGGACTACGAGCGTCCGATGACCCGCGTGGACTCGCGCACCGGCGACCTCTTGGCGGAAGAGGCTGAGTGGATGGACTTGGCATCATGTCGAGGATGCGAAGACGGTGCAGCTGATCCCGAATGACCTGCACACAGCTATCGGGCACGCTGGTGGCGTGGCCGTGAGGAAGTGAGGCACTGATGACGTTGGAGCTTGATCGCACCGGCCCGCCGCTGTCGGCGCAGGCGCTCGAGGAGTTCGAGGAACGGGTGGGGGTGACGCTGCCCGACGAGTACCGGCAGTTCCTGCTCACGGTCAACGGCGGGTGGGCGACCACGGACTTCCACCACCCCCTGACGGCGGACGGCGACTTCGGCATCGACTGCCTGTACGGGATCGGTATCGAGGACGAGTACCGATCCATGGAGCGGAGCCTGGAGGCGTACGAGGGCCGCTACCCGAGCGAGTTCCTCCCGGTCGGTGAAGACCCGGGAGGGAACCTGGTTCTCATCCAGTGGCGAGGAGACGACGTCGGGTCGATCCACTTCTGGGACCACGAGGAGGAAGCCGACGAGGACGAGCCTGCGACGCACCGCAACCTCACCCGCATCAGCGACGGGTTCGCTGCGTACCTGGAAGAGCTCGAGCCGTACGAGCTGCCCGAGGAGGACCTGGCGATGATCGCGGAGCTACGCCGCAAGAACGGCTTGGAGTAGCAGTACCTGCGACGGTGGGCAGATCCTCCACGGACTTCCTCGCCCCCCTGCACAGGCGTGTCGCGTGTTGGGGGCGTCGGCGCCCGTGACGACACGGCCGTGGCTCAGGAACGGCGGATGCGCTCCATGATGTGGGCGAGTCCCTCTGCGAACTCACGCTCGGACTCGTTCTTCGCCAGCTCACCCTGCAGGTGCTCGAGATGGGGGAAGGACGCCAGCTCGTCCCGTCCGCCGGTGGGCTCGTGCTGCCCCTCGTCGGCGTGGACTGCCGCCTCCAGCAGCAGGTATCCGAGCAGGAAGCTGGTGAAAGTGCGGTAGGCAGCGACGGCCTCCCGGTCCCCGAAACCTTCGGAGATCAGGCCGTCGAGAAAGATCTCGACCCAACGCAGGCTGCGCATGGGTGGGCGCAGCCACGGCGCCTGCGGGGGGCGCGAGACGAGTATCGGAAAGATGGACGGGTGCGTGAGCGCGACCCGACGGAATCCGTGCGCGAGTCGCTCGAGGAAGTCCTGCCACCCGTGCTCGGGTGTGGTCAGCACCTGCGGGTCGTCGTCCATCGTGTCGACGATGCGGTCGACGATGCCATCGAGGAGATCGTCGCGATCGGCGACGTGGCGGTAAAGCGCCATGGCCTCCACGTCGAGTTCGTGCCCCAACCGGCGCATCGTCAGGGTGCGCCACCCGTGCTGGTCAACGAGGTGGATCGCCGCGTCCAGGACCCGTTCACGGGTCAGGCTGGAGGAGCGCTTCCTGGCGTGCCGCGTGTCTGCGGCGCTGTCCGGACCGCGCTTGGGTCGCTGCGTCATGCGCTCTCCACTGGTGGATGAGACTGGGGGCACCACCCTCTCACCCGGTCCCGGCTCCGGCCCGGGGTGCGCCGTGGCCGGTGCCGGCCAGCGCTACCCCGGACCGGGCTCGCACACACGGTCGGTTCCTACTCGAACAGGACCGAGAAGCCTGCAGGCAGCTGCGACCGCAGATCGGCGATCTCGCCGGCCGAGACGAATGTGGCCATCGAGGACAGCACCGCTCGTGCGTGTGCCAGGGCCTCCTCCGGGCCGCATCCTCGGCCCTCGTGCTCGGCGACCCGGCGAAGGAACTCATCCAAGTCGTCGCCGGTCTCCTGCTGACCGTTGTGCTCGAGCAGCGGCTGCTGCATCTCGCTGGGCAGCTGGCTGGCCAGATCACGCGGCTCGTTGCCGACCAGTCGCTTGCCCAGGTCCTCCAGGACGGTGCGGGTGGCAGTGGCTGCGTGCTCGCGGTCAGTGGGACCGCCGTGGCTGGCCACAGTGGCCAGGAACTCGTCGTATCGCATGATGACTCCTTCTCGTCTATCTGTTCTGAGCACATGGGCTCGTGCAGCACCCCCACGGTCCGGGGGTGCCCCAGCAGCACCATGTGCGTGTCAGGCGGGGGCGTGGTGGGCCAGGTGCTCCGGCCGGTGACGCGCTGCGGCAAAGGGTGCCTGCAGGGCGTTCGACCGGGCGTTGAAGACCACGAAGAGGTTGTTCCGCGGGTCGGGAGAGATGTTGCCGGCCGAGGCGTGCAGGCAGTTGGAGTCGAAGTACAGCGCGGACCCGGCAGACCCGGTGATCATGTCGATGCCGTGCTCCTCGGCGAGCGTGCTCACATCGTCCTCGTCAGGGGTGCCGACGGGCGGACGGTACGAGGTCAACGACTGCTGGTGGTAGTCGTCAGGCGTCTGGCCCACGCAGCTGACGAAGTGCTTGTGTGATCCGGGCACGATCATCAGCGCGCCATTGGTGGTGTAGTTGGGCGTCAACGACAGCGAGACGCTCAGAGCGCGTGGTGCGGGCATCCCGTCCTCGGCGTGCCAGGTCTCGAAGTCGCTGTGCCAGTAGAACGGTCCTCCGCCGAAACCGGGCTTGAGGTTGACTCGACTCTGGTGGATGTAGACCTCGTCACCGAGGATCTGCTCGGCCACGCCCATGATCTCCTCGCGAGCGCAGATGCCGGCGATGGCGTCGCTGAACCGGTGGGCGTCGAAGAGCGATCGCACCTCACCGTTCGTGGACTCACGCACGACGCGCTCGTCGTCCCCCAGGTGAGAGGTGACCGAGTCGACCTCGGACAGGCACGTGGTGATGTCCGTGTCGCTGAGGACGCCCTCGGCGGTGTGGTAGCCGTGCTCGTCGTAGGCGAGCACCTGCTCCGTCGACAGCGGACCCGAGGGGTCCGCTCCCCACACGACCGGGTGCACGCGCGGCTCGATCTGGCTGCGCGCCTCGAGCCGCGTGCGGTAGACGTCCACGGGTGGAGCTGTTGTCTGGATGGTCTTGGTCTCGATGAAGAGTCCTTTCGTCCTGTTCGGCGTCTCGGCCGAAGCGATTTAGCGATGTTTACACTGTAAACAGCCTCTTCCGGGTTGTGTCAAAGAGCCTTCGAAGCCACGTGCCGACCGCCGCGAGCGTCGGCCCGGTGCGGTGGCGCGTAGGAGGGCGACTGCCCCGGGGAGGGGCGCTCAGGACATGGGCGCCAGACGGGGCCACTGCGTGGACATCTCGTAGGCGTGCCCGACATTGAGGACGGTCGTCTCGTCGAAGGGGCGACCGATGATCTGGATTCCGGTCGGCATGCCGTCCTCGGTGAAGCCGGAGGGCATCGACAGTGAAGGCAGTCCGGTGACATTGCCCGGGGCGCTCAACCGCACGTAGGTGATCGTGGCGGACTCGGTGCTGCCGTCCGGCCACGTGACCTCGAGGTCGTCCAGCGGCAACCCGGGGGAGCTGACCGTCGGTGCGACGAGCACGTCGATGTCCCGGTAGAGGTCCTTGAAAGCGGCGCGAATCAGGGTCCGCACGCGCAGTGCCTTGATGTAGTCGGTGGCCGGGACCAGCTCACCTGCTTCGAGGAACGTCCTCACCTCATCGGTGTACAGATGGCCCTTCTCCCTGAGCATCTGCTGGTGGTACGCGCTCGCCTCCGGTACCAGCAGGCCCCATTCGGTGGCGAGGATTGCCTCCGCCATGGGGATCTCGACCTCGCGGATGGCCGCCCCGAGGTCCCTCAGCGTGGCAACGGCGGCCGCGGCGCGCTCGGCGACCTCGGGGTTGACGTTGTCGGTGAAGTAGTTGGTCGGTATCCCGATCCGCAGACCGGTGATGTCGCCGGTCAAGCCGGCGGAGTAGTCCGGGATCGGTACGTCGACCGAGGCGGGGTCGGCAGGGTCGTAGCCCGCGACGTGGCCGAGCATGATGGCCGCATCCTCAGCCGTCCTGGTCAAGGGACCAGCGTGGTCGAGGGACCACGAGAGGGAAGTGAGACCGCGGCGCGGTACCCGCCCGTACGTTGGCTTGAGCCCGACCGTGCCGCACACCGCGGCAGGGATGCGGATGGACCCACCGGTGTCGGTGCCCATGCCTGCGTAGATCAGCCCGGCCGCCAGGGCTGCGGCGGTTCCTCCGCTGGATCCGCCCGCGGTCATGGCGGTGTTCCACGGGTTGCGCGTGGTGGGCGTGGTCGCGCCGTAGGCGAACTCGTGGGTGTGGGTCTTACCGATCAGCACGGAGCCGGCCCTCGCCAGCATCTGGGTCACGGCGCCGTCCTCGTCGGGCACGTAGTCGGCCCGCACCTTGGAGCTGGCAGTGTTCGGGACCCCGGCAACTTCGTAGAGATCCTTCAGCCCGATGGGCACACCGTGCAGAGGCCCGCGGTACCGGCCCTTGCTGATCTCCTCCGCCGCTACCCGCGCGGACGCCAGCGCCCTGTCGCGAGTGAGGGTCGCAAAGGCCGAGATGGCCGGCTCGACCTCGTCCACGCGGGTGAGGATCGCTTCCGTGACCTCGACCGGCGAAACGTCCTTGGCGCGCACCTTCGCGGAGACCTGCGCCAAGGTCAGCTCGTGAAGGGCCATGTCACTCCCACCTGGCGTCGTAGGCCGGTGACATGGGGGTCTCTCCGAGGGGCACCGCGTCCAACGAGTCCGCAAGACCGAAGACGAGTTCGGCGGCCGCACTGACCACGTCGCGGCGCTCCTCGGGCAGTTCCAGACGAGCCAACGCCAATGCGTGGTCAAGCGCAGCGGGGTCAAGGGTGCGAGCCATGCTCTCTCCACTCAATCCATGGTGATGCCGATCACATTGGGCCAAACTCTGGCCATCACCCCTCACGTTGTCAACAGCCCCTCACCAGAGCATGTACCCGTTGCCCGGCGAGCGCGTGGCCCTGTGGCTCAGGTGTTGCCGGTGGTGGCCGCGCCGTGGCGGGCCAAGCGCTCCACCCACGCACGGGCGTGCGCCTTCACGTCAGCGTCAAGGAGCTCCTGGCGGGCCGTCACCAGCCTCCACGAGGTACCGGGCGGCAGGTCGATGTAGTGCGTGAGGGTGATCGTGGTCGAGTTGTCGATCCAGCTCTTGAGGGCCAGGAGCCCGCCGCTGCCGGTCGTGCCGGTGTCGGGGTGGGCGTCCCGCCACCTGAGCCTCGACGGACGTTCATGGCCCGTGACGACGACCTCCCGACCGGTGGGCAGGACCAGCTGGTGCCCGTCCTCAGCGCTGTCGAGGCTGCCTCCGGTCGTCACGTCGATGATGTACCAGGCCCGGGAGTCGGAGACCGAGGCGGTCACCCGCGACTCGGCGGTCAGCCGCAGCGGCGTGCGGGTGTGGGTCGGTGCCGAACTGGTGCGTCGGCGTCGTCGGCGAAGGGGGCGTGACCACATGGTGCAGATGCTGCCTTCTCGCCGGGGGAGCGCAAAGGCGCCGGGATGCTTCGGTGCGCACCTGTAACCGTCTTTGACATGCTCGAGGCATGGACGCCGAAGAGATCAGTTTCACCGGATCCGGCGGCGAGACCCTCGCCGGCACCCTCGACCTGCCCGGCAAGGAGCCCGAGGGGTACGCGCTGATGGCGCACTGCTTCACCGGCGGACGCAACCACCACGCCACCCGCCGGATCGCGCGGCAGCTGTGCGAGCGGGGTCTGGCGGTGCTGCGCTTCGACTTCACCGGGCTGGGGGACTCCGGTGGCCGTTTCGCGGAGTCGACCTTCTCCTCCAATGTCTCGGACATCGTCCGGGCAGCGGACTGGATGCGCTCGGTGCACGGTGCTCCGCAGCTGCTCGTGGGGCACTCCCTCGGTGGTGCAGCGGTGATCCCGGCGGCCCAGGAGATCCCGGAGGTGGCGGCGGTGGCCACGATCGGTGCTCCGTCGGACCCGGCCCACGTGACCCATCTCTTCGAGGGAGTGCTCGACGAGGTCGAGCGCGAGGGACGCGCCGAGGTCGTCCTCGGCGGGCAGCGGCTGAAGGTCTCCCGAGCCTTCGTCGACGACCTGCAGGCCTTCAACCCCGTCGGCACGACCGAAGCCCTCGAGCGACCGCTGCTCGTGATGCACTCGCCGCAGGACGAGGTCGTGGAGCTGGAGAACGCGAGCAGCATCTTCCGCGCGGCCAGGCACCCGAAGTCCTTCATCGCCCTCGACGGGGCCGACCACCTGCTGCGTCGGGCCGCCGACTCCCGCCGGGCGGCCCAGCTGATCGCGGCCTGGGCCGACCCGTACCTGCCGGAGACCTTCACCCCCGAGGTCGACTGACGCCGACCGGGACGGCGGGTCGACCACCAACTACTCTGCCGACATGAGCGAGATCACGGCGCCCGAGCAGGAGGTCGTGCGCATCTGCCGCGAGCTGCTGCAGATCGACACGAGCAACTACGGCCCCGGGCAGGACGGGCCGGGCGAGCGGGAGGCCGCCGACTACGTCCTCGCGCAGCTGCGCGAGGTCGGCCTCGAGCCGCAGGTCTTCGAGTCGGAGGAGCGCCGCACCACGGTCTCCGTGCGCATCCCCGGCGCCGATCGCGAGCGCGGTGCGCTGTGCATCCACGGGCACCTCGATGTCGTCCCGGCCCACGCCGAGGACTGGACTCATCCCCCCTTCGCCGCGGTGGAGGCCGACGGCTGCCTCTGGGGCCGCGGCGCGGTCGACATGAAGGACATGGTCGCGATGATGCTCGCGACGGTCCGCCACCTCGCCCGCACGGCAACCGTCCCGCCGCGGGACCTGCTCTTCGTCTTCTTCGCCGACGAGGAGGCCGGGGGAGTGCTCGGCAGCCAGTTCATGGTCAGGGAGCACCCCGGGGTCTTCGACGGCGTCACCGAGGCCATCAGCGAGGTCGGGGGGTACAGCGTCACCGTCGAGGACGCGAAGGGGGACCCCCGCCGGGCCTATCTCCTCCAGACCGCGGAGAAGGGCATCGCCTGGCTCCACCTGCGGGCCAGGGGGACGGCCGGGCACGGGTCAGTCCCCACGGACGACAACCCGATCGTCCACCTCGCCGAGGCCATCGCCCGCATCGATGCGCACAAGTGGCCGCGTGAGTTCATCGCCTCGGTCAGGGGGCTGCTCGACGGGCTGTCCGAGGTCACCGGGGTCGGCTACAGCGACGAGGACGCCGAGACGCTGCTGGAGCGGATCGGTACGGCGGCCGGCTTCGTGCGCGGCGCCCTGCAGGACACCGCCAACATCACGATGCTCGACGCCGGCTACAAGCACAACGTCATCCCGCAGGACGCCACGGCCGCCCTGGACTGCCGCTTCCTGCCCGGCCACGAGGAGGACCTCATGGCCACCATCCGGGAGCTGGCGGGTGAGCACGTGGACGTCGAGGTCGGCCACGCCGACACCTCGCTCGAGTCGCCCTTCGAGGGGGAGCTCGTCGAGCGGATGAAGGCGGCGCTGCTCGCCGAGGACCCCGGGGCGGCGATCCTGCCGTACTGCCTCTCCGGCGGCACGGACAACAAGGCGCTGTCCACGATCGGGGTCACCGGCTACGGTTTCGCACCCCTGCGTCTGCCGGCGGACCTGGACTTCGCGCCGATGTTCCACGGCATCGACGAGCGGGTGCCGCTGGACTCCCTCGAGTTCGGCGCGAAGGTGCTCTGGCGCCTCGTCGAGGACTGCTGAGGGGCGTCAGCGCACCCTCTCGGGCAGGTGGCTCGGCCGCGGGACGCGGATGATCTTGCGGCGCAACCACGCCTTCTGGACCCCACCGAGGTAGACGACCTTGCGGTGCAGCTCCCAGTGGCCGTACTCGGCGTGATCGGCCAGTTCCTGGCGGATCGCGGCGCGCGCGGCACCCCGTGGGAAGACGACTGTGCGGAACTCGTACTCGGGCATCGGCACCATTGTGGCCCAATGGCGGTAGCGTCGTCCCCATGAGCGACCCGCGCCCCGCCCTCAACCAGCTGATCGCCGCCCTCGAGCGACACCTCGAGGCCTCGTCCCAGCGCCGTGGCGAGGACGACCCCACCGTCGTCGCGGCCTACGAGGACCTCGCCGATGCCTTCGAGGCCTATGACGACGCCCTCCACGACGCCACGGGGGAGATGACGCCGCTCGTCGTCGTCGACGAGCAGTTCATGGTCGACGAGGAGGACTCGGACGGCGGGGACTCCGATGACGAGGACTACGACGACGACGAAGACGACCAGTCCTACGGCGGCCTCGACGACGAGGACTACGACGAGGAGGACACCGGGCGCTGACGGGACCGCCGGCGCAGAGCCAGGGTCCAGAGAGCGCCGAGCGCCGCGATGGCGCCCCCTGCGGCGAAGGCCCAGGGGATCCCCCACCCCGAGGCCACCAGCCCGAGGGTGATGGGGCCGATGCCCAGGCCGAGGTCGATGGCGGCGGTGGCAGTCCCTGAGGCGAGGCCGCGATCGGATGGCGTGGCCGTGGCAAAGATCGCCGAGAAGAACGCGGGGGTGCTGAACGCGACGCCCACCGCCAGCACGACGGTCCCCACGAGCAGTCCCGCCGGGTGGCGCACCGTGGCGGCCACCAGCAGCCCGACCGCGATGGCACCCAGCGAGGCGGAGCCGAGGGTGAGTGGCGGCACCAGGTCCGGGACTCGGGCCAGAGCGGTCCGGCACAGCACGACGACGCCGCCGTAGGCGAAGAGGGCCACGCTGGCATTGGCGAACCCGAGGTCCGTGGCGTACAGCGACACGAACGCGATGAAGCCACCCGCCGCGACCAGCGTGGCGAGGAAACCCAGGACGATCGGCAGCGACGGCCGGTGGATGAAGCCGTGGACCGCGTCCTCGGCGGTACCCGCCCCGCGGGTCTCTCCGACGAGGACGAGGACGACACCCGCCAGAGCACTCAACGCGCCGGCACCCACCCACACCGCCGGGAAGCCGCCCTCCCGCAGGAGGGTTTCCGCGAGCACCGGTCCCATGGCGATCCCGACGTAGAGCCCCAGGGAGTTGTACGACAGTGCCTCTCCCATCCGCTCCGGTGGTGCGAGGTCTGCCAGTGCCGCGAAGCCGGCGACGAAGAAGGCGGCCTCCCCGAGACCGGCCAGCAGACGGATCGCGATGACCAGCGCAAAGGTGTCCGTGACGCTGAGCAGGGCGAAGCACACCGTCGCGACTGCGGCTCCGCCCAGGAGCAGGGGCCGCCGTCCCACCGTGTCGGCGAACCGACCGGCGAACGGCCTCAGCACGAGGGCCGAGATGGCGAACACCCCGACCGCGACGCCCGCTCCGACCTCGTCGCCCCCTAGGGGGCCGGTCACGAAGAGCGGTAGGGCGAACAGGGCCATGCCGGTGGCCGTGAAGTACCCCAGCTCCGAGACGGACAGGGCGATGAAGGCCCTGGTGAAGAGCGGTGCGGCCATGGGCGGCCTCCCCGTCGCGGTCACGCGTCAACCGTGGTGGTGTCCAGCCTCCCACGCCGCGAAGGTGCGGGAGCGACCGCTGAGCGACCTCTGCGCCAACCGGCTCACAGCCAGCCGGACCGCTTGAACGAGCGGTAGAGCAGGGCGAGCGCGGCGATGATCAGCAGCATGACCACCGGGTAGCCGTAGTAGATCTCACGACCTCCGAGGTCCACACTCGCCGACAGCTCCGGCATGCCCTTGAAGTTCATCCCGTAGATACCCGCGACTGCCGTGGGCAGCACTGCCATCGCCGCCCACGCCGAGATCTTGCGCATGTCCTGATTCTGCTGCAGGCCGACCTGGGCGAGATGAGCGCTGAGGACGTCGGAGAGCAGCCCGTCCTGCGACTCGGTGTTGTCGATGACCAGGGACAGGTGGTCCTGCACGTCCCGGAAGAGGAAGCGCAGGTCGTCGGTGGGAACCGGTGACCGCTCGCTGACCAGATGGGCGAGCGGGCGCACGAGCGGCGTCGCTGCCCGCTTGAACTCCAGCACCTCGCGCTTGAGCGCGTAGATCGTCGCGGTGTCCACGTCGTCGTCCGTCGAGAACACCTTGGTCTCGATCTCCTCGAGGTCGACCTGCAGCTCGTCCTCGATCGCCAGGTACTGGTCCACGACGAGGTCGAGGATGGCGTGGAGGACTCCCCAGGGGCCGCGCGTGAGGGCCTGCGGGTCCTCCTCGAGACGGGTCCGCAGGCCGGCCAGGGGCGCGGCCTCGCCCCGGCGGATCGTCACGAGGTAGTCCTCGGCGAGGAAGATCATGATCTCGCCGGACTCGACGTCGGAGGTCGCCTCGACGTAGCGCAACGGACGCAGGACCACGAAGTACCCGTCGTCGTACCGCTCGATCTTGGGTCGCTGGTCCCCGGTGACCGAGTCCTCGATGGCCAGGGGGTGCAGGTGCAGGGCGTCGGAGACGCGAGCGAAGGTCTCGGTCGAGGGGTCCTTCATCCCGATCCAGAGGAAGTCGGAGGATCCGCGCGAGCGGATCTCCTTGAGCGCCTCGCCGATCTCGGAGAAGGGCAGACGGCGTCCGTCGCGATAATGGGCCTGGTCGACGATCACGCGGGCATCCTCGCAGGTGATGGGCGCCTAGGGTGGAGCCGTGGCCTACTGCATCCTCATCCGACACGGCCGGTCCACGGCCAACACCCAGGGCGTCCTGGCCGGGTGCGCCCCGGGCATCGCTCTCGACGAGATCGGCCGCGACCAGGCGGACGCCCTCGTGGACCGGCTGGCGGGGACCCCCTTCGTCCACCTCGCGTCGAGCCCGCTGCAGCGGTGCCTGGAGACGGCCCGGCCGCTGGCCGCCGCCCACGGGCTGACCGTCCAGGAGCACGAGGGGATCGGGGAGTGCCGGTACGGCGCCTGGACCGGCCGCCCGATCAAGGACCTCGCCGAGGAACCTCTCTGGCGCGTGGTGCAGGACCGACCGACGGAGGCGACCTTTCCCAGCAGCGACGAGTACCCGGGCGAGTCGATCGCGCAGATGGCGGCGCGGGCCGTCGCCGCCGTCGCCGAGATCGACGCGGCGGTCACCGCCGAGCACGGGCCGCACGCGGTGTGGGGTGCCTTCAGCCACGGCGACATCATCAAGTCGATCCTCGCGCACGCGGTGGGCACCTCCCTCGACGACTTCCAGCGCCTGCACGTCGACCCCGGATCGATCTCGGCGATCCACTTCACCGACACGCGCCCCATGCTGCTGCGCACCAACGACACCGGCACCTCCACGCTGCAGCCGCCAAGACCCAAGGACGCGTCGACCGCGGGTGACGCCACGGTCGGTGGCGGCACCGGGCTAGGGTCGCAGTCATGAGCCTCGTCGAGTTCAACCCACCCGAGCGCTTCATCGTTGGCACGGTCGGCCCGCCCGGACAGCGGACCTTCTTCCTCCAGGCCAGCGATGGCGAGCGTCGGATGCAGGTGGCCATGGAGAAGCTGCACGCCCAGGTGCTCGCGGAGCGCGTCGGTGAGCTGCTCGACCAGGTCGCCGGGGTCGAGGCGACCATCGCCGCGGCTGCCGCGGCAGCGGACAACGCGCCCCTCGACACGCCCATCGAGGAGGACTTCCGGGTCAGTGCCCTCGCCCTGTCGTGGGACGAGGACCGGCACGTCGTCATCATCGAGGCGCACGACCAGGACCCCGACGAGGTGGAGGACGGCTCCGTCGTCAACACCCTGCGGGCCTCACTCCCGCCTGCGCAGGCGCGTGCCTTCGCCCGGCGGTGCGAGACCGTCGTGCACGCCGGCCGGCCGGCCTGCCCCTTCTGCGGCGGCCCGGTCGACGCCGACGGTCACATCTGCCCGCGCGCCAACGGCTACAAGCGCTGACCGGGGGAGTGTGGGACGCGATGCTCGACGACGGTGACCTCGTCGTCCTGGGCCGTCACCCCTCCGCGAGCAACATCGTGACGGTCGCGGAGATCCGTCGCGCGGACCTCGAGCCGGTGACCGTCGCGTACAAGCCGATCGCGGGGGAGCGGCCCCTGTGGGACTTCCCCGACGGCTCGCTCGCCGCGCGTGAGGTCGCCGCGGCACGGATCGACGCGCTGGGTGGCTTCGACCTGATCCCCGAGACCCTGCTGCGCGACGGCCCCCTGGGGCCCGGGTCGGTGCAGCGGTGGATCGGGCGGGCGACGGTCCAGGCGCCCAGCCCGGTCGTGGTGACACCGCCGGACGCGGTGCCCGAGGGCAACCTCGTCGTGCTCGCCGGGGAGGACGAAGGGGGCGCCCCCCTCGTCCTCTCCCACCCCGACCTGCCGCGACTGCGCTCGATGGCCGTGCTCGACGCGGTGCTGAACAACTCCGACCGCAAGGGCGGACACATCCTCGTGCAGGGAGAGCGGCTGTGGGGGATCGACCACGGGGTGAGCCTGCACGCCGAGCCGAAGCTGCGCACGGTGCTGTGGGGCTGGGCCGGGGACGCGCTGACCGAGGCGGACGCGCGTCGGCTGGAGCGGCTGGCGGCAGCCCTGGAGGAGGAGGCCGTCGAGTCCGACCTGCTCGCCCTGATCACCCCCGAGGAGCTGGCCGCGCTGCGCCAGCGGACGAGCGAGCTGGTGGCCTCCGGGATCCACCCGCAGCCGTCGCCCGGCTGGCCGTCGATCCCGTGGCCACCGCTCTGACAGCCACCTCGTAGGCTGTCCGCGTGAGAGCCTGGCCGTCCCCCCACCTTCCCCTCGTCCCCGGTGACCCCGTCCCCCTTCGCCTGCACGACGTCGCTCGCCAGAGCGTCGAGCCGGTGGAGTACGACGGCAGAGCCACCCTCTACGTGTGCGGTGTGACGCCCTATGACACGACACACCTGGGCCACGCGGCCACGTACGTGACCTTCGACCTGGTCGGGCGCGCCCTGCGCGACGGCGGCCGGGAGGTGACCTACGTGCAGAACGTCACCGACGTCGACGACCCGCTCTTCGAGCGTGCCGCGCGCGACGGGGTCGACTGGCAGCACCTGGGGCAGGAGCAGATCGACCTCTTCCTCGAGGACATGACCGCACTCGACGTCCTCGCCCCGGACCACTTCATGGGCGTCATCGAGTCGATGCCGACGATCATCGAGTCGGTCCGCACGCTCGTGGACCGGGGGATGACCTACGAGGTCGTCGAGGACGGCATCCGCGACACCTACCTCGACCTCGCTGCGGCCGGGGGCCTCGGGGAGCTGAGCCACCTCGACCGCGACACGATGCTCGCCTTCTCCGCCGAGCGCGGCGGTGACCCGGAGCGCCCCGGCAAGCGCGACCCGCTCGACCCGATGCTCTGGCGTGGTGAGCGTGCCGGCGAGCCGGCCTGGGACGGCGGATCACTCGGTCCCGGGCGGCCGGGTTGGCACATCGAGTGCACGGCCATCGCGATGGAGCACCTCGGAGAGCGGATCGACGTCCAGGGCGGCGGCACAGACCTCGTCTTCCCGCACCACGAGATGTCGGTCATCCAGGCCGAGGCGATCACCGGCCACCGTCCCTTCGCCACGCACACCGCCCACCAGGCGATGGTGGCCTACGAGGGCGAGAAGATGAGCAAGTCCAAGGGCAACCTCGTGCGCGTCTCGACGCTGCGCGAGGAGGGTGTGGACCCGCGGGCGATCCGCCTGGCGCTGCTCGACAACCACTACCGCACCGAGTGGGAGTGGACCGACAAGGTGCTCGCGACGGCGGAGGCTCGGCTGGACCGGTGGCGTTCGGCGATGTCGACGGACGGGGGCCCCGACTCGACCGCGACGATCGCCGCGGTGCGGGCCGCCCTCGCCGACGACCTCGACTCCCCGAGCGCACTGGTGGCGGTCGACGAGTGGTGCGAGGAGTCCCTCGGTACGGGCGGAGACGTCGCCAGCGCCCCGGGCGACCTCGCCCGTGCCGTGGATGCCCTGCTGGGCGTGCGCCTCTGAGCCCGACGGCGTCCGGCGCTCAGCCCGGGCCGTTGGTGTCCTCGCCGCGCCGGCGCAGGTAGCGCTCGAACTCCTTGGCGATGGCGTCACCGCTGGCCTCCGGCAGCTCGGAGGTGTCCTGGGCGCTCTCGAGGGCGGAGACGTACTCGGCGATGTCCTCGTCGCTGGTGGCCAGCTCGTCGACGCCCCGCTCCCACGCACGCGCCTCCTCCTCGAGCTCACCGTGCTCGATGACCGTGTCGAGGAGGTCCTCGAGCTGGCCGAGCAGGGCCAGGCTCGCCTTGGGGCAGGGGACCTGCGCGGCATAGTGCGGCACGGCGGCCCACGAGGAGATCGAGACCATGTCGGCCTGGTGCGCGCCGTCGGCGACGACCCCGGTGATGCCCGTCGGCCCCTCGTACTGCGAGGGCTCGAGCTCGAGACGGTACGAGGTCATCTCGTCGGGGCTGGACGAGGAGACCGGGATCGGCCGCGTGTGGGCGACGTCGGCCAGCAGCGCCCCCAGGCAGATGACGGTCTCGACACCGTGGGCGACCCCCAGGTCGAGCAGCTCGGTGGTGAAGGCCCGCCAGCGGAAGGAGGGCTCCGTCCCGGTGACGAGCAGGACGTCGCGGCCGAGGCTGTCGGGGGAGGCCAGGAGGATGCGGGTGGTGTTCCAGTGGATGCCACGACCCTGACCCTGGTTGGTCACCTGCGGGCGGTTGACCTGGAAGTCGTAGTAGTCCTCGGGATCGATCGCGGCGACGGTCTCGGCGTCCCACAGCTCGATGAGGTGCTCGATGACGCGTGAGGCGGCCTCACCGGCGTCGTTCCATCCCTCGAAGGCGAGGATCATCACCGGGTCGTGCAGCTCGGGCAGGTCCTCGATCTCGATCACGCTCCCCAGCCTACGACGCGTAGCCTCGGACCCCGTGGACATCGTGAACTCCCTGCCCGCCGCCGTCCTGTGGGACATGGACGGCACCCTCGTCGACACCGAGCCCTACTGGATGCGTGCCGAGCACGAGCTCGTCGAGTCCTTCGGCGGGACGTGGACCCACGAGCTCGCCCTCGGTCTCGTCGGGAACCCGCTGCTGGTCTCGGCACAGGTCATCCTCGACAACTCCCCGGTGGACCTGCCGGCGGAGGAGGTCGTGCACCGGCTGCAGAGCCGGGTGGTCGAGCAGGTCGGTGACGCCGTGCCGTGGCGGCCCGGTGCCCGCGAGCTGCTCGCGGCCTGTCGTGAGCAGGGCGTGCCGTGCGCGTTGGTGACGATGTCGTGGACCGACCTCGCGGGTGCCGTCGTCGAGGCCACGGAGCCGGGGTCCTTCGTCCTCTCGGTCACCGGGGACCGCGTCACCCACGGCAAGCCGCACCCCGAGCCCTACGAGACGGCCGTTAGCGAGCTCGGCGTCACGGCGGGGGGGTGCGTCGCACTCGAGGACTCGCCGACCGGGGTCCGGTCCGCCGTCGCGGCGGGCGTGCCGACCATCGCGATCCCGCACGTCGTCGACATCCCGCAGATCGCCGGTGCCGTGCAGATCCCGAGCCTGTCCTCACTCACGCCGACCGATCTGCTGTCCACCGCGCTCGGCGAGGCGGGCGCAAGAGCCTAGGCAGTTGCGAAGGGGGAGTGCAGGAGCCTAGGCAGTTGCGAAGGGGGAGTGCAGGAGCCTAAGCACTTGCGAAGGGGGAGTGCAGGGGTCTAGATGGACGCGGAGGTGTCCGGCATGGGCGGGGGAGTCCCGCCGAAGGAGGGGCACAGCGGCTTGAAGTCGCACCAGCCGCACAGTCGGGAAGGGCGCGGACGAAAGTCCCGGTCCGCGACCGCCTTCTCGATGGCCGCCCAGACGGCCTTGACGTTGCGTTCGAGGGCGAGCAGCTCCCCTTCGTCCGGCTCGTAGCGGATGACGGTGCCGTCGCCGAGGTAGACCAGCTGCAGCAGGTCGGGCACCCGACCGGTGCGGTGCCACATGACCAGACCGTAGAACTTCATCTGGAACAGGGCCTTGCCCTCGAAGCCGGGGCCCGGTGTCCGGCCGGTCTTGTAGTCGACGACCCGTACCTGCCCCTGCGGGGCCACGTCGACACGGTCGATGATGCCGCGCAGGAGCAGCCCGTCCACCTCGACCTCGACCTTGAGCTCACGGTCAGCCGGCTCGAGCCGCGAGGGGTCCTCGAGGGTGAACCACCGGTCGGTGAGCTTCCCTGCCTGGGCGAACCACGACTCGAGGGTCGACGACTGGTCGTCGGCGAGCATCGCGGCCAGCTCCGGGCGCTCCTGCACGAGCGCGTGCCACCGGCCGGGCACGAGCGACCGTGCGGCCGCGGGCGTGCGCTCGGGCGCAGGCAGGTCGAAGATGTCCTCGAGCACTGCGTGCACGAGCGTGCCGCGCACGGCCGCCGGTGACGGTGCCTCCTGAAGTCGGTCGATCGTGCGGTAGCGGTACTTCAGCGGGCACTGCTTGAAGTCCGCAGCCCGCGAGGGGGAGATGGCGGGAGTCACTCCGGCGCGTAACCGAGGTTGGGGCCCAGCCAGCGCTCGGCCTCGGGCATCGTCCAGCCCTTGCGCTCGGCGTAGTCCTCCACCTGGTCCCTGGCCACGCGCCCGACGACGAAGTACTGGCTGTCGGGGTGGGCGAAGTACCAGCCGGAGACCGCTGCCCCCGGCCACATGGCCATCCCCTCGGTCAGCTCGATGCCGATCTCGTCGACGTCGAGGAGCTTCCACAGCGTCCTCTTCTCGGTGTGGTCGGGACAGGCGGGGTAGCCCGGGGCCGGTCGGATGCCGGCGTACCGCTCCTTGATCAGGGCCTCGTTGTCCAGGTCCTCGTCCGTCGCGTAACCCCAGAACTCCTTGCGCACCCGCTCGTGCAGCCGCTCGGCGAAGGCCTCGGCGAAGCGGTCGGCCAGCGCCTCGAGGAGGATCGCGTTGTAGTCGTCGTGCTCGGCCTTGAACTCGGCGATCTTCTCCGCGGCGCCGATGCCACCGGTGACGGCGAAGGCCCCGATCCAGTCCTTGAGGCCGGTGTCCTTGGGCGCGACGAAGTCGGCCAGGCTGCGGTTGGGCACCCCCGGCCGGTGCTTGCCCTGCTGGCGCAGCATGTGCAGCGTGTGCGCGACCTCGGAGCGCGACTCGTCGGTGTAGATCTCGATGTCGTCGCCGACCGCGTTGGCCGGGAAGAGCCCGATGACTCCCTTGGCGGTCAGCCACTTCTCCTCGATGATGCGGTCGAGCATCACCTGCGCCTCGTCGTAGAGCTTGCGGGCCACCTCACCCGTCTGCGGGTTGTTGAGGATGTCGGGGAAGGACCCCTTCAGCTCCCAGGCGTTGAAGAAGGGCTGCCAGTCGAAGTACTCCCGCAGCTCGGCGAGGTCGTAGTCCGCGAAGACCATGCGGGTGGGGGAGACGCCCGACAGGTGGGGCTGCTCCCGGCCCCAGTCGATCGGGGTGCGCGCCTCCTGCGCCTCCTCGTGGGTGAGCATCGGGCGGTCGTTGTTCTTGGCCGCGTGCCGCTTGCGCAGGGCGTCGTAGTCGGCGCCGACCTCGGCCAGCAACGGCTCCTTGCCGGTTCGCGAGAGGAGCTGGCTGACCACCGGGACGGACCGGGAGGCGTCCTTGACCCACACGACGGGCCCGTCGTACTGCTGGTCGACCTTGACGGCCGTGTGCGCGCGGGAGGTGGTCGCGCCGCCGATGAGCAGCGGGATGTCGAAGCCCTGGCGTTGCATCTCGGAGGCGACACCCACCATCTCGTCGAGCGAGGGCGTGATCAGGCCGGAGAGACCGATGACGTCGGCGTCGTGCTCGCGGGCGGTCTCGAGGATCTTCTGCGTCGGGACCATCACGCCGAGGTCGATGACGTCGTAGTTGTTGCACTGCAGGACGACGCCGACGATGTTCTTGCCGATGTCGTGCACGTCGCCCTTGACGGTGGCCATGATGACCGTCCCGTTCGAGCGTTCCGCGTCACCGGGCTGCTTCGACTCCTCGATGAAGGGGATGAGGTGGGCCACCGCCTTCTTCATCACGCGGGCGGACTTGACCACCTGGGGCAGGAACATCTTGCCGGCGCCGAAGAGGTCACCGACGACCCCCATGCCGTCCATCAGCGGCCCCTCGATCACCTCGATCGGCTGGCCGCCCTCGTCGTCGATCTCCCGGCGCAGGGCCTCGGTGTCCTCGACCACGTGGTCGTCGATCCCCTTGACCAGGGAGTGCGTGATGCGTTCGCGAAGGGGGAGCTCGCGCCACTGCTCGTTGGCCTCCTCGGCCTTGTGGCCGTCACCGCGGAACTCCTCGGCGATCTCCAGCAGGCGCTCGGTGGAGTCCTCACGACGGTTGAGCACGACGTCCTCGATCCGCTCGCGCAGCTCGGGGTCGATCGTGTCGTAGGGGACGAGGGCGCCGGCGTTGACGATCCCCATGTCCATGCCGGCGCGGATCGCGTGGTACAGGAAGACCGCGTGGATGGCCTCTCGCACGGCGTTGTTGCCGCGGAAGCTGAAGGAGACGTTGGAGACGCCGCCGGAGACGAGGACGCCCGGCAGGTTCTCCTTGATCCAGCGGGTCCCCTCGATGAAGTCGGTCCCGTAGGCCGCGTGCTCCTCGATGCCCGTGGCCAGGGCGAAGATGTTGGGGTCGAAGACGATGTCCTCGGCGGGGAACCCGACCTCCTGCGTGAGGATCGTGTACGCCCGCTGGGCGATCTCCGTGCGGCGTTGCAGGTTGTCCGCCTGGCCCTCCTCGTCGAAGCCCATGACGACGACGGCGGCGCCGTACTTGCGGCACAGCCGGGCCTGCTCGATGAAGGGCTCGACGCCCTCCTTCATCGAGATCGAGTTGACGATCGCCTTGCCCTGGGTGCGCTGCAGCCCGGTCTCGATGACCTCCCACTTGGAGGAGTCGATCATCAGCGGCACCTTGGAGATGTCCGGCTCGGAGGAGACGAGGTTGACGAAGGTGCCCATCGCGGCCACGCCGTCGAGCATGCCCTCGTCCATGTTGATGTCGATGGCCTGGGCGCCGCTCTCGACCTGCTGGCGCGCCACGGACAGGGCCGCTGGGTAGTCGTCGGCCTCGATGAGCTTGCGGAAGCGTGCCGACCCGGTGACGTTGGTGCGCTCACCGACGTTGACGAAGAGCGACTCGCTGGTGACGTTGAAGGCCTCGAGCCCGGACAGTCGCAGGGCCGGCTCGACCTCGACCGGCACGCGCGGCGGGGCTCCCTCGATCCCCGCGGCGATGGCGGCGACGTGCTCGGGCGTGGTGCCGCAGCAGCCGCCGAGGATGTTGACCAGGCCCGACGTGGCGAACTCCGAGACGAGCTCGGCCATGTACTGCGGGTCCTGGTCGTACTCGCCGAAGGCGTTGGGCAGGCCCGCGTTGGGGTAGGCGGACACGAAGGTGTCGGCGACCCGGCCCAGCTCGACGAGGTACTGGCGCATCTCCTCGGCACCGAGGGCGCAGTTGAGTCCGACGGCCACCGGCTGCGCGTGCCGGATGGAGTTCCAGAAGGCCTCGGTCGTCTGGCCGGTGAGAGTACGGCCCGAGGCGTCGGTGATCGTGCCCGAGACGATGACCGGCCACCGGCGGTCCTGCTCCTCGAAGAGGGTCTCGAGGGCGAAGATCGCGGCCTTGGCGTTGAGCGTGTCGAAGATCGTCTCGAGGAGCAGCACGTCGGCACCGCCCTCGACGAGACCGGATGCCTGCTCGTGGTACGCCTCCACGAGCTGGGGGAAGGTGATGTTGCGCTTGCCCGGGTCGTTGACGTCGGGGGAGATCGAGGCCGTGCGCACGGTCGGGCCCATCGCCCCGAGCACGTAGCGCGGCCGCGACGGGTCGGCGGCCATCGCCTCGTCCGCGGCCTCCCGCGCCAGTCGGGCCGCGGCGACGTTCATCTCGTGGGCCAGCTCCTCCATGCCGTAGTCGGCCAGGGAGATCCGCTGGGCGTTGAAGGTGTTGGTCTCGATCAGGTCGGCGCCGGCGTCGAGGTACTGGCGGTGGAGGTCCTTGACGATGGCCGGCTGCGTGAGCGAGAGCAGGTCGTTGTTGCCGCGGACGTCGCTCTCGCGGTCGGCGAAACGCTCCCCGCGGAAGTCGGCCTCCGACAGGCCCTGCTGCTGGAGCATCGTCCCCATGCCGCCGTCCATGACGAGGACCCGCTCGCGCAGGGCCTCCTGCAGGACGGCGGTGGCGTCGGGACGAAGGGCGGCGTGGGACACCGGGGACTCCTGATCATCGGGGGTGGGAGACCTCCCATTATCAGGCATCCCCCTCACTCGCCTAGGGTCAGGTCCATGGCCGAGCCCATCCAACCGCCCCCGCGTGGGATCCGTCTGGCCACGGTCGGCTCGGTCCCCGTCTACCTCGGGTGGTCGTGGCTGCTGCTCGGCGTCATCATCGTGGTGATCATCGGGCCCGGCACCGCCGCCCGGTTCGGGACGGTCACCGGGTACGCCATCGCGGCCGTCTACGCGCTCGCGCTCCTGCTGAGCGTCCTGGCGCACGAGGCCGCGCACGCGGTCGCGGCCCGGGCCCACGGGCACACGGTGCACCGCGTCGTGGCCGACCTGTGGGGCGGCCACACGGCCTTCGACGCCTCGCACGGCACCGCGCGGAGCGCGGCGACGATCGCGATCGTCGGCCCGCTCACCAACGGACTCATCGCGGTCCTCGCCTTCGCCGGGGTCGTCACCCTCGGCTCGGAGATCACCGTGGCGTTGCTCACGGGTGTGGCCTTCGTCAACGGCGCGCTGGCCGTCTTCAACCTCCTGCCGGGTCTGCCCCTCGACGGGGGCCAGGTCGTGGAGTCACTGATCTGGGCGGCCACGGGCGACCAGTCCCGTGCCCGGGTCATCGCCGGCTGGTGCGGACGCGTGCTGGTCGTGCTGATCCTCGTGGCGATCATCGGCGTCCCCCTCGCGCGCGGGACGTCGCCGGACCTGTCGATCGCCTTGTGGACCGCGCTCATCGGGGCCTTCCTGTGGTCGGGGGCCACGAGCGCCATCGCCCAGGGCGAGGCGCTGGGCGCCCTGCGGGGCCTCGACGTCGGCTCCGTCCTCGAGCCGGCCGCTGCCATCGGTGGCGACCGACCACTGACGGAGCTGACCTCCCTTCGCGCCCTGCCGGTCGTCGTCGACGACGCGGGCCGGCCGGTCGGCCTGATCGACCACGACGCACTCCGCTCGGTGCCACCCGGCGCGGTGGCGAGCACCCCGGTCTCCGCGGTGACCACGCCGGCGCCGGAGGCGTGGACCACCGAGCTGCGGCCGGGGCACGAGGCGCTGGACCTGGTGCGCGCCTTCCAGTCCTCCGGCTCCTCGGTCGTCGCGGTCACCGCGGACGGCCGGCTCCGGGGGGTCGCGCGGGCGGCGCGGGTCAATGCGGCCCTCTCCCGCAACTAGACTCGCTCCCCATGAGTGCCACCGGATCCGCCTATCGCCGTGGACCCTTCCGTGAGGGGGACCGGGTGCAGCTGACCGACCCGAAGGGGCGGATGCACACCATCACCCTCACCCCGGGGAAGCAGTTCCACACCCATCGCGGCCACGTCAAGCACGACGACCTCATCGGGGAGCCGGACGGGTCCACGGTGACCCACACGTCCGGGACCGAGTACCTGGCCCTGCGCCCGCTGCTGTCCGACTACGTCATGTCGATGCCCCGCGGCGCGGCCGTCGTCTACCCGAAGGACGCCGGGCAGGTCGTCCAGATGGCGGATGTCTTCCCCGGCGCGACCGTCGTCGAGGCGGGTGTCGGCTCCGGTGCGCTGTCGATGTCGTTGCTGCGCGCCGTCGGGGACACCGGGCGGGTGCACTCCTTCGAGCGGCGGGAGGACTTCGCGACGATCGCCCGGGCGAACGCCCAGGCCTTCTTCGGCGAGGACCACCCCGCGTGGACCGTGACCGTGGGGGACCTCGTCGAGTCCCTCCCGGACGCGGTCGAGCCGGGCAGCGTCGACCGGGTCGTGCTCGACATGCTCGCCCCGTGGGAGTGCCTCGAGGTCGTCGCCGACGCACTGGTCCCCGGGGGCGTGCTCATCTGCTACGTCGCCACCGCGACGCAGCTGAGCAAGGTCGCCGAGGCGATGCGGGACCACGGCGGCTTCACCGAGCCGGAGGCCTGGGAGTCGCTCGTACGTGGCTGGCACCTCGAGGGACTCGCCGTGCGTCCGCAGCACCGCATGCACGGCCACACCGGCTTCCTCATCTCGACGCGCCGCCTCGCGCCGGGCGTCACCCCGCCGGTCCGCAAGCGCCGGCCGGGTCGTGGCTACGCCGCCCAGGAGGAGGGGACGGGCGAAGGGAGTGCCCCGGCTCCCGCGGAGCCGCCCCCCGGCGCGGACGACGCGGAGTGGACCTCCGAGGCGCTCGGCGAGCGGGTCGCCTCCGCGAAGAGGATGCGCAAGCTCGCCCGAGGAGTGGTCCCCCCTTCGCCCAGATGAGGACTCGGGGGAGACTGGGGAAGACCGCCCACCCGGCGGGAAGGGAGCAGACGTCGATGACCACCGAACCGACCCCCCAGCGCGATCGCGAGCTGCGTGACCTGCGTGAGGACCTCGCACGCCAGAAGTCGCAGTCAGCGACCGTCGCCTCGCAGAACGAGCGCCTCGTGCGCACCCTCAAGGACGCGCGCCAGCAGATCGTGACCCTCCGCGAGGAGCTCGAGCGCCTGGCACAGCCGCCCGCGTCGTACGCGGTCATCGTCGAGGTGCACGCGCAGGACCAGGCCGTCGACGTGCTCAGCGGTGGACGCAAGATGCACGTGGCCGTCAGCCCGGCCGTCGCGCCCGAGGATCTGGGTGTCGGCCGCGAGGTGCGGCTCAACGAGGCGATGAACGTCGTCTCGGTCCACGGTGAGGACGTCGCGGGCGAGGTCGTCGTCGTCAAGGAGGTCCTGGACGAGGACCGCCTGCTGGTGATCATGCGCCAGGACGAGGAGCGGGTGGTCCGGCGCGGCACCCGGGTCAGGGAGAAGCAGGTGCGCGTCGGGGACGCCGTGCTCGTCGACCAGCGCAGCAACATCGCCGTCGAGCGCATCCCGCGGGCGGAGGTCGCCGACCTCGTCCTCGAGGAGGTCCCGGACCTGGGTTACGACGACATCGGCGGCCTCTCGGCCCAGATCGAGGCGATCCGCGACAGCGTCGAGCTGCCGTACCTGCACGCCGACCTCTACGAGCGCCACCAGCTCAAGGCGCCCAAGGGCGTGCTGCTCTACGGCCCGCCGGGCAACGGCAAGACGATGATCGCCAAGGCCGTCGCCTCCTCGCTCGCCCGCAAGGTCGCCGAGCGCACGGGCCAGGAGAGCGCCACGGCCTACTTCCTCAACATCAAGGGTCCCGAGCTGCTCAACAAGTACGTGGGCGAGACCGAGCGGCACATCCGGCTGATCTTCCACCGCGCCCGGGAGAAGTCGAGCGACGGCACCCCGGTCGTCGTCTTCTTCGACGAGATGGACAGCCTCTTCCGCACGCGCGGGTCGGGCGTCTCCTCCGACGTCGAGACGACGATCGTGCCGCAGCTGCTCGCCGAGATCGACGGCGTGGAGGGCCTGGACAACGTCATCGTCATCGGCGCGACCAACCGCGAGGACATGATCGACCCGGCCATCCTGCGCCCGGGCCGCCTGGACGTGAAGATCAAGATCGACCGCCCCGACATCGAGGGGGCCCGCGACATCTTCAGCAAGTACCTCACCGCCGACCTGCCGCTGCACCCCGAGGACCTGGGCGAGCACGACGGCAACCCCGAGGCGACGGTCTCGGAGATGATCGACGCGGTCGTCGAGCGGATGTACGCCGAGTCCGACGAGAACCAGTTCCTCGAGGTCACCTACGCCGGCGGTGACAAGGAGGTCCTCTACTTCAAGGACTTCAACTCCGGTGCGATGATCCAGAACATCGTCGACCGGGCGAAGAAGGCCGCGATCAAGGACCTCCTCACCACCGGGACCGAGGGCCTGCGGGTCGGGCACCTCCTGGACGCCTGCGTCGCGGAGTTCAAGGAGAACGAGGACCTGCCCAACACGACGAACCCGGACGACTGGGCGAAGATCTCGGGCAAGAAGGGCGAGCGCATCGTCTACGTGCGCACCCTCATCGGCGGCAAGTCCGGCGCCGCCGAGCCGGGTCGCTCGATCGACACGGGGCACCGCACCGGCCAGTACCTCTGACGTCAGCGGCGCCCGGCGGCGAGGCCGACGAGCGCGCGCCAGCCGATGAGGGCCGCCGCCAGGAAGAGCGTCGCGACGACGACGAAGGGCAGGGCCGTGCCCTGGCCGCTCAGGGCACGCAGCGCCATGCCCCCGACGAGGGTGGCCAGCCACACGGGGACGCCCTCGACCCACCGGGTCGGCCACGTGTGCCTGCTGAGCACGACGAGGGCCCAGCCGATGCCCAGCCCGACGAGGAAGGGCCATGCGGTGTGCGCCCACCCGAGCAGGTCGAGGCCCTCCTGGTGGGTGCGGCGACCGATCCCCGTGAACACGATGACGAGCACGACGTCCAGCACCGCAGCGACGGCGGTGCGGCGGTCGGGGCGGGGGAGAGGGCCCGTCACGCTCACACCCCGTCGACCAGGTGCCGGCGCAGCTCGGAGACGAGCTCCTCGCGATGCTGCGCCCCGGCCCGGGCGACCCCGGGGAAGCTGGCGAAGCCGTGCGGCAGCCCCACGTAGTTCGTCAGGCGCACCGGCACCCCGGCCTCGCGCAGCACGTCGGCGTAGCGCGTGCCGTCGTCACGGATCGGGTCGAGGTCGCCGGTCTGCACGAGGGCCGGCGCGACACCGCTGACGTCACCGAAGAGTGGTGAGACCAAGGGGTCGGTATCCGGTAGTGCCTCTGGCCCGCTGCCGAGGTAGTGGGCCCGGAAGGCGTGGACGTTCGCCTCGGTGAGGACCGGGGCGTGGGCGTGCTCCCGGATCGAGGGCGAGGCGAGCGTCATGTCCGTCGCCGGGTAGATCAGCGCCTGGTGCCGGATCGCGGTGGTCCCCTCGACCGTCAGGCCGCGCAGCTCCTGCGCGACGACGGCCGCGAGGTTGCCACCGGCCGAGTCACCGCACAGGGCGACGCGCGAGCGGTCGTGGTCACGCCCACCCACCTCGACGAGCCAGCGGGTGGCGTCGACGGCGTCGTGCGCGGCCGTGGGGGCCCGGTGCTCCGGGGCCAGGCGGTAGTCGACGCTCACGACGAGCGCGTCGAGCTCGGCGGCCAGGTGGCTGCACAGCGGGTCGTACATCCGGGTGGATCCCTGGACCCACCCGCCACCGTGGAGGAAGACGACGAGCGGACGTCCGGGCCGGTCCCCGGCAGGGGTGTACCAGCGCAGCGGGATCGCCGCCCCGTCGCGGGCGGGGGCGCTGCCCTCGTCGATCGTCACCGAGGGCACGACCCCGCCGGTGATCCAAGAGAAGGGAGGGGAGGTCGGGTAGACCGTCGCCCGGCTGCGCGCGATGTCCTCCGCGGTCGCCTCGGAGATGGGCGTCCGGCCCACGTTGTCGAGGTAGCTCGTCAGCAGGGTGATCAGCGGGGCCATGCCGGGGTAGGGCTTCTTCATCGGTCCTCCGGGTGCAGGTGGTGGCGGAGCTCGCCCACGAGCTCCTGGAGTGCGGGCTGCGCCGCGGGGGCGAGCCCGGGGAAGTTGAGGAAGCCGTGCGGTGCGCCGCGGTAGCTCGTGTGCCGCACCTCGACCCCGGCTGCGCGCAGGGCGTCGACGTACGCCTCGCCGTCGGGGCGAAGGGGGTCCAGCTCGGCCGTCTGCACCAGCGCCGGCGGCAGCCCGGCCAGGTCGCCGTGGGCGGGGGAGACGAGCGGGTCGCGGTCGTCCGCGTCGTCGCCGAGGTAGAGGCCCCGGAAGCTGCGCAGCATGGCCGGCGTGAGGATCGGGTACCGCTGGTCGAGTGCCTGCAGGTCGTCCAGCTCGCGCTCGGTCAGGTCCGGGGCGGGGTAGACCAGGGCCTGGTGACGCAGCCCCACGAAGGCCTCGTCGCGCAGGTGCTGGGCGATCCCCGCCGCGAGGTTGCCGCCGGCCGAGTCGCCGGTGACCCCCACGGAGTCGGTGCGGGCCCCGAGTGCCTCGGCGTGCTCCAGGGCCCAGGCGGTGGCGTCCCGACAGTCGTGCGCGGCGATCGGCGCGCGGTACTCGGGCGCCATGCGGTAGGCCACGGTGACGACGACGGCCCGGGCCGCCGCGGCGACCCGGGTGAGGTACGGGTCGTAGACGCCGATGTGGCCGATGACGAAGCCGCCCCCGTGGAAGTGCAGGAGCAGCGGCAGCCGCTCCGCCGACGCCGGCCGGTGCACGCGCACCTTCACCTCGTGGCCGTCGCGCACGGTGATGCGGTGGTCCTCGCTGCGCACGCCGCGGTGCGGTGCCCCCACGACCCAGGTGTAGGGCGGCCGCATCGGCACCGTGCTGCGCATCCTCGAGAGCCGGTCGGGGGTCATCTCGTCGGCGGTGACCGAGAAGCGCGTGAGGAAGTCGAGGATCCTCGTACCCATGGGCATCCACGTCTGATCGTCCACGCGCCCATTCAACACGCTGCCCCTCGGTCGCAGGGTGGGGGGCGCCTACCCTGTGGCCATGAGCGTGCGACGGGTGATGGGTGTCGAGACCGAGTACGGGATCGCGGTGCCGGGGCAGCCGCAGGCCAATCCGATGGCCGCCTCGGGAGACGTCGTCACGACCTACGCGCGGGCGCACGGCCTCCGGGCCGCCCACGGCGCCTGGGACTACAGCGACGAGCACCCGCTCATCGACGCGCGCGGCTTCGAGGTGCCGCGCTCGCGCGCCGACCTGTCCCAGCTGACCGACATCGAGGACCCCACGCTCGCCAACGTCGTGCTGGCCAACGGGGCGCGCCTGTACGTCGACCACGCGCACCCCGAGTACTCCAGCCCGGAGGTCACCTCCCCGCGGGACGCCGTCGTGTGGGACCGCGCGGGGGAGCTGGTGATGCGCGAGGTCGTGGAGCGGCTGGCGGAGCGCCCACCCGGCATCAACCTGTACAAGAACAACACCGACGGGAAGGGCTCCTCGTACGGCACCCACGAGAACTTCCTCGTGTCGCGGCGGACCCCCTTCGAGCGGATCATCGCCGGGCTGACCCCCTTCTTCGTCGCCCGCCAGGTCATGTGCGGCGCGGGCCGTGTCGGCATCGGGCAGGAGAGCGAGCACACCGGCTACCAGATCTCCTCCCGCAGCGACTTCTTCGAGGCACCCGTCGGCCTGGAGACGACCTTCAAGCGCCCCATCATCAACACGCGCGACGAGCCGCACGCCGACCCCGACATCTGGCGCCGGTTGCACGTGATCATCGGCGACGCCAACCAGGCCGACGTGGCCAACCTCGTCAAGACCGGCTCGACCTCGCTCGTGCTCTCCCTCATCGAGGCGGACGCGATCGACAACCGCCTCGAGGTGCTCCACCCGGTCGAGGCGCTCAAGGTCATCTCGCACGACCCCACCTGCGCGGCGACGGTGCGGATGCGCGACGGACGTGACCTCACGGCGGTGCAGATCCTGACCGAGTACCTGGAGATGGCCACCGCCTTCGTCGAGCGCGAAGGGAGCGACCCGGCCACCGACGAGGTGCTCGCCCACTGGGAGCGGCTCCTCGGGCTCCTCGCGCACGACCCGATGGACGCGGCCGCCGACATCGACTGGGTCGCCAAGCTCAACCTGCTCGAGCGCTACCGCCAGCGGGACGGCATGCAGTGGGGCGACCCCCGCCTGGCGGCGATCGACATCCAGTTCTCCGACGTGCGCGCCGACAAGGGCATCTTCCACACGCTCGAGCGGGCCGGTCGGGTCACCCGCCTGACGACCGACGACGAGGTCCGCGCGGCCGTCTCCACCCCGCCCGCCGACACCAGGGCGTGGCTGCGCGGCGGCACGGTCGAGCGCCTCGGGGAGCACGTCGTGTCCGCCTCGTGGGACAGCCTCGTGCTCCGCCTGCCCCGGGCGGGACGGATCGCGCGCGTGTCGATGCTCGACCCGCTGGCCCACGGCCGCGACGAGACCGAGACGTTGCTGTCCGCCGGTGACGTCGACGACCTCGTGGCCGGACTCGGGGCATAGGCTCGCAGGTACCGGGTGCCGGCAGCTGCCGGCCGCGACGAGAAGGAGCAGCAATGGCGCAGGAGCAGACCCGTCCCGAGCGTTCCGGTGGCGGCGAGGAGGGTCCCGTCGACGAGGGGACCCAGGTCGCGGCGCAGAACGCCGCCCGTGACGAGGACGTCGACTCGGTGCTCGACGAGATCGACGGCGTCCTGGAGTCCAACGCCGAGGAGTTCGTCAAGGGCTTCGTCCAGAAGGGCGGGCAGTGAGTCCCGAGCGCACCCACGGGCGGTTGCCGCAGGCCTTCATGACCGCCGGCGGGGCGTCCTTCACGGAGTTCGTCGGTCGGCACGAGCCCCAGCTGCTGCCGGGCCGCCGGAGCCTGCCGAGCACACCCGCGCTCGAGGCGCCCCACGGGACGACGATCGTCAGCCTGGCCTGGCCGGGTGGGGTCCTCATGGCCGGTGACCGGCGGGCGACGACGGGCCACGTCATCGCCAACCGGGACATGGACAAGGTCTTCGCCGCGGACGACCTCTCGCTCGTCGGCATCGCCGGCACCGCCGGCGTGGCGATCGAGATGGTGCGCCTCTTCCAGGTCGAGCTCGAGCACTACGAGAAGATCGAGGGCACGCACATGTCGCTCGAGGGCAAGGCGAACCGCCTGGCGGCGATGCTGCGCAGCAACCTCGGGCTGGCGATGCAGGGCCTGGCCGTCGTCCCCGCCTTCGGTGGGTACGACCCCGGCGCCGGCACGGGCCGGATCTTCTCCTACGACGTGACCGGCGGCTGCTACGAGGAGCACCGCCACCACAGCGTCGGCTCGGGGGCGGCCTTCGCCCGCGGTGCGCTGAAGAAGCTGTGGCGCCCCGACATGGGCCACGAGGAAGCGGTCCGCGTGGCCGTGGAGGCGCTCTACGACGCCGCCGACGACGACTCTGCGACGGGCGGGCCCGACGTGCACCGGCGGATCTGGCCGACGGTGGGTGTCGTCGGTGCCGACGGCGTGACCTTCCTCGACGAGTCGGTGCTCGAGGAGACGGTCGCGACCGTGCTGGAGACCCGCCGCGACAACCCGGGAGGTGCACGGTGACCCAACCCCCCTTCTACGTCTCACCCGAGCAGGTGATGAAGGACCGGGCGGACTTCGCCCGGGCCGGGATCGCCCGCGGCCGCTCGGTGGTCGTCCTCGCCTACGACGGCGGCATCCTCTTCGTCGCCGACAACCCGAGCAGCCGCTCGCTGAACAAGGTGAGCGAGATCTACGACCGCATCGGCTTCGCGGCGGTCGGCAAGTACAACGAGTTCGAGAACCTGCGCGTGGCCGGCATCCGCTACGCCGACCTGCGCGGCTACTCCTACGACCGCTCGGACGTGACCGCACGCGGGTTGGCCAACGCCTACGCCCAGACCCTGGGCACGGTCTTCACCGAGGACCAGAAGCCCTACGAGGTCGAGATCGTGGTCGCCGAGGTCGGGCGCACCCACGAGAGCGACCGGATCTACCGGCTCACCTACGACGGGTCCGTCTCGGACGAGGCCGGGTGCGTCGTCATCGGCGGGGCCAGCGAGCAGCTGAACGAGACCCTGCGCGCGCGGTGGCACCGCGGGATGGCACTGGGCGAGGCCTTCGACCTGGCCGTGGAGGTCCTCTCGCTCCTCGGCGAAGGGGAGGGGTCGGGTCCGCGGGTGCCGCTCGACGCGCTCGAGATCGCCGTGCTCGAGCGCGACCGGCCGCGCCGGTGCTTCCGTCGGCTCACCGGCGACGCGATCAGCGAGGGTTAGCCTGCTGAGGTGGAGCGACGCATCTTCGGCATCGAGACCGAGTTCGGGATCACCGCCGTCACCGACGGACAACGACGACTGACGCCGGACGAGGTCGCCCGGTACCTCTTCCGCAAGGTGGTCACCTGGGGGCGGTCGAGCAATGTCTTCCTGCCCAACGGCTCCCGGCTCTACCTCGACGTCGGCAGCCACCCCGAGTACGCCACGGCCGAGTGCGACGACGTGCGCACCCTCGTCGCCCACGACCGGGCGGGGGAGCGGATCGTGCAGGACCTGGTCGAGGACGCGCAGGCACGTCTGGCGGAGGACGGCGTCGCCGGGGACATCTATGTCTTCAAGAACAACGTCGACTCCGCCGGCAACTCCTACGGCTGCCACGAGAACTTCCTCGTCGCCCGCACCGACAACTTCCCCGCGGTGACCGAGGGGCTGCTGCCCTTCCTCATCACCCGCCAGCTGATCGCCGGCACCGGCAAGCTGATGACGAGCAGCCGGGGGACCACCTTCTCGGTGAGCCAGCGGGCCGACCACATCTGGGAGGGCGTCTCGTCCGCGACCACCCGCTCGCGGCCGATCATCAACACCCGGGACGAGCCGCACGCGGACGCCGAGCACTACCGTCGCATGCACGTCATCGTCGGTGACTCGACGATGACCGAGACCACGACCCTGCTCAAGGTCGGCTCCGCCCACCTCGTGCTGCGCATGCTCGAGGACGGTGTCGCCATGCCGGACATGACGCTGGACAACCCGATCCGGGCGATCCGCGACATCAGCCTCGACCGGACCGGCCGCACCCCGGTGGCCCTCGCCGACGGCCGTCGCATGAGCGCCCTGGAGATCCAGGGCGAGTACCTGGCCCGGGCGCGCGAGTACGCCACCCGGGAAGGCGTCGACGACGACGTCACCACGCAGGTCCTCGACCTGTGGGAGCGGACCCTGCGGGCCGTGGAGACCGACGACCTCTCGCTCGTCGACACCGAGATCGACTGGGTGATCAAGTACCGCCTCCTCGACGCGTACGCCGCACGGCACGGTCTCGACCTGGACGACCCGCGGCTGGCACAGCTCGACCTCGCCTACCACGACATCGACCCCTCCCGGGGGGTCCACCACGTGCTCCAGCGGGCCGGCCGGATCGCGCGAGTGGTCACCGACGAGGAGATCGCGACGGCCGTCGACACCCCGCCGCAGACGACGCGGGCCAAGCTGCGCGGCGACTTCGTGCGCACCGCCCGGGAGCACTCGCGCGACATCACTGTCGACTGGGTGCACCTGAAGGTCAACGACGAGGCGCAGCGGACGGTGCTGTGCAAGGACCCCTTCCGGTCCGTCGACGAGCGTGTCGAGCGCCTCATCGACATGATGAGCGGCCCCTGACGGGTGACGCACACCCGCAGGTCAGCGGACACCCAGCATTCGTGGTTAGGGTGACCCGGACCCGTTACCCCACACCATCGATGAGGTTGATCGTGCCCAAGGCCCGTCCCCGCCTGACCACTGCCGTTGCGGCATCGCTCGCATCGCTGATGCTCCTGACCGCCTGCGGCAGTGACTCCGAGAACGACTCGTCGGGCGAGGGGTCCAGCGAGTCGGCGTCGGGCGCCGACGACTCGAAGGAGTCGACCCCGACGCTCGCGGAGCCGAAGGAGGAGGACCTCGAGAAGGTCGAGGACATCGAGGTCACGGCGGCCGAGGGCAAGAAGGGCCCCTCCGTGGAGCTGCCCGAGAAGCCGCTCGAGGTCTCCCAGACGACCCGGACGACCCTCGAGGAGGGCGACGGCAAGGACCTGGCCGATGACGCCTACGCCACGGTCGACCTCGCGATGTTCTCGGCCAAGGACGGCAAGGCCGTCGAGGGCTCCGAGACGTACACCAGCTCGCCCATCGTGCTCGACCTGGGCAACAAGCAGTCCCTGCCCGGGCTCGTCAAGGCCATCAAGGGCCAGCCCGTCGGGACCAGCGGTGTGGCCGTGCTCCCGCCCGAGGACCTCTTCGGCGAGCAGGGCGCGCCGCAGCTGGGCATCAGCGGCAAGGACAACCTCGTGCTCGTCTACGACGTGCGCGGGGAGCTGCCGCCCAAGGCCCAGGGCAAGAAGGTCGAGCCGAAGAAGGGCCTGCCGACGGTCGACTGGAAGGCCGACGCCCCCGCCGACATCACCATCCCCGAGGGTGAGGAGCCGCCCAAGGACCTCGTCGTCGAGAAGCTCATCGAGGGTGACGGCGAGACGATCAAGAAGGACGACTACGTCTACGTCTCCTACACCGGCGTGAACTGGAAGGACGGCAAGGTCTTCGACTCGTCCATGAAGGACGGCCGCGGCCCCTTCGCCTTCCCCGTCGGCCAGAACGCCGTCATCCCCGGCTGGGACAAGGCCGTGGAGGGCGCGAAGGTCGGTGACCGTCTGCTCGTCGTGGTCCCGCCGGAGGAGGGCTACGGCAAGGAGGGGACCCCGGACGGGTCGATCAAGGGCGGATCGACGCTCGTCTTCACCGTCGACGTCCTCGGCGCCCCCTGAGGTCTCGAGGCATCGCCCGCAGGGCGGACTCGCACCTCGACCACCGGTGGTTGAGGTGCGTAGGCCGCCCGCGGCCGTAGCCTCGAAACCAGGACGACCACGATCACACGACACCAAGGAGCAGCACATGCCGTTCGACCCGAACACCACCAAGCCGGAGATCGACTTCCCCGGGGACACCCCGCCCAACGATCTGGTCGTCGAGGACGTCACCGTCGGTGACGGCGCCGAGGTGACCCCCGGTTCGCCGATCCAGGCGCACTACGTCGGAGTCGCCCACTCGACCGGCGAGGAGTTCGACGCCTCGTGGAACCGCGGTGCGCCGCTGGCCTTCACCGCCGGTGTCGGCCAGGTCATCCAGGGCTGGGACCAGGGGCTGATCGGCATGAAGGAGGGTGGTCGACGCAAGATCACCATCCCGCCCCACCTCGGCTACGGCGACCAGGGCGCCGGCAATGTCATCAAGGGCGGCGAGACCCTGATCTTCGTCGTCGACCTGGTGCAGGTCGGCTGACACCACGCCGACCGTTGCCGCTGCACCGGAGGGTCGCGCGGGCACGTTAGCCTCGCGGTGACGAAGGGAGCGGATGTGGCGGCACCCAACACACCCAAGGCCAAGGCCGAGCGCCTGCTGAACCTGACGATGAGCCTGCTGTCGTCGCGGATCCCGCTGCCCAAGCAGCGGATCCGGCACCTGGTCGAGGCCTACCGCAGCGTCGAGTCGGACGAGGCCTTCGACCGGATGTTCGAGCGCGACAAGGACGACCTGCGGGCCATGGGCGTGCCACTGGTCACCGAGGACATCGGTGTCTTCGAGGACGAGCAGGGTTACCGGATCGACCGGCGGGACTACGACCTGCCTCCGATCGAGCTCACCGCGCAGGAGCTGGCGGTCGTCGGACTCGCCAGCCGGGCCTGGGCGCACGCGGCGATGGCGGGGACCGCGGCGACCGCGTGGCGCAAGGTCGCTGCCGGGGACGAGGTGAGCGAGGACCCCTTCGTCGGTCTCGAGCCCCACGTCGGGGGCGGCGAGCCCGCCTTCGAGCCACTCAAGGACGCAGTCCTGACGTCGGCCACCGTCCGCTTCGACTACGCCCGGCCGGGGGAGGGGGAGCCCCGCTCCCGCCACGTCGAGCCCTGGTACCTCACCGCGTGGCACGGCCGCTGGTACCTCGTCGGCCACGACCTCGACCGGTCCGCTCCGCGCGTCTTCCGTCTCTCCCGCGTGGCCTCCGCGGTGACCACCACGGGCGAGGGCGCCACGCAGCCCGTACCCGGTGACCTCGACCCCGTCTCGATGATCGCGGCGACCGACGGCGGGGAGCCGCAGGCCGGTCCCGCCGTGCTGCGGGTCCGGGTCGGGACCGGGCACGTGCTGCGCCGGCGTGCCCGCACCGTGACCTCCCTCGACGACCAGTGGGACCGCGTCGACCTCGACCACGGTGACACGGCCACCGTTGCCGCGGAGATCGCCAGCCACGGCCCGGACGTCGTGGTCGAGGAGCCCGCGCAGCTGCGCCAGGACGTCGTCGAGCGCCTCCGGGCCGTCGTCGGTGCGCACGAGGAGGTCCCGGCATGAGCACCCGCCAGCCCGTGGAGTCGGCCACCAGCCGCGTCGAGCGGCTGCTGACGATGGTCCCGTGGCTCGCCAGCCGCCAGGGGATCGAGATCGAGCGCGCGGCAGCCGGGCTCGGCATCACCGAGAAGCAGCTGCGCGCCGACCTCGACCTGCTCTTCATGTGCGGGTACGGCCCGATGCCGGACGAGCTCATCGAGGCCAGCTACGAGGGCGGTCGTGTCTTCGTCACCAACGCGGACGCGATCTCCCGCCCCCTTCGCCTGACCGTGGACGAGGCCATCTCCCTCATCGTGGGCCTGCGGTCGCTCGCCGCGTCCGGCGCGGGGGAGACCAGCGCGGTCGAGCGTGCCCTGACCAAGCTGGAGGGCGCCGCCGGAGCCATCCCGGGCGTCGAGCGCGTCGTCGTCGTCGAGGACGACACGGAGACCGGTCACGTCCTCGCCGACCTGCGTGACGCCCTCACGGCCGGACGTCGGGTGCACCTCGGGTACCACGTGCCCAGCCGGGACGAGCACACCGAGCGCGACGTCGACCCGATGCGCCTGGCCCGGGTCGAGGGGCACTGGTACCTCGAGGGCTGGTGCCATCGTGCGCAGGACGTGCGGCTCTTCCGGGCCGACCGCATCGAGGACGTCCGGGTGCTCGACCAGCCGGCCGAGCTGCCCGAGGGCGTGACCGGCCGCGACCTCAGCGCCGGCGCCTACCAGGGGGGCGCCGAGGACGTGGCCGTCCGCCTGCGTCTGGCACCCGGGGCGCACTGGGTCGCCGAGTACTACCCGGTCACCGACCGCACGCCGGACGGCGCCGACCTCCTGGTCACCCTGCCCTCGAGCAACGAGGGATTCATCCAGCGGCTCGTGCTGCGTCTGGGGGGCGACGTGCGGGTCGTCGAACCCACCTCGTTGAGAGCCTCGGTGGTCGACCGCGCCCGGTCCGCACTGGAGGCCTACCGGCCCTGAGCGTCGTGGGGGGCGAGGACCCCCCGAGCCGTACACTGGTGAGCGAACGTACCAACGCGAAAGGTGCCGTCATGCCCAGCCTGGGTCCCATGGAGATCATCCTCATCCTGGTGGTCATCCTCCTCCTCTTCGGTTTCAAGAAGCTGCCCGACGCCGCGCGGAGCATCGGCAAGTCGGCCCGCGTCTTCAAGGCCGAGGTCAGCGAGATGAAGGAAGAGGACCGCCAGCGCGAGGCGGAGAAGTCCGCCCGCGAGTCCGGCACGGTCGAGTCGACCACGAGCGAGCGCAGGCCCGCCGACGACGCCAAGCCGCGTACGGACAACGAGTCCGGCCCGGTTGCCTGACTCACCCCCGTCGTCCACGCACCGCATGACCCGACGCGACCGCATGCCCAAGGACCCCGAGGGGCGGATGCCCCTGAAGGAGCACCTCCTCGAGTTCCGCAACCGCTTGATGGTCGCGGCCACCGCGATCGTCGTCGGGGCGATCGTCGGGTGGGTGCTCTACGACGGGGTCACGGTCGGTGACCTCACCTACGCCGGAGTCTACGAGCAGCTGACGCTGCCCTTCGACCAGTACAAGGACTCCAACCCCGAGAGCGCCGCCGCGCTGCTGAACTACGGCAATGCCACATCGGCGTTCACGACGCAGCTGGGGATCTCCATCTTCACCGGAGTCATCATCTCCAGCCCGATCTGGGTGTGGCAGATCTGGGCGTTCATCCTCCCCGGGCTGACCCGCCGGGAGAAGCGGATCTCCCTCGGCGTCTTCTTCACGGCGATCCCCCTCTTCCTCACCGGGTGCTTCTTCGCCTACATCACCCTCCCGAAGGCCCTGATCATCCTCTTCGGCTTCACCCCGGAGGACGGCAAGTCGAGCAACATCCAGCAGGCGAGCGACTACTTCGCCTTCGTCACCCGGTTCATCCTCGCCTTCGGCCTCGCCTGGCTGCTGCCGGTCTTCCTCGTCGGCCTGGTCGCGATCGGGGTCCTCTCGGGACGCACCCTGCTCAAGTCGTGGCGGGTGGCCATCCTGCTGATCTTCGTCGCGTCGGCGATCATCACCCCGACACCGGACCCGTTCACGATGTTCCTGCTCGCCGGTCCGCTGTGCGTCCTCTACTTCATCGCCCTCGGGGTCGCGCTGCTAATCGACCGGCGACGGGTCCAGCGCGGCGAGGAACCCGACTGGTCGCACCTGTCCGACGACGAGGCCTCACCGCTGACATAGCGTGGGGGCATGTCCTCGCCCGCCGAACGCTATGCCGCGTCCCGCCGCAGGGGGCGCGGGGAGCTGGCCGCCTTCACCGCGACCTACGACTTCGACCTGGACCCCTTCCAGCTGGAGGGGTGTGAGGCCGTCGAGGCCGGGAACGGCGTGCTCGTCGCCGCCCCGACCGGCGCCGGCAAGACGGTCGTCGGGGAGTTCGCCGTCCACCTGGCCCTCGCGCGGGGCCAGAAGGCCTTCTACACCACCCCGATCAAGGCGCTGAGCAACCAGAAGTACCACGAGCTCGTCGCCACGCACGGCCAGGACAACGTCGGCCTGCTCACCGGGGACGTCTCGGTCAACGGCGAGGCACCGGTGGTCGTCATGACCACGGAGGTGCTGCGCAACATGATCTACGGGGGATCGACCACCCTCGACACCCTCGCCTTCGTCGTCATGGACGAGGTCCACTACCTGGCCGACCGCTTCCGGGGTGCCGTGTGGGAGGAGGTCATCATCCACCTGCCCCGCTCGGTGCAGGTGATCTCCCTGTCGGCGACGGTGAGCAATGCCGAGGAGTTCGGCGACTGGCTCGCGGAGGTCCGGGGCGGCACCGAGGTCGTCGTCTCGGAGGAGCGGCCCGTCCCGCTGTGGCAGCACATGCAGGTCGGTCGTGACGTGTACGACCTCTTCGTCGACGAGGAGGACGCCGCGGCCGGGTCGCCGGCCAAGGTCAACCCCGAGCTGTTCGACGCCATCCGCGACAGGGTGCGCGGCACCGAGGACGACCCGCGGATGCACCGCGGCGGTGGTCGCGGGGGACGCGACCGCCGAGGTGGCCGCGATCGACGCCGCGGCCAGGGCCCCGGCGGTCGGCCCCGCGCAGGAGGCGGCCGGTTCGGTGGTGCGGCCTCCCGCACGGAGGTCATCCGCGAGCTCGACCGCGACGGCCTGCTGCCGGCGATCACCTTCATCTTCAGCCGCGCCGGCTGTGACGGCGCCGTCGGGCAGCTACTGGCGAGCGACATGCGCCTGATCTCCGAGCGCGAGGGCGAGCGCAACCGCCGCACCGTCGAGGAGCGCGCGGCCGTCCTCGAGGGCGAGGACCTCGACGTCCTCGGCTACCACCAGTTCGTCGCCGGCATCTCGGCCGGCTTCGCCGCGCACCACGCCGGGATGCTGCCGCTCTTCCGGGAGATCGTCGAGGAGCTGTTCACAGCCGGCCGGATCCGGGCCGTCTTCGCCACCGAGACGCTCGCCCTGGGCATCAACATGCCCGCGCGCACGGTTGTCCTCGAGAAGCTCGTGAAGTTCAACGGCGAGTCGCACGTCGAGATCACGCCGGCGGAGTACACCCAGCTGACCGGCCGTGCCGGCAGGCGAGGGATCGACGTCGAGGGCCACGCGCTCGTCGTGTGGTCGCGCGGACTGGACCCGATGGCGGTGGCCGGTCTCGCCTCGACCCGGACCTACCCCCTTCGCTCCAGCTTCAAGCCCACGTACAACATGGCGGTCAACCTCGTCGCCCAGGTGGGGCGGCAGACGGCCAAGGAGGTGCTGGAGACCTCCTTCGCCCAGTTCCAGGCCGACCGCGCGGTCGTCGGGCTGGCGACGAAGGTGCGCGAGCAGCAGGAGTCCCTCGACGCCTACGCCGAGGCGATGCACTGCCACCTCGGTGACTTCCGCGAGTACGCGGCCCTGCGACGCCGGATCACCGACGTCGAGAAGGAGGGCAAGCGTCGCCGGGGTGCCAACCGGCGGGCCGAGATCGCCGTCTCCCTCGAGGCCCTGCGGGTCGGTGACATCATCCGCATCGGCGGACGCCGCTCCGGCCTGGCGCTCGTCATCGCACCGCCGCGCTCGTACAAGGGGGAGGAGTCCGCCCCGACCGTGCTGACCGAGCACAAGCAGGTGCGTCGCCTCGTGCCGGCCGACCTGGACGGTCCCGTCAGTGCCTTCGGGAAGCTGGCGATCCCGCGGGGCTTCAACCCCAAGTCGACCAAGCAGCGCACCGACCTCGCGACCACGCTGCGGATCAAGGCGCCCGACGAGCAGGCCCCGAGCGTGCGCTCCCGGGCCACGGAGGCGGCGCAGGGTGAGGACGAGCGCCTCGAGCAGCTGCGCCGGCAGCTGAAGGACCACCCCTGCCACCAGTGCCCGGAGCGCGAGGTGCACGCGCGGTGGGCGCAGCGGTGGTGGAAGCTCAAGCGCGAGACCTCGTCGCTGCAGCGCAAGGTCGAGCACCGCACGAACTCCGTCGCCCAGACCTTCGAGCGCATCTGCGTCGTGCTCACCCGGCTGGGCTACCTCGACGTCGACGGCGAGAGCGTGACCGACCTGGGTGGGCGACTGCGGCGCCTCTACACCGAGAAGGACCTCCTCGCCGCGGAGTGCCTGCGCGGGGGAGCGTGGTCGCGGCTCGACCCCGCCGAGCTGGCCGCCGTGGTCTCGATGCTCGTCCACGAGCCCCGGCGGGAGGAGCACGATCCCTTCCCGCGCCTGCCGACCGACGGGGTGTCCGACGCGTGGCAGGACATGCTGCAGCGCTGGAGCGAGCTGGAGGACCTCGAGAGCGAGCACGCGCTGCCCGCGACCGGGGAGCCCGACGGCGGCATCGCCTGGGCCGTGCACCGGTGGGCGAGCGGTCGCCGGCTCGACGAGGTGCTCAGCGGGTCGGACCTGACGGCCGGGGACTTCGTGCGCCGGTGCAAGCAGGTCGTCGACCTCCTCGGGCAGGTCGGGGACGCGGCGCCCGAGCCGCACCTGAGGACCGTGGCGCGCACGGCCGTCGACAAGGTGCGCCGGGGAGTCGTTGCGGCCGATCGGTTGGACTGATCCCCCCTTCGCCGGTCAGTCGGAGCGAAGGGCGCTGCCCACCCGCTCGAAGGGGCCGGTCAGGGCGTGGTCGAGGGCGAGCCGGCTCATCGCCGCGGGGTCGGCGATGTCGCCGGGCAGGTGAAGATCGAGGTCACCGACCGGGACGTCGTGGGCGACGCGCACGACGAGCGGTGCGACGTCGAGGTAGTCGGAGGCCGCCTCCAGATTCGACCGTCGGGCGCCCTTGAGCCGCGGGTCGCCGGCCGCGAGCGCCTCGCGCACACCGGCGAGTGAGCCGAACTCGCGGATGAGGACGGCGGCGGTCTTCTCCCCGATGCCCTTGACCCCGGGGAGCCCGTCGCTGGTGTCCCCGCGCAGGGCCGCCATGTCGAGGTAGGCGTCACCCGTGGAGACCCCGTACTTCTCCTCGAGGAAGGCCTGCGTGATGACATCGGGCTGGCGGACCCCGCCACGCGCGGTGTAGAGCACCCGCGTGGCCGACGCGTCGTCCACCAGCTGGAAGAGGTCCCGGTCGCCGGTCACGACGTCGACGGGCATGCGTCCGCGGTAGCGCATCGCGAGGGTCCCGATGACGTCGTCGGCCTCGTAGTCCGCAGCCCCGATGCGGGGGATGCCGATCGCCGCCAGTGCCGCGGCGATGACCGGGACCTGTGGCTCGAGCTCGTCGGGGACGTCCTCCCCGTCGGCGGCGTCCTCGGCGACACGGTGGGCCTTGTAGGTCGGGATCGCGTCGACCCGCCACTGCGGCCGCCAGTCGTCGTCCCAGCAGGCCGCCAGGTGCGTGGGCCGGTAGCGGGTGACGAGGGTGGCGATCATGTCGAGGAAACCGGCGACCGCATTGGTGGGGGTCCCCGAGGGACCACCGCTGCGGGCCGGGACCCCGTAGAAGGCGCGGAAGTACAGGGATGCGGAGTCGAGCAGGAGCAGGCGTTCACTCGCCGGGACGGACATGCCTCGACGATACGTGGGTCGCATATGGTTTGGTCATGGAAGCCGCTGACCGCCACATCGTCGATCTCCTGCGCCAGGACGGTCGGATGAGCTTCACCGACCTCGGCAAGGCCGTCGGTCTGTCCACGTCGGCGGTGCACCAGCGCGTGCGGCGACTCGAGGAGCGCGGGGTGATCTCCGGGTACGCCGCGGTGGTCGACCCGACCGCTCTGGGGACGCCCCTGACGGCATTCGTCTCCGTGACACCGCTCGACCCCCGCGACCCCGACGACATCCCCGACCGGCTGCGCGGCATCGAGCAGATCGACGCCTGCTACTCCGTGGCCGGGGACGCCAACTACATGCTGCGCGTGCGGGTCGGCACGCCGCAGGACCTCGAGGAGCTGCTGGCCAGGGTGCGGACGGCAGGCGGGGTCTCCACCCGTACGACCATCGTGCTGACGACCCCGTGGGAGTGATCGCCCTGCCCCTGCCCGCACGCCTTCTCCTCGCCCTCGCCGCTGGACTCCTGCTGTGGCTGTCCTTCCCGGACCACGACATCGCGGTGGCAGCCATCGGGGGAGTGGTCCTCCTCGGCGTCGCCATGTGGGACGTGCGCGCCCGACTCGGCGCCCTCCTGGGCTTCCTGGCCGGCTTCGCCTGCTTCGTCCCGACCCTCAGCTGGTCGGGGATCTACGTCGGGGCCTTCCCGTGGTTCGCCCTGGCGACCTTCCAGTCGCTGTACGTGGCACTCATGGGTGCGGTGCTCGTGTGGCTGCAGCGTCCGCTGATCCGAGCGGGCCGGGTGCTCCCTGCCGCGCTGCTCATCCCGGTGCTGTGGGTGCTTCAGGAGCTGGTGCGGGGGACCGTCCCCTACGGCGGCTTCCCGTGGGCCCGGATCGCCTTCAGCCAGGCGGACTCCCCGCTGGCGCGGTGGGCCGCGATCGGTGGTGCGCCGCTGATCACCCTCGTCGTGGCCCTGGTGGCTGTGCCCCTGGTGCTCCTCGTCGTCACCCGCCGCCTGCCCGTCGTGGCCCTGGCCCTCGCGCTGGTGGTCGGGCTCGGCTCGTGGGCGGTCCCGGTGCCCACGAGCGGCGACAGCTCCGCCCGCGTGGGACTCGTGCAGGGCGATGTCCCGCAGCCCGGCCTCGACTTCAACGCCGAGCGCCGGCAGGTCCTGGACAACCACGTGGCCGGGACCGAGGACCTGGCAGCGGACCACGACGACCTCGACCTGGTGATCTGGCCGGAGAACGCCTCGGACATCGACCCCCTTCGCAATCCCGACGCGAAGGCACAGATCGAGCGTGCGGTCGACGCCGTGGACACGCCGCTGATGGTCGGCGCGATCCTCGACGAGCCGTCGCCGGCGGTGTCCAACGCCTCCCTGCTGTACCGGCCCGACGGTGGTGAGCCGGAGCGGTACGTCAAGCAGCACCCGGTCCCCTTCGCCGAGTACGTGCCGCACCGCGAGTTCTACCGCCTCTTCAGCGACAAGGTCGACCTCGTCCGGGTCGGTTTCGCGAAGGGGGATGAGGACGTCGCCTTCCGCATCGAGGGCGAGGGCGGTACCTTCTCCGCGATCCCGACGATCTGCTTCGAGGTCGCCTACGACGGCTTGATGCGCGACGCCGTGCGGCACGGGGAGGATCAGGGGTACCCGAGCCTGCTCGTCGTCCAGACCAACAACGCGACCTTCGGCCACACCGCCGAGTCGACGCAGCAATACGCCATCTCCCGCATCCGGGCCATCGAGCACGGTCGCAGCGTGGCCCACGTGTCCACGGTCGGTGTCTCCGGATTCGTCAACCCCGACGGGAGCTCCACGCCCACGACCGAGCTGTTCACCGCGGCCCAGCCGGTCGACGAGGTCGTGCTGCGCAGCGGCCTGACCGTCTCCGACCGCCTGGGGCCGTGGGTCGAGTGGGCCAGCGGCCTCCTGGTCGTCGGGGCCGGTGCACTTCGCCTGCGCAAGCGACTCGCGGGTAGGCTCGGAGACCGTCGACCCTCCACCCCGCAGACCGAGGATGTCACCACAGGTGCCTGATCGTCCCCCCGAGCCGCGCCCGCCGATCGAGCGGATCGCCGTCCTCGTCCCCACGTACAACGAGCGTGAGAACCTGCCCGTCATCGTCGAGCAGGTGCGTCGGGCCGTCCCCCTGGCAGATGTGCTGGTCATCGACGACAGCTCGCCCGACGGCACCGGCGACGTGGCCGACGCGCTGGCCGCGGCCGACGAGCACGTCGCCGTCCTGCACCGGGCGACCAAGGAGGGGCTCGGCGCGGCCTACCTCGCGGGGTTCCGCTGGGCCCTGGAGCGTGACTACGACGCGATCGTCGAGATGGACGCGGACGGCTCGCACCGCCCGGAGCACCTGCCGGTCATGCTGGACGCGGCGACGGAGGCCGACCTCGTCATCGGCTCGCGGTACGTGCCCGGCGGCCGGGTCGTCAACTGGCCGGCGCATCGCAAGGCCATCAGCGTGGCCGGCAACGTCTACATCAAGGCCGTCCTCGGGATGCCCGTCAACGACGCGACGGCGGGGTACCGCGTGTACCGGGCCGAGACCCTGCGCACCATCGGCCTGGACGACGTGGAGAGCGCAGGGTACTGCTTCCAGACCGACCTGACGGTGCGCACCGTCCGAGCCGGCCTGACCGTCATCGAGGTGCCGATCACCTTCGTCGAGCGGGAGATCGGTGACTCCAAGATGGACGGTGACGTCGTGCGCGAATCGATCTCGCGGATCACCGTCTGGGGCGCACGGCACCGGATGGCGCAGATCCGCTCACTCCTGGACCGCGAGCCGAGGTGGCACCGACTGTGACACTCCCACCGGGCAACCGCCGCCCACGCCGACGCAGGGTCCGCTGGATCCCGCTCGTCATCGTCCTCGTCGTGATCCTCGAGATCGCGGTCTTCGTTGGTGCCGCCCGGCTCGTCGGCGTCTTCCCGGCCATCATCGCCGTGCTCACCCTCTCCACCCTCGGTGCCCTCCTCGTGCGTCGGGAGGGACGGCGTACGTGGCGGGCGCTCGAGGAGGCCCTGCGCTCGGGCACGATGCCCAACCGCGAGATCGCCGACGCCGTCCTCGTCGTCTCCGGGGGAGCGCTGCTCCTCGTGCCCGGCCTCGTGACCGGTGTCATCGGCTTGCTCGCCGTCCTTCCCTTCACCCGCCCCGTTGCCCGCATCGGTCTCGAGGTCGTCGTCGCACGGCGACTGCTGGCGGCCGGCGTCGGGGGAGAGGTACGCGTCCGCCGCACACGGCGCACGGGGGACGACGACGACGTCATCGAGGGCGAGATCATCGACGACGACGAGTAGGCCCCGCCCCAGGACGAAGGGGCTGCCCGCCGTGCTGGCGGGCAGCCCCTTCGTCATGGGGCGGGGGAGATCAGGCGCTGCGCTTGCGCGGCTTCTCCCCACGCTTGGCGCGCAGCAGCGCCAGACGCTCCTCGAGGAGCTCCTCGAGCTCGGGGACGGAGCGACGCTCGAGCAGCATGTCCCAGTGGGTGCGGACGTGCTTGGCGGGCTTCGTCTCCGGCTCCGGGCCGTCGACGAGCTTGCCGAGCTTGCCGCAGCGGCACTCCCAGGTGCCGGGGATGTCTGCCTCGACGGAGAACGGCAGCTCGGTGCGGTGGCCGTCCTCACACACGTAGGCCGTGATCTGACGGTCACTCGGGACGACGTTGTCCGTCGTCTCCATGCTGAAGCTGACCATGCGCGTGCCGCGCAGCGTGCGCTCTGCCATGTTTGCAAGTCTCCTGGTGTCTCTCGCGATGTTCACACGCTCCTGCAGCGCGGACCTTCACGTGTGTGCCAACGCCCGGTAGGCACCGGATGTTCCACACGACGCGTCATTGCGGTGGTGAGGCCCGTCTCCTCCCGACCCGGAACGGTCTGGGCTGCGGCCAGTCGTGGCTGGCCAATGGAGCGACCCCACAGGATAGCGCGAACCACCCCTGTGACGCACATCGGCAGACCCACCCGGGTTACTCTCGGGTCGTGACCGCCTCGACACCCCGCGCAGCCGAGCCCCAGACCGCCCTGCGCGCCCAGGAGCACGGTGGCAGGGGACGCATCGTGGCCTGGGCGATGTGGGACTGGGGAGCGCAGCCGTTCAACACGGTCATCACGACCTTCGTCTTCTCCGTCTACCTCACGAGCGAGAGCTTCGGCAGTACCAACACCACGTCGACGGCGCTGGCGGTCGCGACGGCGCTCTCCGGGGTGCTCGTGGCCGTGCTCGCGCCGGTGCTGGGGCAGAACTCGGATCGCTCGGGTCGCACCGTGCGCAACCTGCGCCTCCAGACCTGGCTCCTGGCCGCGCTGTCGGCCTCGCTCTTCCTCGTCGAGCCCGACCCGTCGTTCCTGGTCCTCGGACTGGTGCTCCTGGGTGCGGGGTCGATCATCTCGGAGATCGCCGGCGTCAACTACAACGCCTCGATCGAGCAGGTCGCCTCGCCGCGCAACGTCGGCCGGGTGTCGGGTTTCGGCTGGGGGATGGGGTACCTCGGCGGGATCCTCGTCCTGCTCCTGATCTTCTTCGTCCTCATCCAGCCCGAGGTGGGGCTCTTCGGCGTCACCGACGAGGGGGCCCTGGACATCCGGGTCTCGATGCTCGTCTGCGGGCTGTGGATCCTGCTCTTCACCATCCCGACCTTCGCGGTGCTCAAGGACTCGCCTCGCGAGCGGGTGCCCCGCATCGGGATCGTCGACTCCTACAAGCTCGTGTGGGGGTCGCTCCGAGGGCTGTGGGCCAGCTCGAGGCACACGGTCTACTTCCTGGGGGCCTCGGCGCTCTTCCGGGACGGGCTCGCCGGCGTCTTCGCCTTCGGGGCGGTCCTGGCGGCCGGCACCTTCGGCCTCTCTGCCGGCGACGTCATCATCTTCGGCGCTGCGGCCAACATCCTGGCCGGGGTGAGCACCATGGCCTTCGGCCTCCTCGACGACCGGTTGGGTCCCAAGCAGGTCATCGTCATCTCCCTGACCGCCCTGGTCGTCCTGGGTATGGGCGTGTTCTTCCTCCACGACGGCGGGACGGTTGTGTTCTGGACCCTCGGCCTGGCGATGACGGCCTTCGTCGGGCCGGCCCAGGCAGCCTCGCGCAGTTTCCTCGCCCGGGTGATCCCGGACGGCCACAGCGGCGAGATCTTCGGCCTCTACGCCACGACCGGTCGCGTCGTCTCGTTCCTCTCGCCGGCCGCCTTCGGGCTCTTCATCTGGCTGGGCTCGGTGGTCACCGGTCAGGAGAACACGCAGTACTGGGGCATCCTGGGCATCGCGTTGGTGCTCCTGGCGGGCCTGCTCGTCCTGCTTCCGGTCAAGGCTCCGGTCGGCCCCGGGACGGGCAACGACTGACCGATCGGGTCAGCCCGAGAACTCCCAGTGCCACGGCTCGGGGAGGGAGCCTCCGGCGGCCGCCCACGAGGGATGGAACCAGCCGTACAGCGGGGCGTTCTGCTGCATCCACAGGTGTGCCGGGTGGCCGAAGCTGTTGACGCCACCGCACAGGTCGAGGGCCACACCGACGCCGTGGTTGCTCGTGCCGGGGGCGGCGGCCCAGCCGCCGCGGGAGGCCTTGGTGACCACCTGGTTCGCGTACGAGCGGTAGCTGTCGGTGACGCACAGCAGGTGTCCGGTGTCGCGCTGGTAGGCCAGACTCATCGCGTTGAAGGCGGCCGCGGCGCCGGGCCGCAGTGACTCACCCGGGGCCCCGAGGAGTGGGCACAACGCGTCCGGCGGGATCTGGCCGTTGGCGTACGTCTGCGTGTTCGTGGAGCAGGGCTTGGCGTCCTCGAACTCCGTGACGTCCTGGCCGAGGTTCTCGAGCGTCTCGGTCAGCTCGTCACCGGCGCCCTGTGCGGCGTCGTCGGGCAGACCGATGAGCGCGGTGATGACCGGACCGGCCTCCGCCAGGTCCTCGGCGTGCTTCTCCCGCAGGTCGTCCAAGGACGTCTTGCGCTCCGCGAGCACCTCGTCGGCCTCCTCCTTGGCCCGGGTGGCCTCGTTCTTGGCCTGGGAGGCCGACCTCACGGCCGACTCCTTCTTCTCGGTCAGCGCGGCCTGGATGTCGGTCTCCTGCTGGACCACGTCGACGGAGCGGATCCGCTCGTCGGTGAGGAACCTCAGATCACCTGCGCTGGTGCTGCCCGACTTCTTCGTGAGCGACTCGAACAGCGTCCACGTGTCGCTGTAGCCGCCGGACTGCGTGTAGGTGTCGAAGGCCCAGTCCCGCAGATCTGCCTCGCCATCGGCGAGCCGCTGCTGGAACTGCTCGAGCTGCTGCTGCGCCTCGTCCACGTCGCGCTTGGCCTGCTCGTACTTCTCCCGGGCCTCCGCCTGGCGTTGCAGCAGGCTGTTGACGCGCTCCGAGTACTCCTTCAGACCCTTGACCGCCTCGGCGATCTCCTCGTTGTCCTCGGCCAGCTTCGCGGCGAGACGCTCCGCCTCGGCCACCTGCTCCTCGAGGCCCTTCCCGCTCAGCGGTGCTCCGTGGTCACCGTCGCCGGGGTCCCCGTCGGCGCTCCACGCCGTGGTGGGGGACGGGTCGTCGCTCGGAACCGTCGCCGCAGCAGGGGGCGCGAAGGCAATGCCTGCGGTCAGGCACAGGGCGACCACTGTCCGAACGGTGCCGTTCGGACGTCGCCGAAGCTGGGGCATGGAGTCTCCTCGAGGGTGTGAACCGCGAGTAGTCTAGAGCCGCATCTCCTACTGCGGAAGGGGGTGACCAGGGCGCACGGATCAGGCCTTCGTCGAGGCTCCGGGGGCGCTCTTCCTCGCCGTCGTCCCCTTCGTGGCGCCTGTCTGGGCAGGAGACTTCCCGGACGTGGTCGACTTCGCAGAGGCCTTGGTAGTTGTCTTCTTCGCCGGACTCTTCCGCTTGCCGCCTTGCTTGGTCCGAACGAGGACCGTCGTCCCGGATCGTTTGGTCTCCAGATAGTTCTGGTCTTCCACGAGCGTGACCAATTTCTGGTGACCGAACGCGCGGGAGTCGAAATCTGGGTTGGTCCGCTGGAGATGCTGCCCGAGGGCTGAGAGATTGGTCCACCCGTTGTCTCCCAGACTGGCGTTGACCGCCTTGGTCAACTTGGATTGAAGATCCGCCTGCGTCTTCGAGTTGCTGTTGTCCCCCGACGCCTCATCGCGGGTGCTGTCGGCGGCGCCGTTACGCGTGGCTTGGGGCTCGTCGGCTGCCGTCCGCGTGGGTTGATCCGACTCGACGAGCAACTCGATCTGAATGAACTGGTCAACGGCGCGTCGCAGGGGATCCGGAGTCTTTCCCTCCCCGACGCCGAAGACGCGCTTTCCGGACTCACGCAGCCGGGTGGCCAGACGAGTGAAGTCCGAGTCGGAGGAGACGAGGGCGAAGGCATCGACATTGCCCTGCCACAGCAGGTCCATTGCGTCGATGATCAAGGTCGAGTCGCTGGCGTTCTTCCCCGTGCTGTTCGGGAACTGCTGGACCGGTTGGACGGCGTGGCGCAGGAGCATTTCCTTCCACCCCCCGAGCTGGGTGGTGGTCCAGTCCCCGTAGGCCCGCTTGACCGTGGGCGTGCCGTACTTGGCCAGCTCCTCCAGGACGGCGGAGGTGTGCCTGCTGGAGACGTTGTCGCAGTCGATCAGCACGGCGATCCGGGTGGAGGTACTGGCGTCGGCATCCATGTCGGCAACCTATCGCCCGCGTCAGCGTCCCTGCTGCCCCAACCACTCGTCGAAGGTCTGTCGGCCCAGTCGTGTCCCGGCACGCGCCACCAGCGTGCCGTCCCGCATCGCTCGACCGAAACGGCCGGGGAAGGGGACCTCGATGACGCGGCCGCGACTCCCTTCGTGCTGCAGGACCTGCCGGGCCATGTCCGCCACCCGCAGCTCCTGCGGACCGGCGATCTCGGGACCGTCCCCCTGCGGTGCCTGCTCCGCGACGTCGACGAGCAGGCCGGCGACCTCGGCGGTCGCGACCGGCTGGGAGCGCATGACGGGGATGGCGAAGACCGGCCCGATCCTGGTCCGGGCCATCACCTGGTGCGCGAAGTCGTGGAACTGGGCCGCGCGCACGACGGTGCCGTTGGGCTGGGCGAGGACGAGGTCCTCCTGGGCCTGCTTGCCGGCGTAGTAGCCGAAGGGGGCCTCCCGGGCCCCGATGATCGACACCGCCACGTGGTGGCGGATGCCGCAACGACGACCGGCGGTGACGAGGTGCTGGGTCACGGTGCGGAAGAAGTCGACGGATGCGCGTGCCGAGACGGCCTGCACGGAGGTGGCGTCGATGATGGCCTCCACCCCGGTCAGCCGCTCATCGATGCCCACGCCGGCGTACAGGTCGGTTCCCGTGGAGCGGGCCATGACGACCGCGTCGTGGCCACGGCCACGCACCGTCCAGACGACGTGGCGCCCGACGACGCCCGTTCCACCGGCGATGGCGATCCTCATGCCTCCATCCTCCTGCGCGTCGCGGGCGTTGTCACGGGCCTACTCCTGACCGGGGCGCCCTCGCTGCTTCTTCAGGTCCGAGCGCCGCCGCTTGGCGTCGAGCCGTCGTCGCTGGGACCCGCGGGTGCGCTTGGTGGGCCGTCGCGGTGGGGGAGGAGGGGCCAGGGCCCACCGGAGGAGGTCGGCCATCCGCTCGCGGGCCGCGGCGCGGTTGCGCCGCTGGGAACGGTGCTCTGCGGCGTCGATGGTCAGCACCGTGCCGACGAGACGTCCCGACAAGCGCGCGAGGGCGCGTTCCCGTTGGCAGTCGGTCAGTGCGCTCGTCGTGCCCAGGTCCAGGGAGAGCTGCACGCGCGAGTCCGTCGTGTTCACACCCTGGCCGCCGGGGCCGCTGGCGCGGCTGAACTGCTCGGACAGCTCCGCGCCGGGGACCACGACGCCGTCGGGGATCCCCGGCCCGGGAGGGACGCGGAGCTCGCTCATCGCTCCAAGGATCTCACTCCCGGACCAGTGCGACCTCGAGTGGCGGGGGTGCGTGCAGTGTCTGGGCGATGACGCAGTACTGCTCGGTGAGGTCGAGCAGCTTCGCGGTCGTCGCCTCGTCGGCGTCCGTGTCGAGCGCGAACTCGAGGCGCACGCCGGTGAGGCCCACCGGCACCTCCCTGTCGACGCCGAGGGTGCCGCGCCCGTCCCAGGTGCCGATTGCCCGGATCGTGCCCGAGCGCAGGGTCACGCGCATCGCGGTGGCCACGGAGCGCAGGGTCACCCCCGCGCAGGCGGCGAGTGCCTCGAGCAGGATGTCCGCGGAGCAGGCCTCGCTGCCGTCACCACCGGCCACCGGGTGCAACCCCGCACGGGAACGCCCACCTGCTCCGTCGATGACGGCCGCGATGCCGTCGTCGGCGAGGTTCACGGAGGCCGAGCTGGTCACGAGTGCCTGCTCCGGCTCGTCCCGGTAGAGCTGCTTCAGCGGCTTCTGCAGGGCCCTCAGCTCCTCCGCCGTGGGCAGCGCCCTCGCGTCGCTCATCGCGACGCTCCGACGAGCTCATCGGTGGAGCGCAGCTCCTCGGGCAGGTCCTTCTCGAGCTCGCGCACGATCGGGATGACCTGTCTGCCGAACCTCTCGACGTCCTCCCGGACGTGGAGGAACCCCGTGAGGACGAGGTCGATGCCGACCTTCTTGTACTCGATGATCCGCTCGGCAACCTGCTCGGGAGTGCCGATCAGGCCGGTGCGGAACCCGTCGTTGTACTGGACGAGGTCCTTGAACTCGCTGTCGGCCCACATGCCCTTCTTGTCGGCCGTGGCACTGCCCGCCTGCTTCACGGCCTCGCCGAAGTCGTTGACCTTGTCGACGTCGGCCCTGGCGATGATCTCGTCCACGACGGCCACGGCCTCTGCCTCGGTGTCACGGACGACTGCGAACCCGTTGAGCCCGAAGCGGACCCGTCGCCCGTGCTTGGCGGCCTGCTCGCGCACGGCCGCGACCTGCTCGGCTGCGCCCTCGATCGTCTTGCCGTTCATGAGGTACCAGTCGGACAGACGGCCGGCCATGGCCTGGGCCGAGGTGGAGTTGCCGCCCTGGAAGATCTCGGGGTTGGTCTGCGGCTGCGGCCGGAAGGTGACGTCCCTCGTGCGGTAGAAGTCACCGCGGTAGGTGAAGCCCTCCTGGTCCCACAGCCCCCGCAGGACCTCGATGAACTCCGCCGCGCGGCGGTAACGCTCCTCGTGGTCGAGCCAGTCGAGACCGAGCTCGGTGTACTCCTTCTTGAACCAGCCGGAGACGACGTTGAGCGCCAGTCGGTTCCCGCTCGTGGTCTGCGCCGTGGCGGCGAGTTTCGCGAGGATGTGCGCCGGCCACTGACCGGGGTGCACGGCGGCGATGACCTTTAGCCGCTCCGTCGCAGCGAGTAGGTCGAGTGAGAAGGACACCGACTCGTGCTGGGCATCGGCGCCGTAGGACGCGAGGTAGCGCACCTGGGTCAGGGCGTAGTCGAAGCCGACCTGCTCGGCGGTACGGGCGACGTCGCGGTTGTACTCGGGGGAGTGGTCGGTGCGCTGCTCGATGTCGGAGACGACGAGGCCACCGGAGACGTTGGGCACCCAGTAGGCGAAGTTCAGGGGGTCGGGGAAGGCCAAGGTCAGGCTCCGTTCGGGGTCGTGGTGAGGGCGCTCAGGGGGTGGTAGCCACCGGCGTGGTGCACCAGTGGCGGGCGTCCGGTGATGTCGGCGGTGTCGACGCGCGCGACGGCGATGAAGCTGTCGCCCACGTCGACGAGGTCAACGATCTCGGTGACGAGGCGCGCTGCGCCTCCGTGGATGAGCGGGAGGCCTCCGTCGTCCACGGACCAGGTGCCGTCCTCGACGAAGCGGCGGTCCCGGTGGCCAGCGAACCTGCTTGCGACGGAATGCTGCTCGTCCGACAAGAGGTGGAGCGCAGCCCTGCGGGACCGGCTGATGGTCGCCAGGGAGCTCGACGTCTTGGAGATGTTGAAGCTGACGAGCGGTGGGTCGACCGAGACCGAGACGATCGAGATCGCGGTGAAGCCGACGTGTCCGGCGCTCGAGCTGCCGGTGACGACCCAAGTGCTCGCGGCGGCGCCACGGAAGACATCACGCAGGTCGAGTGGTTCGAGGACGTCGACGAGGGGAGTGCTCATGGGTCCTCCTCAGGAGGTGTGTGTGAGTGCAGGCGTGATCGCGCTTGGCCGGGCCACGTCATGACGAGGGGGCTTCTCGCGCTGGGCGAGAAGGCTCGGGGGAACGGCGGCGGCCGTCGTCAGATGGCGCGACAGGCGCTGACGCCGCGACGCATGAGGTCGACGATGCGGCGGCTGAAGAGCTCCTGCTCGAAAGCAGGGCGCAGGGGAGTGGTCACAGCGGACCCGGAGTGGTGCATCGATCCTCCATCGATCCTGGCGTGAGCACCTGCCCCGGAGGGTGGTTGCTGCGGCGTCGTCGAGCCAGATCTCTCGGCCGCTCTGGATGGGTGCTCCCAGTAGAAGCCTGCAACCGCTCGCCGGTCAATTCGTGTCTCGCCAGTTGGGCCGGGCGTCCACAGCCATACAGCTCATCGCGCCGGCATCCACAGCTTGTCGAACTGCTTCCCGCACGCGTTGCGGGACAACGATTCTGGAGGTGGACGAACAACCGAAAGCGGGGGAGTGGCATGGCCCGAGGCACGACGATCCACGATGTCGACGAGATCAACCACATCGAGCTGACCGGACGGATCAGCGGTGCGCCCACCACGCGGGAGCTGCCGAGCGGTGACGAGCTGGTGACGCTCCGGCTCGTCGTCACCAGGGCAACCGGCGGTCCGGTCGACACCATCGACTGCGCCTGCTGGTCGGCGGGCGCACGACGGGCTGCGGCGCGCTTCGTCGACGGTGACCGAGCGCGGGTCGAGGGGGCGCTGCGTCGACGCTTCTTCAGGACCCCCGGTGGTCCCGCCAGTCGGTACGAGGTGGAGGTGCGCCGGCTCGTGCGGGACCGACGCTGAGTGCGCTCAGCGGGCGGCGAGAATCCAGGAGACCATCTGGTTGTACGGGGTCGGGATGCCGTGCTCCTGGCCGAGCGCGGTCACCCGGTCCGCGAAGAGGGCGACTTCGGTGGGACGACCGGCCACCACGTCCTGCAGCATCGACGTCAGCCCGTCACCGGGAAGGCCCCGCAGGACGCTGTCCCACCGGGTCAGGTCGGCGTCGCCGAGGTGCACTCCCTCCGCCCGGGAGAGCGCGACGACCTCGTGGGCCAGGGCGAGCATGAGGGAGCGGGCCGGTCCCTCGTCGGTGAATGCCGCGTACGGCCTGCGCAGGACCGCCGAGGCCTGGTTGATGGCGGTGTTGACCATGAACTTCCACCACATCTCGTGGCGCATGTCCGCGGGGGTCTGCCACTCGAGACCAGCAGCGTCGAGGGCGGCACCCACCGCGTGCACCCGCTCGGTGGCGGCCAGCCCGGGTGACGTCCCGATCACGAGGTGGCCGGGGGAGAGGTAGGTGACTTCGGACCCCTCTCGTCCGGCGGCCATACCGAGGGCGATGCACAGCACGACCCCGTCGCTGCCGAAGCGCTCGGCGATCGTCACCTCGCTGTCGAGGCCGTTGAGCACGGAGACGAAGGTCGTCCCCGGTCCGACGACGGGGGCGATGTCGTCGAGCGCGGCGGCCAGGTCGTGGTGCTTCACCGCGACGAGGACGAGGTCGGCGTGGAAGTCGTCCACTCCCGGCTCGACCACGCGTGCGCGCAGTGGCTCACCGTTGACCGTGGTCGGGGCGCCACGGAGCCGGGCGGCGCGGTCACCCGACGCCACGAGCGCGGTCTCCATGCCCCCTTCGACGAAGTGCGCGGCGTACATGGCTCCCATGGCGCCCGCGCCCACGACGGCCACGGTCCTGATCTGCGTCTCGGTCACACCGACAAGGTAGGCCACCTCGACGGGGCCGGTGGCGGACCGTTCCGCTCAGGGCGACGCACGCAACCGCTCCAGCAGGGCCACGGCGTCGTGCGGGGCGTGGCCCTTGGCGTCGTTGTCGAAGTAGACGTGGACGTCGGCTCCCTCCGCCGCCCACGTGCGGCACCGGTCCGCCCAGGTATCGAGGGCCTCGGAGGAGTAGCCGCTGGTGTACAGCTCCGTGTCGCCGTGCAGGCGCACGTAGTGGAAGTCGGCGGTCGAGTCGCCCATCCGTGGCCAGCGACCGGCGCTGTCCGCGACGACCATGCAGATGCCATGGCGACGCATCAGCTCGCGGGCCTCGGGGCAGTCGAAGCTCGGGTGCCTCGGCTCGAGCGCGTGGCGGACCGGCTGGTCGATCGGGACGTGCGGGGCGGGCCGGCCGAGAACCCGGTCCTCCCGCAGCTTGTCGTCGTGGCGCGCCGCGAGGTCGACCGTCTGGCCGATGGTGCGCGGGAGGAGGTCGAAGAAGGTGGTCAGCAGCGCCTCGTCGAAGGCCAGTCGCTCGGGCAGCTGCCACAGGATCGGGCCGAGCTTCTCGCCCAGCGCGAGCACCCCGGAGGCGACGAAATTGGCCAGCGGCGACTCGACGTCCCGCAACCGCTTCATGTGCGTGATGAAGCGGCCACCCTTGACCGCGAAGCAGAAGTCATCAGGGGTCTCCTCCCGCCACCTGGCGTAGGAGGTGGGTCGCTGCAGCGAGTAGAACGAGCCGTTGATCTCCAGCGAAGGGAGCTGCTCGGCGGCGTGGGCGAGCTCACGGCGCTGGGGGAGACCTACGGGGTAGAAGTCCCCGCGCCAGCCCGCATAGCGCCACCCGGAAGTGCCGATGTAGTAGCGCGCCACCGTGGCGACGCTACCGCCTTCCCAGGCCGTGCCGGAGGGGGTGCGTAGAAGCTCCTGTCACGGGTAGGGGAGGAGTGCGTACCCGACGAAGGGAGAGTAGCCATGCCCATGACGAAGAACGGCAAGGTCATCGAGGACGAGCTGCCCAGCACCATCCAGCGGTCCGACGAGAAGGCCCAGGAGACGTTCGCCAAGGCCCATGACGCGGCGGTCGAGGAGTACGGCGACGGGCAGCGCGCGCACCAGACGGCCTACGCGACCCTGAAGCGCACCCACGAGAAGGTCGGTGACCACTGGGAGCCCAAGGACCACACAGGCCCCTCGGACGCACAGGCCGCCGGCGGGCGCGACACCGACAGGGAGACCGCCGAGGGCGTCGATGCGAACGCCACGAAGGAACACCTGTACGACATCGCCCAGAGGCTCGACATCGAGGGCCGGTCCGACATGGACAAGGACGAGTTGGTCGAGGCGATCCAGAAGGAGAACCGGAAGGAAACCGCCGAATCACGCGATGACTGAGTCCGCAGGGGAGACAGACGCGACGATTCAGGGGAGACTCTGCGAGTGGGGTTGGACCACGCAGTATTGACATAATGTGGATTATCGGCGAAACGGAGAGAGGCTGACATGGCCAGGAGCAGCACCGACCAGGACTCACAGGGCTTCGACGTACGAGTCGAGCTTCTCAAGTCCCTGATGGCGCACGTGCAGGATTCGACCTATCCCTCCAACACGCAGTTGGACATGATCGAGGAGCTGCTGACGGAGAAGGAAGAGCCCGCCTATCTCAAGATGTTGCTCGGGTTCGTCGACGATGCGCGGTTCCCCAGCGTGCCAATGCTGGCGCGGATCAAGAGGTTTACCTGACAAGTATCCTCGGGGTCATGAGCCGGCACCCGAGACCGGATCGTGCAGTCCCGGTGGGGTCAGAATCCGTCGGGCGTGAAGTCGACCTGCGTCGGCGGGGCCAGTGCCTCCTTGGAGACGATGCGCCGCGCCGAGGTGTAGAGCCCCATCACGGACGAGCCGTCGCGGAGCTCGCCGCGCGTCGCCGCCGTGAGGATCTCGGCTGCCTCGGCCTCCATCGTGCGGCCGTGCCTGCTCGCGAGTTCCGACAGGCGACTCTGGACGCCGTCGTCGAGGTCACGGATCTCGAATGTCATCTGGATCACACCCTTCCGTCCCAAAACTACCCGGTCCATCAGGCCGTGTCTCCCCACTGACCCGGGATGCGTGTCCCGACGGGGCAGAATCAGCGCATGAGAGTTGATGTCGAGGTCAGTGCCCACATCCGGGCTGCGGTCGAGGACGTGGCCGCCGTGGCCGGCGACCCCGCCCGGGCGCCCGAGTGGTATGCCAACATCCACGCCGTGAGGTGGCGGACCACTCCCCCGGCACGAGTGGGGTCCCGGATGGACTTCCAGGCGCAGTTCCTCGGCCGTCGGCTCGCCTACATCTACGAGATCGTGAAGCTCGAGCCCGGTCGGCGAATGGTCATGCGCACCGCGGACGGTCCGTTCCCGATGGAGACCACCTACACGTGGGAGCCCGCGGACGGTGGAACCCTGATGACGCTTCGCAACCAGGGCGAGCCGCGGGGCTTCTCCAAGGTGGCTGCCCCGATGATGGTCAGGGCGATGAGGTCGGCGATGACCAAGGACCTGGACCGTCTGGCAGTCCTGGTCGCCTCCTGACGCGGCTGCGCCGGCGGCTCAGGCCGAGGTGTCGATGACGCAGAAGAGGTTGCCGTCTGGGTCGGCGAGGACGACGAAATCGGCGTTCTCTGGGTACTCCCACTCGACGCGACGGGCACCGAGCGTGATCAGGCGAGCGACCTCGGCCTGCTGCTCCTCGGCGCTATCGGTCCACAGGTCGAGGTGGGTGCGGTCGTCCGAGTCCAGATGGACCCGGGGCCCGGAGCTGCCGGGCGGGACCAGGAAGTCCGGGTTCGCGTCCCGTCGGTACCCCAATGCCTCGCCCCAGAAGGCAGCCCCCAACCGGGTGTCTGACACATTGAGGACGATCGCGCCGAGCCTGAGCATGCCACGACGCTACTGCGCCACTCCCCTGCCGGCCGGCATCCGTTGTTGAACAGGTCAGTCCGGTCGCCCGCGGGTACGGAACCACCCGGCGACGAGTGCGCCGGAGAGGTTGTGCCAGACCGAGAAGACCGCGCCCGGGAGAGCGGCCACCGGGGTGAAGAAGGTGGCCGCGAGCCCGGAGGCCAGACCCGAGTTCTGCATGCCGACCTCGATGGCCATCGTGCGAGCGGTCAGCTCGCCCTGACCTGTGGCCCGCCCGAAGGCGTAGCCGATGCCGATCCCGATCGCGTTGTGCAGCAACACCGCGAGCGCGACGACCAGGCCCGCTTCGACGAGCTGGTCCGCGGACAGGGAGACCACGATCGCGACCACGCCGCAGATGACGGCGACCGAGAGCCACGGCAGGGCTGGCAGGACGCGTCTGACCAGGTGCGGCAGTGCCGTTCGCACGATGAGACCGAGGACCACCGGCACGAGGACGATCTGCAGGATCGTGATCGCCATGCCGCGCCCGTCCACGGGCAACCGCTCTCCCACGAGCCACAGCGTGAGCAACGGCGTCATGACGGGAGCCAGCAGGGTCGAGACCGAGGTCATCGTCACGGACAGGGCGGTGTCGGCACGAGCCAGGTAGGCGACGACATTGCTCGCGGTGCCTCCGGGGACGCAGCCGACGAGGATCACGCCGGCCGTGAGCTCGTCGGAGAGCCCGAGCGCCCGGGCGACCCCCCAACCGACGAGCGGCATCACCGCGTACTGGGCGACGACACCGAGCGCCACCGGCAGGGGGCGCATCAGGACGAGGCGGAAGTCCGGCAACGTCAGGGTCAGTCCCATCCCGAACATGATCACCCCTAGCAGCGGGGTGATCAGCCCGGCCTGGCTCGAGATCGGGCCCGGCAGCGCCCACCCGAGCGCCCCGGCCAGCAGCACCAGGATCGGGAAGATCGTCACCGCGCGGCGAGCGCTGCGGTCCTCGACTGCTGTCGGCGCACTGCCGGTGACCGGGGACCCGGTCTCGTCCGTGGTGGTGCTCCTCACGACGTGGCCACCGAGCCGGAGATGTAGTTGGCCAGGTGCTCCGCGGTGAGCGTCGAGCGGTCCTCGACCAGCTGGCGCGGCGTGCCCTCGAACACGACCCGACCGCCCTCGTGGCCGGCGCCCGGCCCCAGGTCGATGATCCAGTCCGCGTGGGCCATGACCGCCTGGTGGTGCTCGATGACGACGACGGACTTGCCGGAGTCGACAAGCCGGTCGAGCAGACCGAGGAGGTTCTCCACGTCGGCGAGGTGCAGGCCGGTGGTCGGCTCGTCGAGGACGTACACGCCCCCCTTCTCCCCCATCTGCACGGCGAGCTTGAGGCGCTGACGCTCACCGCCGGAGAGCGCGGTGAGCGGCTGTCCGAGCGTCAGGTAGCCCAGGCCCACGTCGACGAGGCGGGTGAGGATCCTGTGGGCGGCGGGCAGGCTCGCCGGGCCGTCCTTGGCGAAGAAGGCCGTCGCCTCGTCCATCGACATCTCGAGCACGTCGGCGATGTTCTTCCCGGCCAGCTCGAACTCCAGGACCGCGTCCTGGAAGCGTCGTCCCTCGCAGTCCTCGCACGGCGACTCCACCGTGGCCATGACGCCGAGCTCGGTGAGGATCACGCCGGCCCCGTTGCACGTGGGGCAGGCTCCCTCCGAGTTGGAGCTGAAGAGCGCGGGCTTGACGCCGTTGGCCTTGGCGAAGGCCTTGCGCACCGGCTCCAGGAGCCCGGTCCAGGTCGCGGGGTTGCTGCGACGCGAGCCCTTGATCGCGGCCTGGTCGACGATGACGATGTCGTCGCGGTGGTCGAGTGAACCGTGCACGAGCGAGCTCTTGCCCGAGCCCGCGACACCGGTGACGGCGACGAGGACGCCGAGCGGGATGTCGACGTCGACGTCCTGCAGGTTGTGGGTGTCGGCACCACGGATCTCGAGCGCTCCGGTGGACTCGCGCACCGACTCCTTCAGCCGCGCCCGGTCCTCGAGGTGGCGACCGGTGAGCGTGTCGCAGGAGCGCAGCTCCTCGACCGTCCCCTCGAAGACCACCTCTCCCCCCTTCGCCCCGGCCAGCGGACCGAGGTCGACGGCGTGGTCGGCGATGGCGATCGTCTCCGGCTTGTGCTCGACGACGAGGACGGTGTTGCCCTTGTCCCGCAGGCGCAGGAGCAGGTCGTTCATCCGGTCGATGTCGTGCGGGTGCAGCCCGATGGTCGGCTCGTCGAAGACGTAGGTGACATCGGTCAGCGAGGAGCCGAGGTGGCGGATCATCTTGGTCCGCTGCGCCTCTCCCCCGGACAGCGTCCCCGCGGGACGATCGAGGGAGAGATAGCCCAGACCGATCTCGGTGAAGGAGTCGAGCAGGTGGCGCAGACCCTTCAGCAGCGGCTCGAAGCCCGGCTCGTCGAGATCGCGCACCCACCCGGCCAGGTCGTTGATCTGCATCCGGCACAGGTCGGCGATGCTCTTGCCGTTGATCGTCGACGACCGCGCCTCGGGGGTCAGCCGGGTCCCCTCGCACTCCGGGCACGTCTGGAAGGTCACCGCCCGCTCGACGAAACGGCGCACGTGCGTCTGCATCGCCTCGGGGTCCTTGGAGAGCATCGACTTCTGGATCTTCGGGATGATCCCCTCGAAGGTGAGGTTGACGCCCTCGACCTTGATCTTCGTCGGCTCGGACCACAGCATGGTCTCCAGCTGCTTCTTGGTGAACGCCGCGATGGGCTTGTCCATCGGCAGGCCCATGCCCTCGAAGAGGCGCCCGTACCAGCCGTCCATCGAGTAGCCGGGGACCGTGAGCGCACCCTCGCGCAGCGACTTGGTCTCGTCGTAGAGGGCGGTGAGGTCGATGTCGCTCACCTGGCCCATGCCCTCGCAACGCGGGCACATGCCACCGAGGTAGACGGCCTGCTTGACGGCCTTCTTCTCCACGCGCCCGCCGGACTTCTCCGTCGACATCATCCCGCTCGCCCTGCGGGTGGGGACGTTGAAGGAGAAGGCCGTCGGCGGCCCGACGTGCGGCTCACCGAGGCGCGAGTAGAGGATGCGCAACATCGCGTTGGCGTCCGTCGCGGTACCCACGGTCGAGCGCGGGTTGGCGCCCATGCGTTCCTGGTCGACGATGATCGCCGTGGTCAGTCCCTCGAGGTGGTCGACCTCGGGCCGGGCGAGCGAGGGCATGAAGCCCTGCAGGAAGGCGCTGTACGTCTCGTCGATGAGGCGCCGCGACTCGGCCGCGATGGTGCCGAAGACGAGGGAGCTCTTGCCCGACCCGGACACTCCGGTGAAGACGGTCAGCCGACGCTTCGGGAGGTCGACGCTGATGTCCTTGAGGTTGTTCTCCCGCGCGCCCTGGACGCGGATGAGGTCGTGGCTGTCGGCGGTGGTGGTCATCGGCACTCCGGGACGTGGGCGGGTCTACTCCTCCGATCCAAGCAGATCGGGGCTCCCCTCCCCCACCACCGAGGCGACGAGTGTCCGGGCGACGAGCTCACCGCGCGCGATGGCGGTCTCCTGGTCCCCCCGCAGCATCCCGGTGAGCGTCCCGAGGTACGCGACGGCCACCTGGTCGGCCAGGTCCTGTGCCCGCTCCTCACCGGCGACCTCCTCCGCGAATGCGCGCAGCCGGGCGTGCAGGAGTTCGTCCTCCGCCTCGAGCATCTCGGCCACCGCCTCGGGGGGCCGATCCATCGCCGCCGCCGTGCCGCTGAAGGCGCACCAGCGCTCCTCGAGCCGCTCCCGCTGGTAGCTGCGCAGGGCCGGGAAGATCGCGAAGAGACGACCGGTCGGCGAGTCGGCCGCCGCGATGGCTGCGTCCCAGGCCTGCGTCCAGTCCGCGAGCCGACGCTCGAGGGCCGCGGCGATCAGGCCGTCCTTGTTGCCGAAGTTCGAGTACAGCGTCGCCGCCGACGCCCGCGCCCGCCTGAGGATCACGTCGACCGGCGTCAGCACGACACCGTCGACGAACATCAGCTCGTCCGCGGCGGCGAGCAGACGTTCCCGGGCCGGCCGCTTGCGGACGTGGGTGGTCATGGTCACAACCTAACCGTAACGCGCGTTTCGATTACCTGTGAAACGTGCGTTACTGTCGACGAGTTCCCGAGTCGACCCAAGGAGTCCCATGACGACGCTGCACATCGCCGGTGAATGGCGCACCGCCGCCTCCGGTGAGACCCGAGACATCACCTGCCCCGCGGACGGATCCGTGGTCGTGACCGTGGACGAAGGGGGCGTGGCCGACGCCCAGGACGCCGTCCGCGCCGCACGGTCGGCCTTCGACAACGGCCCGTGGCCGAACACCCCGGCCCCAGAGCGGGCCGCGCTGCTGCACCGCCTCGCCGACCGTCTGGAGCGCGAGCTCGACGACGTCGCCCGCATGGAGTCCCAGGACACCGGCAAGCGCCTCGTCGAGTCGCGCATGGACATGCAGGACATCGTCGCGGTCTTCCGCCACTTCGCCGCGCTGGCGCAGGCCGAGGCCGGCCGCGTCGTCGACCCCGGCACCCCGGACGTCTCCTCGCGGGTCGTCCACGAGCCCGTCGGCGTGTGCTCGATGATCACGCCGTGGAACTTCCCGCTGCTGCAGACGGCGTGGAAGGTCGCGCCCGCACTGGCCGCGGGCAACACCTTCGTCCTCAAGCCCAGCGAGCTCACCCCGCAGACCGCCATCTGGCTCGTGCGCACGCTCGTCGAGGAGGGCCTGCCCGACGGCGTCGCCAACCTCGTGCTGGGCCCGGGGTCGACCGTCGGCGCGACGATGACCAGCGCCCCCGAGGTCGACCTCGTCTCCTTCACCGGTGGACTCGAGACCGGCCGCACGATCATGGCTGCGGCAGCCGGCACGGTGAAGAACATCGCCCTCGAGCTGGGCGGCAAGAACCCGAACATCATCTTCGCCGACGCGGACATGGACGCGGCGATCGACAACGCCCTCACGGCGATCTTCCTCGACTCGGGCCAGGTCTGCTCGGCCGGGTCGCGCCTCATCGTCGAGGACTCCGTGCACGACCGGGTCGTCGACGAGCTCGTGCGTCGGGCGCGGACCATCCGGATGGGTGTACCCTTCGACGAGGACGCCGAGACCGGCCCGCTCATCAGCGAGGACCACCGCCGCAAGGTCGAGGCCTACGTCGAGGCGGCCGTGGCCGAGGGTGCGGTCCTGCGCTGCGGCGGCGAGCGCCCCGGCGGTGACCTCGCGGCCGGGAGCTACTACCCCCCGACGATCCTCGACGAGTGCACCGCCGACATGTCCTGCGTGCAGGACGAGTCCTTCGGCCCCGTGCTCACGGTGGAGACCTTCACCGGTGACTCCCCCGAGGCCCGCGAGGAGGCCGCCGTCTCCCTGGCCAACGACACGATCTACGGTCTCGCCGGCGCGGTGTGGACGGAGAACGCCGGCCGAGCCGAGCGGGTCTCGCGCCGCCTGCGCCACGGGACGATCTGGATCAACGACTTCCACCCCTACGTCCCGGCCGCCGAGTGGGGCGGCATGAAGCAGTCCGGCATCGGCCGTGAGCTCGGCCTGGCCGGCCTGCACGAGTACCAGGAGAGCAAGCACATCTGGCACAACACCCGACCGGCCACCACCGGGTGGTTCGGCAACGAGCAGGCCTGACCGGGCCCGAGAAGCACTGATCACACGCCACCGCGTTCGCCACACGCACGACGGAAGGACCCCATGAAACAGCGCTATGACTACGTCATCGTCGGAGGAGGATCGGCCGGCTCCGCCCTGGCCAACCGACTCAGCTCGGACGACGGCACGAGCGTGCTCGTGCTCGAGGCCGGACGGGCGGACTTCATCGCCGACCCGCTGATCCACATGCCGGCCGCACTGATGTTCCCCGCGGGCAACCCGCTGTACGACTGGGCCTACGAGAGCGACCCCGAGCCGCACATGGGCGGCCGCCGCGTCAAGCACGCCCGCGGCAAGGTCCTCGGTGGCAGCTCGAGCATCAACGGCATGATCTTCCAGCGCGGCAACGCGGGTGACTTCGACAAGTGGGCCACCTTCGACGGCATGGACCACTGGGACTACGCCCACTGCCTGCCCTACTTCAAGCGCATGGAGACCACGACCGCCGGCGCCGACGCCTGGCGTGGTGGGGCCGGCCCGCTCACCCTCGAGCGCGGCCCCGCCTCCAGCCCGCTCTTCCAGGCCTTCTTCGAGGCGACGGAGCAGGCCGGCTTCGCACGCACGGACGATGTCAACGGGTACCGCCAGGAGGGCTTCGCCCCCTTCGACCGCAATGTGTCCAAGGGCAGCCGGATGTCGGCCTCCCGCGCCTACCTGCGTCCCATCCGCGACCGCAAGAACCTCGACATCACCACCCTCGCCACCGTCACGGGGTTGCGCTGGCAGGGCAACCGCGTCACCGGCGTCGACTTCGTGCGCGCCGGCAAGCGCCACCACTCCGTGGACGCCGGCGAGGTCATCCTCTGCGGCGGCGCCTTCAACACCCCCCAGCTGCTGCAGCTCTCCGGCGTCGGTGACCCGGAGACCCTGCGGGCCGCGGGTGTCACGCCGCACATCGACCTGCCCGGAGTCGGCGAGAACCTCCAGGACCACCTCGAGGTCTACCTGCAGCACGAGAGCCTGCAGCCGGTCTCCATCGCGCCGTGGCTGAAGAAGTGGAAGGCGCCGTACATCGGTGCCGAGTGGCTCTTCCTCAACCGCGGGGTCGGCGCCTCGAACCACTTCGAGGGCGGCGGCTTCATCCGCACCAACGACGACGTCGCGTACCCGAACCTGATGTTCCACTTCCTCCCGATCGCCGTGCGCTACGACGGCACCGCCGCGGGCGGGAAGCACGGGTACCAGGTGCACATCGGCCCGATGAACTCCGACGTGCGCGGCCACGTGCGGATCAAGAACGACGACCCGTCCGCCAAGCCGAGCATCCTGTTCAACTACCTCTCGACCGAGCGCGACCGCCGGGAGTGGGTCGAGGTCGTGCGCGCCGCTCGGCACATCCTCGACCAGCCGGCCTTCGCCCCCTTCGACGGGGGCGAGATCTCCCCCGGCCCGGGTGTCGAGACCGACCAGGAGATCATCGACTGGGTCGCGCAGGACGCCGAGACGGCCCTCCACCCCTCGTGCAGCGCCAAGATGGGGACCGACGAGATGGCCGTGGTCGACCCCACGACGATGAAGGTGCACGGCACGGAGGGACTGCGCGTCGTCGATGCCTCCGTCTTCCCGACGATCACCAACGGCAACATCTACGCGCCGGTGATGATGGTCGCGGAGAAGGCCGCCGACCTCATCGCCGGGAACACCCCCCTGGCCGCCGAGCACCCGCCGGTCTACCGCGCGAACGAGGGGATGCCGCTCTACCCGGAGGGCGACCCGCGCAACCACGCGTGGAACGCCCGGGATCACCTGCCGAGCGCTCTGGACGCCATGCAGGCCGCATCGACGAAGGGCGATGACCAGTGAGCACGACCGACACCTCGATCGATTCCGAGCTGAGTGCGGACCGACCGACCACTCCCCGCCTCAAGACGACCGTCCTCGCGGTCTCCGGGGCGATCATCGGCCTGATCGCCCTCTGGGCGCTCATCGCCCCCGGTTCCGCCGAGAGCACCCTCGGGACCCTCGTCACCCGGATCGGTGACTGGTTCGGGTGGTTCTACATCGCCCTGGCCACGGTCGTCCTCGTCTTCGTCATCTACGTCGGCGTCCGGTACGCCCGCGTCCGCCTGGGCGACGAGGACGACCGCCCGGAGTTCTCCACCTTCGCCTGGGCCTCGATGCTCTTCGCCGCCGGCATCGGCACCGACGTGATGTTCTTCGCCGTCGCCGAACCCGCCAGCCAGTTCCTCGCTCCCCCGCAGGGCGAGGGCGGCACGGTCGAGGCCGCACGCGAGGCGACCGTGTGGACCCTCTTCCACTACGGCATCACCGGCTGGGGCATGTACGCACTCATGGGCGTCGCCCTGGGCTACTTCGCGCACCGCAAGAAGCTGCCCCTGGCCGTGCGCTCCGCGCTGTTCCCGATCTTCGGCAAGCGCATCCGTGGACCGATCGGCGACACCGTCGACATCGCCACCGTGCTCGGCACCATCTTCGGTGTCGCCACCTCGCTGGGCATCGGTGTCGTCATGCTCAACGTCGGCCTCGGCGTCCTGTTTGACGTCCCGCAGGGCATCCCCGCGCAGGTGGGCCTCGTCGTGCTCGCGGTCGCCGTCGCGACGGTCTCCGCCACCACGGGCGTCGACCGCGGCATCCGCATCCTCAGCCAGCTCAACGTCGTGCTGGCCATCCTGCTCGCGCTGTGGGTCCTCGTGACCGGCAACACGACCTTCCTCCTGCGGGCCATCACGATGAACGTCGGGGACTTCGTCTCGATGTTCCCCGGCATGACCCTGGACACGATGGCCTTCGACCACCCGGCCGAGTGGATGAACCTGTGGACCCTCTTCTTCTGGGCGTGGTGGGTCGCCTGGGCATCCTTCGTCGGGATGTTCCTCGCGCGCATCTCCAAGGGCCGCACGATCGGGCAGTTCATGCTCGGCACCCTGACGATCCCCTTCAGCTACATCGTCATGTGGGTCTCGATCTTCGGCAACTCCGCCGTCAAGCAGATCGCCGACGGGGACGCCGCCTTCGGCGACCTCGCGATGAACCAGCCCGAGGAGGGCTTCTACACCCTCCTGCAGCAGTACCCGGGTGCCTTCTTCCTCGTGGGTCTGGCCACCTTCGTCGGACTGCTCTTCTACGTGACGTCGGCCGACTCCGGGGCGCTCGTGATGGCGAACCTGACGTCCGACCTGCCCGACAGCGAAACGGACGCCCGGCCGTGGTTGCGCATCGTCTGGGCGGTCGCGACCGGCGTCCTGACCATCGCGATGCTCGTCGTCGGCGGGATCGTCGCGCTGCAGTATGCGACGATCATCATGGGGCTGCCGTTCGCGGTCGTGATGATCCTGGTCATGGTCGGCCTGCACAAGGCGCTCGAGGCCGAGCGGGCCCAGTTCGACGCAGCCCGGTTGTCGCTGACCACGCACCTGGCCGGTCAGGAGACCAGCCACCGGACCTCCTGGCGCCAGCGGTTGTCGCACAGCTTCGGCACCGTCTCCCTCAAGCGGGCCAACGAGCGACTCGCGACGGTGGTGGTCCCGGCGCTGAACGAGGTCGCCACGGCCATGGAGGCCGAGGGCCACGTCGCCCACGTCGCCGTGACCGACGGGACGCCGGACACGCCGGGCTCGGCCCAGCTGGTCATCGGCGAGGGAGCCACCCCCTTCGTCTGGTCCGCGCGTGCCCGCCGGGTGCCCGCACCCAGCTACGGGGCCCGCATGCTCGAGGCCGACGACCGCACCACGCGGCTCGAGGTCGCCCTCCCCAGTGGCGGGGGGTACGACGTCTTCACCTACAGCGGCGAGGAGATCTGCCACGACGTGCTGGACCACTTCGAGCGCTGGACCGTCGCTGGGACGCTGACCGAGCAGGTCTGACGTACCCACCCGAGGGGCCGGGCCGTGACCGACGTGGTCACGGCCCGGCCCCTCGTCGGATCGGGCGCGGTGTGGGCGACCCCGGAGCCGCACGGCGGGTGGCAGGGTGGGGCGCATCGCACGGACGCGAACACGGAGGAGTTGAAGTGACCGAACCCGCCCAGCCCTCGTACACCTCGGGGATCTCCGACGAGCCACTGCTCGGCGACACCATCGGGGCCAACCTCGAGCGCACCACGGCCACCCACGGCGCCCGGGAGGCGCTCGTCGACGTCCCGAGCGGTCGTCGCTGGACCTACGACCAGCTGCTCGCCGACACCGACGCGCTCGCCAAGGGTCTGATGGCCTCGGGGATCGCCGCCGGTGACCGCGTCGGCATCTGGTCGCCCAACTGCCCCGAGTGGACGCTGCTGCAGTACGCCACCGCCCGCGTCGGGGCCATCCTGGTCAACGTCAACCCGGCGTACCGCTCGCACGAGCTGACCTACGTGGCCAAGCAGTCGGGCATGCGGATGCTCGTCAGCGCCACCACGCACAAGACCTCCGACTACCGGTCGATGGTCGAGGAGGTACGCCCGGACCTGCCGTCCCTGACCGACGTGGTGTACATCGGTGAGTCGTCCTGGGACGACCTGGTGGCCGCCGGCAGCCGGGTCACCGACGAGGAGCTGGCCGAGCGCGGCAGGGGCCTGGGCCCCGACGACCCGATCAACATCCAGTACACCTCCGGCACGACGGGCTTCCCCAAGGGCGCGACCCTGAGCCATCACAACATCCTGAACAACGGGTACTTCGTCGGCGAGATGATCGGCTACACGGAGCAGGACCGCATCTGCATCCCGGTGCCCTTCTACCACTGCTTCGGCATGGTCATGGGCAACCTCGCAGCCACCTCCCACGGCGCCTGCATGGTCATCCCGGCCCCCTCCTTCGACCCGGTCGCCACCCTCGAGGCCGTCGCCCGGGAGCAGTGCACCTCGCTCTACGGCGTCCCGACGATGTTCATCGCCGAGCTGGACCTTCCCGACTTCGCCGACCACGACCTGAGCAGCCTGCGCACCGGGATCATGGCCGGGTCCACGTGCCCCGTGGAGGTCATGAAGCGTGTCGTCGCGGAGATGAACATGTCCGAGGTCGCCATCAGCTACGGCATGACCGAGACCTCCCCGGTCTCGACGATGACCCGGATGGACGACGACCTGACCCGACGCACCGAGACCGTCGGCCGCTCGATGCCGCACATCGAGACCAAGATCGTCGACCCGGTGACCGGTGTCCCACTCCCCCGCGGAGAGGCCGGTGAGCTGTGCACGCGCGGCTACAGCGTCATGCTCGGCTACTGGGAGCAGCCGGACAAGACCGCGGAGGCCGTCGACGCGGCCCGATGGATGCACACGGGCGACGTGGCGACCATGGACGAGCACGGCTACGTCACCATCGTCGGTCGGATCAAGGACCTCGTCATCCGCGGCGGGGAGAACATCTACCCGCGCGAGGTCGAGGAGTTCCTCTACACCCACCCGGCGATCGCCGACGTGCAGGTCGTCGGGGTCCCCGACGACACGTACGGCGAGGAGCTCATGGCGTGGGTGGTCCTCTCCCCCGGGACCGAGTCGCTCACCGCCGAGGAGGTGCGGGAGTTCGCGACCGGCAAGCTCGCCCACTACAAGATCCCGCGGTACGTGCACGTCACCGACCAGTTCCCGATGACCGTCACGGGCAAGGTCCGCAAGGTCGAGATGCGCGAGCGTGCGAACGAGATCCTCGGCCGGGGATAGGTGCAGGACGAAGGGGGCGGGTGCCGGTTGTCCCGGCGCCCGCCCCCTTCGTCAGCTGCGGTGGTTGGTCACAGCTGGTGACGGTCCTCGTGCGAGCGCGCCTCGGCCTTGGCCGAGAGCCGCTCGAGCTGGCGGGCGGCCTGGTCGCGACCACCCAGCCCGAAGGCCAGCGCCGCGGCCGCGGCGCCGCCGACGACGAGGGCGCCGAAGCCGAGCTCGATGATCGAGTCGGCGATGCCCATGTACTTCAGGCCCATGGCGACGAAGAGCACGATCGTGGCGTACTTGACGATCGACGCGCCGACGCCGGAGAGCATCCTCGCCAGCAGGTTGGCGATGAAGAACCCGGCAGCGATGATCGCCGCACCGAAGATGACCCTGCCGCCGAGCTCGATGACCTCGCTGAGGAAGTTCGTGATCTGCGGGAAGTTCAACAGCTGGGCCGCCATGACGGCGAAGAACAGCACGATGGCGATCTGGACGATCTTGGCGATGGTCGGGACGACCCGGGTGCCCTCGGGCAGGACGTCCACGGACGCCAGCTGACGGTCGACGCCGAGGCCGTCGAGGAGCTGCCGGAGCAGGTCCCCGGCGAAGCGGGCGATGAACACGCCCAGGGCGAGCATGATGCCGGCCGCGATGATGTTCGGGATCGCGTCGAAGATCGTCTGCAGCATCTGCTCCGCCGGCTGCGAGATGGACCTGATGCCCAGGATCTGCAGGGCGGCGATCGCCACGACGATCATGATCAGCGCGTACAGGACGATGCCGACGACCTTCGGGATGGAGTCGCCGACGCCGTCCTCCGCGGGCCGGGCGTTCGGCGGGGGCGGGGTGGCGCCCTCAGGGCGTGCGGTCGGGCTGCCGGGGATGCTGCTGGCCTTGGACTCCGCCGTGCTGAACCACTTCTCGAACGGGACCGCGCCCAGCGCCGTCTCGACGAGCTGGCGCACGACCTTCGCCAGGAGCGCGCCGACGACGAAGACGACGATCGCGCCGATGAGGTTCGGCAGGAAGCCGAGGACACCGTCGAGCAGCGACTGGATCGGCGCGAGCGCAGCGCTCAGGCCGAGGAGCTGGAGCAGGGCCACGAGGCCGAACATCCAGACCAGGAGGGAACCGATCGAACCGAGGGTCGCGCCGATGCTGCTGCCGTCGGCGCCGGCCTTCTGCAGGGCGGGCACCTTGGTCGCGAGCTTGGTGAACAGCTTCTTCACGACCAGCGCGACGATCCACGTGACCACCAGGATGGCGATCGCTGCGAGGACCGTGCCGAGCAGTGACCCCCAATCAGTGTCCTTGAGGAAATCCATGATGAGCTCCTTATGACGCGGGCTGGACCTTTCGACCGTAGCCGTCCAGAGGCCCCTTGTGTCGGATGAGCGGTGCCCTGTCACAACCCGCCGGTAGCCTCTGGGACCGTGCAGTGTCCCCACTTCGACCGCGGCTCGTGCGGTTCGTGCGCCCTGATGGGCGTGCCCTACGACGAACAGGTGCGCGATCTCGCCGACGAGCTCGTGGAGAGGCTGGGTGCATTCGCGTCACCCGAGGTGTGGCAGACCCCCTTCGTCGGGCCGGAGTCGGGCTTCCGCAACAAGGCCAAGCTGGCCGTGGGCGGCAGCCGGCAGGGCCCGACCTTCGGCATCCTCGATGGGCAGTTCCGTGGCGTGGACCTGCGCGACTGCGGGCTCTACGAACCCGCCCTCGCGCAGGCGCTGCCGGACCTGACCGCGGCCGTGGCCGAGCTGGGGCTGGTGCCCTTCGACGTGACGGTCCGATCCGGTGAGCTGAAGCACCTGCTCGTCACGACCAGCCCGGACGGGGAGCTGATGGCGCGCTTCGTGCTGCGCTCCCCCGGGCAGCTGCCGCGCATCCGGCGGGGACTGGCGTCCCTGCGGGCCGCGGCCCCGGGGCTGCGCGTGGTCTCCGCCAACATCCAGCCCGAGCACAAGGCCGTCCTCGAGGGCGAGGAGGAGATCGTGCTCACCGAGCACGACTCGTTGCCGATGCGGCTGGACGACATCACCTTCCGGCTGCGTCCGCGCAGCTTCTTCCAGACCAACAGCGTCGTCGCGGCCGGCCTCTACCGCCAGGCCCGCGACTGGGTGGCCGAGACCGACCCGGCATGCGTCCTCGATCTGTACTGCGGCGTCGGCGGCTTCGCGCTCAACGCCGCCATGGCGAAGGGGGCGGGCTCGCGCCGCGTCGAGGGGGTCGAGGTCGCGCCCGACGCCGTGGCGAGTGCCCGTGCCGCGGCTGCCGACCTGGGGGTGCCCGCCGAATTCCGCGTCGGTGATGCCGGTGCCCTCGAGGACGTCGGCGCGGAGCTGGTCGTCGTCAACCCACCGCGTCGGGGTATCGGGGGACGGTTGTGTGCCGCTCTCGAGGCGGCGGCACCGGCGCACGTCATCTACTCCAGCTGCAACGCCACGAGCCTGGCCCGTGACCTCGCCGAGCTGCCGGGGTACCGCGTCGAGCGGGCCCGGCTGTTCGACATGTTCCCCCAGACCCGCCACCACGAGGTCATGGTGCTGCTGTCGCGACGGTGACCGCACCGTGGGACCCTCGTCGTCGCACCCCAGGACGGCGCTCGCTAGTGTCGTGACGACGGTCACCCCCGTTCCACGACAGGAGAACAATGCGAGCACTGGTCAAACCCCGACCCGGCCCCGGCCTCGAGCTGGTCGACGTCCCCGAACCCACCCCCGGCCCGGACGAGGTGAAGATCCGCGTCCTGCGCGCCGGCCTGTGCGGGACCGACCTCCACCTGCACGGCTGGGACGAGTGGGCGGCCGGTGCCGTGCCGACGACCCCGCAGGTCATCGGTCACGAGTTCTACGGCGAGGTCGTCGAGGTCGGGGCGACGGTGACCGGTGTCGCCGTCGGTGACCGGGTCTCCGGGGAGGGCCACCTCGTGTGCGGCTCGTGCCGCAACTGCCGCGCCGGCCGGCGCCACCTGTGCATCAACACGGTCGGGATCGGCGTCAACCGCGACGGCGCCTTCGCCGACTACGTCGTCGTCCCGGCCTCCAACGCCTGGGTGCACACCGACGACATCGATCCGGACCTCGGGGCGATCTTCGACCCGCTCGGCAACGCCGTGCACACCACGCTGTCCTTCCCGCTGGCCGGCGAGGACGTCGTCATCACCGGTGCCGGACCGATCGGCGTCATGGCTGCTGCCATCGCCCGGCACGTGGGCGCCCGGTACATCGCGGTCACCGACCTGTCCGACCACCGCCTGACGCTGGCGAAGGGGGCGGGAGCCGACCTCCTCGTCAACGCCGCCTCCTCGAACCTCGCCGAGGCCATGCGTGAGCTGGGCATGAAGGAGGGCTTCGACGTCGGGCTGGAGATGTCGGGCGCTCCCCCGGCCGTGGCCGACATGCTCGACAACCTCAACCACGGGGGCCGCATCGCCATGCTCGGCCTGCCGAAGGACCCCTACCCGATCGACTGGTCGAAGGTCATCACCCACATGGTCACGATCAAGGGGATCTACGGCCGCGAGATGTACGACACCTGGTACACGATGAGCGCGATGCTCTCCACCTCCCCCGCCCTGCGGGAGACGGTCTCGTCGGTCATCACCCACCGCTTCCCCGCACAGCAGTGGGAGGACGCGTTCGCCACCGCCGCCTCGGGAGAGTGCGGCAAGGTCATCATGGACTGGAGCTGAGATGTACGGATTCAAGGACGAGCTGACCGCGACCCTGCAGCAGATCCGCGACGACGGGCTGTGGAAGGACGAGCGTGAGCTGACCAGCCCGCAGCAGGCGCACATCACCACCACCAAGACGCGGGCGCTGAACTTCTGCGCCAACAACTACCTCGGCCTCGCCGACCACCCCGATGTGCTCGCCGCGGCGACGCAGTCGCTGCAGGAGTGGGGCTTCGGCATGGCGAGCGTGCGCTTCATCTGCGGCACGCAGGAGCTGCACACGCGACTGGAGGCAGCGCTCTCGGACTTCCTCGGGACCGAGGACACGATCCTCTACTCCAGCTGCTTCGACGCCAACGGTGGCGTCTTCGAAGTGCTCTTCGGCGAGGAGGACGCGATCATCTCCGATGCCCTCAACCACGCCTCGCTCATCGACGGGATCCGGCTGAGCAAGGCGGCCCGCTACCGCTACGCCAACGCCGACATGGACGACCTGCGGGCCCAGCTGGAGGCGGCGAAGGGGGCGCGCCGCACCGTCATCGTCACCGACGGGGTCTTCTCCATGGACGGCTACCTCGCGCCGCTGGAGCAGATCTGCGACCTCGCGGACGAGTACGGCGCGATGGTGCTCGTCGACGACTCGCACGCCGTCGGGTTCGTCGGCGACGGCGGTCGGGGCACCCCGGAGGCGTGTGGCGTGATGGACCGCGTGGACCTGCTCACCGGCACCCTGGGCAAGGCCCTCGGCGGCGCCAGCGGCGGGTACGTCTCCGGACCGGCGGAGGTGGTCGCCCTGCTTCGCCAGCGCTCCCGGCCCTACCTCTTCTCCAACGCTGTCGCCCCCGTGGTGGCCGCCGGCTCGCTCAAGGCCATCGAGATCGCCCGGAGCTCCACGGAGGCCCGCGCGGCCCTGCGGCGCAACACCGCGCTCTTCCGGGAGCTGATGACCGAGGCCGGTTTCGACCTGCTCCCGGGGGAGCACCCGATCACGCCGGTCATGTTCCCCGGCGAGGACGGCGCCCGGCAGGCGGGGCAGGTCGCGGAGGTCATGCTCGAGCACGGCGTGTACGTCATCGCCTTCTCCTACCCGGTCGTACCCAAGGGCGCGGCCCGCATCCGGGTCCAGCTCTCGGCGGCGCACAGCGAGGAGGACGTGCGCACCTGCGTCGCTGCCTTCGTCGCGGCCCGCGAGCAGGTGCTCGGCGGGGCCGGCTGACTCACTCGAAGGGGGTCGGGTCGCCCGCCCCGCGGCGGGCGATCTCGGCGCCGTCCCCGGAGAGGTCGACGACGGTGGTCGGCTCGGTGGTCACCTCACCGGCGTCGATGACGATGTCGACCTGGTGGTCGAGGGCCTCCTTGACGTCCCAGCCGAAAGTCGGGGTCTTCTCCTCGCCCGGCAGGAGCAGGGTGGAGATGAGCATCGGGTCGCCGAGGCCGTCGAGGAGCGCCTGGGACAGCGGGTGGCTGGGGATGCGCACCCCCACCGTCTTCTTCTTCTGGTGGAGCAGGCGGCGGGGCACCTCCTTCGTCGCCGGGAGGATGAAGGTGTACGGCCCGGGGGTGGCCGCCTTGACCGCCCGGAAGACCGAGTTGTCGATGTGGACGAGCTGGCCCAGCTGCGCGAAGTCCGCGCACAGCAGCGTGTAGTGGTGCTTGTCGTCGAGCTTGCGGATGTCGCGGATGCGGTCCTTGATCTCCTGGTCGTCGAGGCGTCCGCCCAGGGCATAGCCGGAATCGGTGGGAAAGGCGACGAGCGCGCCCTCGCGCAGACGCTCGACCACCTTCCCGACCCTGTGCGGTTGCGGATCGTCCGGGTGAACTTCGACAAAAGTGGCCATGCGCCAACCCTAGGATCGCCGACGGACAAAAGACATGGTCATCGCGGATTCATGCACCCACGGTGCAGCGGGTCAGTCCGACAGCTCGGCCGCCACGGTGGCGACGAGGGCCTTGGCCGTCCGCCCCACGCCGATGAGCGTGGCGGAGGCCGGGCCGGTCCAGTCGCCGTACCCCACGAAGCACACCCGCGGGTCCTTGACCGAGCGGTTGTCCACCACGTCCGGGATGCCCGTGGCGGTGCGCAGCCCCAGGGAGCGGAGGTGGCGCAGCGCCGGCCGGAAGCCGGTGCACCAGATCACGGCGTCCAGGTCGAGGTGCTCCCGACCGATGACGGCACCCTGCGGCGTCATCCGGTCGAACATCGCACGCAGGCGCAACGCCCCCTTCGCCCGCGCCTCCCGCACCTGCGGCAGGGCGACGATGTTGCCGACGAACTCGGCCTCCGCGTCGCCCTCCCCCAGGCTGGCGGTGGCTTGGGCGAAGAGGTGCCGGCCGTCGACGTCGTCGGGCAGGAAGCGCAGTCGTCGGGCGGAGACGAGCGAGAGCTCCCGCGCGTGGTCGACGAGGTCCGAGGTGATCTGCACCCCGGAGTTGCCCCCGCCGACGACCGCGACGCGTTGCCCTGCGAAGGACGTCGGGCCGCGGTACCACGCGCTGTGCAGCTGCCGGCCCCGGAAGTCCAGCGCCCCATCCACTCTCGGGACGAAGGGGGTGGCCCAGGTGCCGGTGGCGTTGATGACGTACCGCGCGCGCAGGACCCCACGGTCGGTCACCACCGCGAGGCGCTCGTCGAGCGACCGCACGTCCGTGACACGCACGGGACGCTCGACGGGCAGGTCGTAGCGTCGCTCGTACTCGGCGAGGTAGTCCAGTGCGTGGGCGACCGGCGGGAAGGTCTCGGGGTGCGGCGGCATCGGCCAGCCGGGCAGCGAGGAGTGCGCCGTCGAGGAGAAGAGTCTCAGCGAGGGCCATGCGGCCCGCCAGGCACCGCCGGAGGACTCCTGCTCGTCGAGGATGACGTGGTCCAGACCGGCTCGTCGCAGGTGGTACCCGCACGCCAGCCCCGCCTGCCCACCGCCGATGACCGCGATGTCGACGTCGGTGCGCATCCTCCGCCTACGAATCCTCTGCGGTCATGGTCACCGGCATGCCCAGCTGGACCGTGCGGGAGACGGAGCACAGCCGGTCCCGGGACTGGGCGACGGAGCGGGGGAAGGCCGCGCGGGCCGCGTCACCGGCGTCACCCTCGGGGAAGCCGAGACGGAAGGTGACCCGGAGGTCCGTCAGGTGGTTCCCGGCCTCCGGCGTCGAGGTCTTCTCCCCCTCGGCGGCGACGACGAAGCTCTCCGGCTCCGCCCGGCGGGAGGTGATGTGGTCGACGTCGACGGAGCTGCACCCCGCGAGCGCGGCCAGGAGGAGCTCGACCGGGGTGAAGTCGTCGGTGCTGCCGTCGCCGATGGTGATCGTGCCCCCACGGGCATTGCGGATCTCGTAGCGCCCCAGCGACTCCCGCGTCAGCTCCACGCTGCGGTGACCGGGACCGGTACCACCGGTCGACTCGTTCTCGGGCGTCTCGTCAGCAGCCATGGCCTCAGGGTAATGGCCAGGTGTGGACCGGCTCGTTGCGGCTCATGTGGTCCCGGTAGAGCCCGACCATCTCGGCGAGGGCGTCGGCGCGCTCGAGGCCGCCCTCCTCGAGGCGACGGACGCACTCCGTCTGCCACACGGCGCCGTTGACACCGGACGTGCACCGCCCCTCGATGACGTCGAGGTACCTCGTGATGACCCTCGAGGAGACGCCCCAGTCCTCCAACCCCTGGCGCGCCATCGGCAGCAGGTGACGCACGGTCAGCTCGTCGGCGGTGAGCTGCCCGAGCCCGGGCCAGTACAGTCGGGCGGTCAGTCCGTCCCGGGCGGCGGCCTCGAAGTTGGCCTGGGCGGCCGGGAAGGACATCCGCGTCCACACCGGGCGATCCTCGCGCGCGAGCGTGCGGACGACGCCGTAGTAGAAGGCCGCATTGGCCAGGACGTCGATGATCGTCGGCCCGGCCGGCAGGACGCGGTTCTCCACGCGCACGTGGGGCTTGCCCTCGGTGGGTTGGTAGATCGGCCGGTTCCACCGGTAGACGGTGCCGTTGTGCAGGTTGAGCTCGCCGAGCTGCGGGGTGCCGCCCTGGTCGAGGACCGCGGCCGGGTCCTCGTCGGTGGCCTCGGCCAGCAGCGCCGGGAAGTAGCGCACGTTCTCCTCGAAGAGGTCGAAGATCGAGGTGATCCATCGTTCGCCGAAGAAGACCCTTGGCCGCACGCCCTGGTTCTTCAGCTCGATCGGCCGGGTGTCGGTCGCCTGGGAGAACAACGCGATCCGCGTCTCGGCGTGCAGGCGCTTGCCGAAGAAGTACGGCGAGTTGGCCGCGAGCGCCACCTGCGCCGCGGAGATGGCCTGGGCGGCGTTCCAGTGGTCGGCGAACTGGCCCGGCCCCACCTGCAGGTGCAGCTGCACCGAGGTGCAGGCCGACTCCGGGGCGATCGAGCCGGCATAGGTGTTCAGACGCTCCCCCGTCGGGCCCTCGATGTCGAGGACGACGTCCTCGCCGCGGGCGGTGAAGATCGAGTCGTTGAGCGCTGTGTAGCGGTTGTTGGCGCTGATCCACTCCCCCAGGAAGTGCTCCTCGCGGATCGTGGGGAGGATCCCGATCGGGACGATGCGCGCGCCGCGCTCGGCGGCCTTCGCGTCCGCGCGGTTGAGGGACTCGCGCAGGGTGGCCTCGAGGTCCAGTGCCGAGTCACCCGGTAGCGGCCGGGGCGCGACGTTGAGCTCGATGTTGAACTGCGCGAGCTCGGTCTGGTAGTCGGGATCGGCGATCGACTCGAGCACCTCGTCGTTGACGAAGGCCGGCTGGTTGTCCTCGTCGACGAGGTTGAGCTCGATCTCCAGGCCGGTCAGGGGCACTGCGTCGTCGAAGACGCTCTCGGCGAGCATCCGCTCGAACACGTCGAGGTTCTGGCGCACCTTCTCGCGGTAGCGCTGACGCTCTTCGCGCGTGTAGCTCTGGGTCTGGACTTCCTTGCCCATGGGACTCCACCTCTCGCCGAGGGACGGCTGGCTCGAATCTACCCACGGGAGGCCACGCCGGACAGGGGGAGACCGTCCCCTGATGCGCCGACCGGCCGAGTCCGCCCTGCGCACCAGCGATGACGAAGGGGGTGTCGCACCGCAGCACTGTCGGTGTCCGCTTCTAGCGTGGGCCCCATGAAGCTGCTCCACACCTCCGACTGGCACCTGGGCCGCGCCTTCCACGGCGTGGGGCTGCTCGCGGCCCAGTCGGAGTTCGTGGACCATCTCGTCGCGACGGTGCGGGCGGAGTCGGTGGACGCGGTCCTCGTGTCCGGCGACGTCTACGACCGCGCGCTGCCGCCCCCGGACGCGGTCTCGCTGCTCTCCGAGGCCGTGACGCGCATCATCGACTCCGGCGCACGGGTGATCATCTCCAGCGGCAACCACGACTCGGCGATCAGGCTGGGATTCGCGTCCGACCTGCTCTCCCGCGCCGGGCTGCACATCCGCTCCGACCTGGACTCGATCGGCACCCCGGTCATGGTCGGCGACACCGCGGTCTACCCCATCCCCTACCTCGAGCCCGCGGCGTCCTCGGTGACCGAGGAGCTGGGCGTCGACCAGCGGACCCACACGTCCGTGCTGGGTGCGGCGATGGACCGGGTGCGTGCCGATGCCGCCACGCGGGGGCCGCGGACGATCGCGATGGCGCACTGCTTCGCCAGCGGTGGCGCCACGAGCGAGTCGGAGCGCGACATCAGCACCGGTGGCGTGGCCGTGGTGCCGACGAGCACCTTCGACGGCGTCGCCTACGCTGCGCTGGGGCACCTCCACGGCGCCCAGCAGGTCGCCGAGACCGTGCGCTACAGCGGTTCGCCCGTCGCCATGTCCTTCAGCGAGACCCACCACACCAAGGGCACGTTGCTGCTCGATCTGGGCGCCGAGGGCGACGTGCGGGTCGAGCGGGTGGAGGCCCCCGTGCACCGTCGGCTGGCACAGGTGCGCGGCACCCTCCAGGAGGTCCTCACCGACCCCGGTCACGCTCCGGCGGAGGGTGCCTGGGTCCAGGTGACGCTGACCGACCCGGTCCGTCCCGTCGGCGCCATGGAGCAGCTGGCCCGACGCTTTCCCCACGTGCTCCAGCTGCGCTTCGACCCGCAGGGCGAGTCCCTGCCCGCGCGCAGCTACGCGGCCAAGGTGGCCCGCCGTGAGCCCCTCGAGGTCTGCTGCGACTTCGTCGAGGACGTCCGGCGGGGGGCCGGTGCCGATGAGGCCGAGACCCGGCTGCTGCGTGACGCGCTCGAGGCCGGACGGGCCGCACGGGGTCGGCGCGAGGACGAGGGGCGCGCCCGCGAGCGCGGGGCGGCATGAGGCTGCACCATCTCACGGCGACCGCCTTCGGACCCTTCGCGGGGACGGTCGACCTCGACCTCGAGGAGCTGGGCTCCTCCGGCCTCTACCTCATCCACGGACCGACCGGGTCGGGCAAGACCAGCCTGCTGGACGCCATCTGCTTCGCGCTCTACGCCAACGTCCCCGGTGACCGGCTCACGACGTCGCTGCGTAGCCAGCACGCCGCCGTGACGGAGGTGACCACGGTCGTCCTCGAGCTGACCCTGGCCGGCCGGCGCCTGCGCATCACCCGCGCGCCGGCCTACGAGCGACCCAAGAGGCGCGGCACCGGGACGACGACCGAGCAGGCCCGCGTGCAGCTCGACGAGTACGCGGGCGGCAGCTGGCAATCGCTGAGCTCGCGCATCGACGAGACCGCGCGGGTCCTCGACGACCTCCTCGGGATGGGGGTGGACCAGTTCCGTCGGGTGGTCATGCTCCCCCAGGGGGACTTCGCCGCCTTCCTCCGCGCGAGCGACGAGGAGCGACGGGATGTCCTCGAGCGGCTCTTCGACGTCACCGACTACGTGGCCGTCGAGCAGCACCTCACCGCGCAGCGGCAGGAGGCCCAGACCAGCCTGGCCAGTGCCCGCACGGCGCTGGACGGGCACACCGGACGCCTGACCGAGCTGCTCGCCGAGACGGACGTCGAGCTGTCCGAGCTGGTCCAGACGTCCGACGTGGGCGACCGCGACGAGTCCCTCGACCACCTCGGCCCCGAGGACCTGCTCACGGCCGTGGACGCGATCGATGCTGCTCTCGAGGCGCACGCCGGAGAGGTCATGACGCTGGTCGACGACGCCCGGAGCAGGGCCGGGATCACCCGCACGGCCCTGGACACCGGGCGTCGCGAGGAGGAGCGTCGCCGGCGCGGTCATCGGGCCCGGGCCGTCCTCGACACGCTCGAGGAGGCCGCGGACGAGCACGCCGAGCGGCGTCACCGCCTCTCCCGCGCCCGGGACGCAGCGGGTGTCCTCCCGCACGTCCGGGCAGCCGAGCGCGCCCGAGAGGCCGTCACGACGGCGCACGAGGCCAGGGAGATCGCCCTGGCCGCCCTCCCCGACGACGTCCTGGGTCAGGAGCTCGCCGACGTGCGTGAGGTGCTCGTCGCCCACGACGACGTCCTCGCGACGGCACGGCACGAGTCGCAGCGACTCGAGCGCCTTGCCCGTGACCTGCCACGGTCGGCGGCGACGGTCGAGGCGCGCGAGGAGTCCGTGGGCACGACCGCCGCCGACCTCGCTGCCGCCCGTGGCCGGGCCGACGAGGTCGACGCCGCCCTCGGGGAGGTCGAGCAGGCCGCGCAGCGCCTGACCCGCATCGCCCCCCTCGTCACCCGGCTGACCGAGCTGAGCACCGAGAGGGGCTCCCGGGTGACGCTCCGGGACGAGCTGCGCACCACGACCGACCGGCGCCAGAGCGCGCACGAGGAGGTCCTGGTGGGACGGGAGCGCGTGCAGCAGCTCGTCCAGCAACGGTTGGACACCATGGCGGGTGAGCTGGCCACCCAGCTCGTCGACGGCGAGGCGTGCGCGGTCTGCGGGTCCCCCGAGCACCCCGCCCCCGCCCCGGCAGCAGACCAGGTCACACCGGAGCAGATCGAGGCGGCACGCGACGAGGTCGCCCGCGCGGAGGCCGAGCTCGACCGCGCCCGCACGGCCGACGAGGCCACGGCCTCACGTCTCGAGATCGCCGAGGCCAGGGTCGATGACCTGTCGCGGGTGGTCACCGAGCTCGTCGCTGCTGACGACCTGCTCGAGATCGACGTCGAGCAGGACCTGACCCGGGACCTCACCTTCCTGCGCGAGGAGAAGGCGGCACTCACCGAGGTCGTCGCCCGTCGGGAGGCCGTCGAGCGCGCTGCCGCGAGCTGTGCGACAGCGATCACGCAGGCCGTGGCGGCACACGACGACGCGGTGAGCGCCTTGGCAGAGTCCCGCACACGCCGTGCGCAGCTCGAGGAGGAGGTCACCGACTGCACCCGACGACTGACCCGGACGATCGACGAGCACGCCGACGAGTGCCCGTGCGCTCCCCCGTCGCCTGCCCGGCACGGGGAGACGCCACAGGAGGCAGGTGTGCCGGTCACCTCGTCGGACCCCGACCTGCAGCACACGGCACGGGCCCACTCGACGGCCGTCAGCACCGCTGTCCGCGAGCACCGTGCCGTACTCACCGCCATCGACCACGTGCTCGGTGCGGGCACCGAGCTCGAGCGCATGAGGACCATCCGGACCGAGGCCGAGGACCAGCTCGCCAGCGCCCTGACGGAGGCCGGCTTCGATGAGCCCACGACCGTTACCGCGGCGGCCCTCCCCCGATCGGCACTCGCCGAGCTCGAGCGGGCCGTCGACGACCACGAGGCCCGGCGCGCAGCAGCCGTCGCCGTCCTCGAGGAGGACGAGGTCGTCGCAGCACTGCAGGCGGACCCCGTCGACCTCGCGGCGCTCGAGGCCGCTGCCGAGGAGGCGAGGGTCGCCGCCGAGGCCGCGGCCCGACGCCAGGCGTCCGCCGAGACGGTACGAACGCAGTTCACCACCCTGCGCGACCACGTCCGCACGGCCTGTGCCGAGCTGGGGCCGGCCGCGGAGCACGCAGCCCTCGTCACGCGCATGGCCACCCTCGTCTCGGGCACGAGCACCGACAACGACAAGCGGATGCGGCTGTCCACCTTCGTGCTGGCAGCCCGACTCGAGCGCATCGTCGAGCTGGCCAACGAGCGACTGGTGGACATGGCCGACGGTCGCTACGAGCTGGGCCACGACGACTCCGGGGCGCGGGGCCGGCGACGGGGCGGTCTCGGGCTGACCGTGCGAGACCTGTGGACGGGCCGGGTGCGCCCGACCTCCACCCTCTCCGGTGGGGAGTCCTTCACGACCTCACTCGCTCTCGCGCTGGGGCTCGCGGACGCCATCCGTGAGGAGTCCGGTGGCCAGGAGTTCGGCACCCTCTTCGTCGACGAGGGCTTCGGCAGCCTCGACCAGGACAGCCTCGAGCAGGTCCTCGACGTCCTCGACCGCCTGCGCGACGGTGGCCGCACCGTCGGCGTCGTCAGCCACGTCACCGAGATGCGCACCCGCATCCCCACGCAGGTCCGGGTTCACAAGACCCAGCAGGGCTCGACCATCTCCGTCCTCGGCACCACGACTCCCGACGTCGCCTGACCCGGGACACCACACGGACGGGGTCGACCGTCGATGCGCGGGCGGCCCGCGCAGAGAGCGGTCGAAGGGGCGGGGTGGCCCGGCTCAGGCCGAAGTCCGGACCAACAGGTGTCGGTGAACGGCACCGACCCGCGTGTCCGGACTTCGCGCCAAGGGCCGCCGTGCCCTTCGTCCGCTCAGGCGACAGGCCGAGAGCAGCGGAGAGTCACCCGATCTCCGCCAGTTCCTCCGGCGACGGGCAGGAGCACACGAGGTTGCGGTCGCCATAGGCGCCATCGATCCGGGCCACCGGCGGCCAGTACTTGTCGGCGGCGTCGACCCCGACGGGGAAGACCGCGTCCTCGCGGCTGTACGGGCGGTCCCACTCCTGCGCGAGCGAGGCAGCGGTGTGCGGGGCCCGCCGCAGCATGGAGGTGGTGACCTCCTCCCCCTTCGCCACGGTCTCGATCTCCTCGCGGATGGCGATCATCGCATCGCAGAAACGGTCGATCTCGCCCTTGTCCTCCGACTCGGTCGGCTCGATCATGAAGGTGCCGGCGACGGGGAAGCTCATGGTCGGGGCGTGGAAGCCGTAGTCGATGAGCCGCTTGGCGACGTCGTCGACGGTCACCCCCGTCTCCTTCGTCATCGCCCGCAGGTCCACGATGCACTCGTGGGCGACGATCCCGCCCGGGCCGGCGTAGAGGACCGGGTAGTGCTCCCCCAGCCGCTTGGCGACGTAGTTGGCGTTGAGCACTGCCAGCTGGGTCGCCCGGCTCAACCCGGCCCCGCCCATCAGGCGCACGTATGCCCAGGAGATCGGCAGGATGCCGGCCGACCCGTACGGTGCGGCACTGATCGGGCCGACGCCCGTCTGCGGGCCCGCGGCCGGGGCGAGCGGGTGGTTGGGCAGGTACGGCGCAAGGTGCTCCCGCACCGCGACCGGACCGACACCGGGCCCCCCGCCGCCGTGCGGGATGCAGAAGGTCTTGTGCAGGTTGAGGTGGCTGACGTCCGCGCCGAACTTGCCGGGCTGCGCCAGCCCGACGAGCGCGTTGAGGTTGGCGCCGTCGACGTAGACCTGACCACCGGCGTCGTGCACGAGCCCGCACAGCTCGGAGATCGTGTCCTCGAAGACCCCGTGCGTGCTCGGGTAGGTGACCATGATCGCGGCGAGGTCGTCGCGGTGCTTGTCGATCTTGGCCCGCAGGTCGTCCATGTCGATGTCACCGCCCTCGGCGGTCCTGACCACGACGACCTTCATCCCTGCCATGACAGCGGAGGCGGCGTTGGTGCCGTGCGCGCTGGCGGGGATCAGGCAGACACGGCGCTGCTCCGCGCCCGAAGCGGCGTGGTGGGCCCGGATGGCGAGCAGACCGGCGAGCTCGCCCTGCGACCCGGCATTGGGCTGCAAGGAGACCGAGTGGTAGCCCGTGACCTCGCTGAGCCAGCCGCTGAGCTGGCCGACGAGCTCGCGGATGCCCACCGTCTGGTCGTCGGGCGCGAAGGGGTGCAGCCCGGCGAACTCGGGCCAGGTGATGGCCGCCATCTCGGTCGTCGCGTTGAGCTTCATCGTGCACGACCCCAGCGGGATCATCCCGCGGTCGAGGGCGAAGTCCCGGTCGGACAGGCGACGCAGGTACCGCAGCATCTGCGTCTCGCTGCGGTACTCGTGGAAGACGGGGTGAGTCAGGTACTCGCTCGTCCGCAGCAGCTGCGGGGACCACTGCGGCGACACCTGTGGTGCGTGCGAGGAGTCGACCTCGTGCGCGTCGCCGCCGGCGACGGGGACCCCGAAGGCCGCGGCCACCGCGGCGACCTCGCTCGGGTCCGTCGTCTCGTCCACGGACACCAGGACCGTGTCGGCATCGTGGCGCCAGAGGTTGACCCCGGCCTCCACGGCTGCGCTGACGACCTCGTCGGCTCGTCCGGGAACGCTCACCCGGAGCGTGTCGAACCAGGGTGCGTCGTTGACCTCGACGCCGCCGGAGCGCAGCGTCGCCGCCAGGCCCACGGCCGTGCCGTGGACGCGCTCGGCGATCGCGCGCAGCCCGTCCGGGCCGTGGTAGACGGCGTACATGGAGGCCATGACCGCCAGGAGCACCTGTGCGGTGCAGATGTTGCTCGTCGCCTTGTCGCGACGGATGTGCTGCTCTCGTGTCTGCAGGGCCAGCCGGTAGCTGGCGCGCCCCTCGGCGTCGACGGACACGCCGACGAGTCGGCCCGGCAGCGTGCGCTCGAGACCCGCTCGCACGGCCATGTAGCCCGCGTGCGGCCCGCCGAAGGCCATCGGCACCCCGAAGCGCTGGGTGGTCCCGACGGCGACGTCGGCCCCCCACTCCCCGGGCGCCGTGAGCAGGGTCAGGGCGAGGAGGTCAGCGGCGGCTGTCACGAGCGCCCCCGCCTCGTGGGCCGCGCTCGCCATGGCCGTCCAGTCGGTGATCGTCCCGTCCGCGGCCGGGAACTGGACGAGCACGCCGAAGACCTCGCGATCTCCTGCTGCGGCACGCAGCTCCGCGGCGGTCGTGATGCCCGTCAGGTCGGCTCCGACGACATCGATGCCCAGGGGCACGGCCCGCGTGTCGATGACGGCGCGCGTCTGCGGGAAGGTGTTGTCGTCGACGAGCATGACCGCGTCCTTGGCGGCCTTGCTGGAGCGGCGCATGACGGTCATGGCCTCGGCCGCTGCCGTCGCCTCGTCCAGCAGGGAGGAGCCGGACGTCTGCAGGCCGGTGAGGTCGGCGACCATCGTCTGGAAGTTCAGCAGCGCCTCGAGGCGCCCCTGGCTGATCTCCGGTTGGTACGGGGTGTAGGCGGTGTACCAGGCGGGGTTCTCCAGGACGTTGCGCTGGATGACTGCCGGCGTGATCGTGCCGTAGTAGCCCAGACCGATCATCGACGTCATCACGGTGTTCTTGGCCGCGAGGCCCCGCAGCTCCTCGATGACGGCCAGCTCGCTGGCTGCTGCCTCGATGTCGACGGAGCTCGTCTGACGGATGGCGGCGGGCACGGCCGCGTCGCACAGGGCCTCGAGGCTCGGCTGGCCGATGGCCCCGAGCATCTCCCGGACATCGGACTCTCGGGGGCCGTTGTGACGGCCGACGAACTCGGACAGGGGTGGTGTGGCGCTCATGAGGCTCCCTTGGACGCGTGCGGGTACAAAGCCAGCCTCCCCTTCTGTCACGCCTGGCGCTCCAGAGGTGCCTGATCCGCGGGGTCCTGGCGCCTGAGAGGTTCCGGGGAGATTTGCCCCTTCGGCGCCCCGCGCAACGCGCGAGGACTCTCCCCCGTGGGGTGAGCAGCGGTGTCAGGCTATCAGCGCGACCGGGACGCGGGAGGGGCTCAGGCGAGCTTTGCGCGTCGGCGGGCGGAGAGCTCGTCCCCCGGCATCTCCGCAGGCTCTGCCTGGTCCATCCGCTCGCTCGGGATCTCCAGCAGCGAGCCCTCGACCTCACGCCAGACCCGGCCGACTGCGATCCCGAAGACGCCCTGCCCACCCTGGACGAGGTCGATGACCTCGTCGGCGGAGGTGCACTCGTAGACGCTCGCGCCGTCGCTCATCAGGGTGATCTGCGCCAGGTCCTCGACACCGCGCTCACGCAGGTGCTGGATCGCGACGCGGATCTGCTGGAGGGACACCCCGGTGTCCAGGAGGCGCTTGACCACCTTGAGCACGAGGATGTCACGGAAGCCGTAGAGGCGCTGACTGCCGGAGCCGGCGGCACCGCGCACGGAGGGCTCGACCAGACCGGTGCGGGCCCAGTAGTCGAGCTGTCGATAGGTGATCCCCGCGGCACTGCACGCGGCGGGACCGCGGTAACCGATGTCCTCGGACAGCTCGGGCAGGTCGTCGTCGAAGAGCACGCCCTGGGTCCGGACGGGGGTCCGGCCCTCGTCGTTGGTGGCGTCCACTACGCCCTCCTGCCCTCACCGTGGTCCCGGACCGAGCCGGGTGGAATTGCACCGGTGTGGCCCGGTGCTGTCTTCGACGCTACGGCGGCTCGGGGAGGGCGTCAAACACCCCCCGCGAGGAAGGGCTTGCGTGTCGGTAACGATCAGGTCGCGCCGGGATGGACGGGCGTACCGGCCCGTCCGCGGTGCCCCGGCCTCAGCTCTCGGTGCCGGGCTCGTCGAAGTCCTCCGGCGACACCTCGTCCAGGAACTCCTTGAACTTCGCCACCTCGTCCTCGTCGTCATCGGTGGACTCGATCCCCACCTCGTCGAGCACCTGGTCCGTGGCGACGATCTCGGCGCCGGTGCGCAGGGCCAGTGCGACGCCGTCGGAGGTCCGCGCAGAGATCTCGGTCCCGTCGTCGAGCACGAGGGTGGCGTGGAAGACACCCTCGAGCACCGCGTCGATCCGCACCGTGCTCAGCTCGCGGCCGACGGCGGCGATGACGTCGACGAGGAGGTCGTGGGTCAGGGGACGCGGCGGCTCGACCCCCTCCTGGGCGTAGGCGATCGCGGTGGCCTCCGCCGCGCCGATCCAGATCGGCAGGTGTCGACCACCGTCGCGCTCTCGCAGGAGCACGATCGGTTGGGAGGTGGGCATCTCCACCCGGACACCGAGGACGTCGAGCAACTTCACCCTCCCACCGTATCCCTCACTCATCCGCGCGTCTGCAGTCCCCGGCGCACGAGCGCCAGGTGGAGGTCGAGGCAGTCCTCGACAACCCGCCTGGTGACCGATTCGTCGTCGAGCCCGTCGGCGTCGGCGGCCCTGCCGCGCAGTGCCTGGTGCCCCAGGACGTGATCGGCCAGACCGAGCTCGCGCTCGGCCGCACTCTTGAAGGGGCGCAGGTGTCGCACGTCGATGCCGGCGGCCACCAGGGCCCCCGAGGCGCGGGCCACCTCGAGATCGCCGTCGTCGTAGTACTCGCTGCTCTTGGGCAGCAGGCCGTACGAGATGAGCTCCCGGAACGTGGCCGTGTCGATGTCGGCGGCCTCCTGCAGCTCCGTCGCGGTGAGGCGCAGGGGGCGTGCCCCGGCCGGGACCGGGTCGACACGGACGGGGTCCTGCGGGTCGCTCCGGGGAGGAGCCACACTGCCGCCGTCGTCGACGCTCAGCCCCCGGTCCATGGCGTCGAGTCGTTCCCGGATGACCTTCAGGGGCCAGAACCGGTCCCGTTGGGCAGTGAGCACGAAGCGCAACCGCTCGACGTCCGCCCGGGAGAACTTCCGGTACCCGGAGGCCGTGCGTGATGGGTTGATCAGCCCTTCGGCCTCCAGGTAGCGGACCTTGGAGATGGTGACATCGGGGAAGTCGTCCTCGAGCTGCGCGATGAGGGCGCCGATCCCGATGCGCTCGTCGGGCACCGTCAGCTGGTCGCGGCGCTGGCGTAGTAGACGAGGCGGAACTTGCCGATCTGCACCTCGTCACCGGTGCGTAGCGCGACCTGGTCGATCCGCTCCTTGTTGACGTAGGTCCCGTTGAGGGAGCCCACGTCGCGCACGCCGAAGCCACGCTCCTCGCGCGCGAAGACCGCGTGCTTGCGCGAGACCGTGACGTCGTCGAGGAAGATGTCGCGGTCCGGTCCGCGACCGGTGGTGATCTCGGCATCGTCAAGGAGGAAGCGCGCGCCCGAGTTGGGACCGCGAAGGACGATGAGCAGGGCAGTGCCGGGGTGGAGCGCGTCCACCGTCGCCTGCTCCTCCCGGCTGAGGTGGTAGTCGGACTCCGGCAGGTCGGCAGGTGCGCTGCTCCCGATCCCGGTGAACTGCTGGGTCGCCGGGTCCTGTCGTGCGGGCTGGTCGTTCTGGTTGCCGCTCATCCAGCGCTCCCTCCTGTCGTGTCGTGACTCAAGACTACGTGACCGGCCCCACGCCGGGGCCGGCCGGTGACACCAGCGGTCAGTCGATCTCGGCGCGGTAGGCAGCGGCGTCGAGCAGATCCGAGGTGTCGGCGCCCTCGGCGAGCTCCAGCTCGTACATCCAGCCCTCGGTGTAGGGCGCGGTGTTGACCAGCTCCGGGGTCGCGTCCAGCGCCTCGTTGACGGCCGTGACCGTGCCCGCCAGCGGCGCGTACAGGTCGCTGACGGACTTGGTGGACTCCACCTCACCGCAGGAGTCGCCGACCTCGACGGTGTCGCCGACCTCGGGGAGGCTGACGTAGACCACGTCGCCGAGTGCATCCTGCGCGTAGTGGGTGATCCCCACCCGCACCCGACCGGACTCGGTCGTGGCCACCCACTCGTGGTCGCTGCTGTACCGGAGGTCCTCGGGGTAGGTGGCGTCGCTCATCTGTCTCCTTCGTTGTCCCGGCTCACTGCAAGCCGTCGGTCGGCTCCGGGTGGGGCTGAGCGTAACGAGGCGATGAATTGGAGTGCAATGCCTCCACGTTGATCGAGGAGTACTCGTGCACGGTCACCTCTCCCCCCTTGCTGCGGATCGACTCGGACACCCCACCGGGGATCTCCATCGCCGAGCTCATCGTCTGCGGGTCACCGATGACGATGAAGGTGTAGGGCGGGTCGAGGGTCCTGCCGTCGACCACGATGCCCTCCTCGCTGTCCCGGAACCACGTGCTCGCGATGATCCGCGCGTCCGCGACCTGCATGGCCTCGGCGCCCGCGTCACGCAGCTCCTGCACGGCGTCCAGGAGGGTCGCCGCGTCGACCTCGCCCCCCTGGTCCTCGATGCGCAGGGTGATCCCGGGCCCGGTCGCCCGCTCCGTACCCGCCAGGATGCCGAGGGTCTCGGCCCGCTCCTGGGCGGCGGCGAGCGCCTCCGGCGAGTTGCCCTCGCTGTTGGCGAGCCGATCACGTGTCTCCTCCAGCTCGGCGATCTCCTCGTCGAGGCGGCTGCCGTTCTGGGTGACGTCGTCGAGGATGCGCACCAGCTCGTCCTGACGGAGGTCCTCCAGACCCTCCGCCTGGGTCTGTCGTACCTGGGTGGCGAGGGCGAATCCGAGCAGCGACGCGAGCAGGAGGGCGAAGACATTGGCTCGCGTCAGTCGCGGGCGCGCCATCAGGTAGATCCTGCGCCAGGAGGCCTTGCTGCTGCGCCCGGAGCCTGCGGCAGGAGGCCTCGTGCCGGGCTTCGCGCCCGTCTCCTGCTCCCCCGCCCGTCCCGGGTCCTTCGCGCTGCTGTCGTCCATGTCCTTGCTCATGCCTTGAACAGGTGTCGTCGGATGGAGGCCACGTTGGAGAAGATCCGCACACCGAGGATGACCACGACCCCTGTCGACATCTGGGAGCCGACGCCGAGCTGGTCGCCGAGGAAGACGATGAAGGCGGCCACCAGGACGTTCGACAGGAAGCTGACGACGAAGACCTTGTCGTTGAAGATGCCGTCCAGCGTGGCCCGGACGGCGCCGAAGACCGCGTCCAGGGCGGCGATGACCGCGATGGGCAGGTACGGCTGCATCCACACGGGGACATCGGGCTGCAGGACGAGGCCGAGGACGATCCCGACCAGCAGGCCGAACGCGGGGATCATGGGGTCTCCTTCTTCCGGGGGGTCACTGGCGGCGTCGCCCCCGAGGGGATGGCCGTTGCCGCGCGGGTGCGGACGTTGGTGGCGCTGGGCAGCTCGAGCTCGTCCTGCGTGGTCAGTGTCGTCTCGATGCCGTAGTTGCTGCGCAGGCCCGTCATGTAGGAGCCGGCCGAGCTCTCGGCGAAGTTCGTCTGCATCTGCTCCGGGTCACCGATGGCCTCGATCGTGTACGGACGGGTCAGGGGGCGGAAGTTGACGAGGATGGCCTCGCCGGCGAAGCGGATGGCGGTCCTGGACGTCAGTCGCTGCCCGTTGACGGCGATCGCCTCCGCACCCGCGCTCCACAGCCCGTTGGTGATCAGCTGCAGGTCCTTGGAGCGCACTCGCCCCTCGTCGTTGATCCCCGTCCGAGGGTCGCCGTCGGCGCTGGTTCGGCTGTCGGGAGCATCATCGAGCGTGACGCGCAGGCCGGGACCGCCGACGGGTACGAGTCCACTGGCAACGCTGATCCCCTCCTGCTGGGTCCCCACCAGGTCGGGGTCCAGCAGTGCGGTGGCGGTGGCGATCTCCGCGCGCAGCTCCCGGATCCGGCCGTCGCGCTCGTCGACCGCCTCCTGACGGTCCTCGATCTGGCTGATCAGCCGGGCGCGGGCGTCGGCGCGCGCACCCTCGTCGCCGCGCAGGTTCGCCGTGCTCACCCCGATCATCAGACCGATGAGCAGCAGCGAGACGATCAGCATCGGGCGGCGGGTACCACTGGAGCGCGGCAGTCCGGCGGCCTCGCGCCTCTCCGCCGCGGCCGCGTAGCCGGGGTCCAGTGGCCGTTCGAGCATCGAGGTCAGCAGGGTCATGGAGGCGTCGGGGCGGCGCCCCAGGGGATGGACCCCCTTCGTCTCGACGTAGTCCAGCTCGGACTCGTCGACGGGAGGGCGCGGCTCCTCAGGTCGCACGAGAGGCTCCTCCCCCTGCTGGACGGTCATGGGCTCGAGTGCACCGGTCGTGCGCACCCCACCAGAGTAGGCGGTGTCCACGGTGCAAGAGTTGGTGCATGCAGCGTCATCTCCTGATCCACGACGAGACCACCTGTCGACGGCGCACGAGCATCAAGTGGCGGCTCCACGACCCCGACGTGCTTCCCCTCTGGGTCGCCGAGATGGACGTCATGCCGGCGCCACCCGTGGCCGAGGAGATCCGCCGGCTCGTCGCCGACGGGGACCTCGGGTATCCCGTCACGGCCCCGTACCTCGAAGCGGTGGCCCGCTGGTACGCGCGATGGTCCGCACCGGTCGACCCCACGCGGATGGCGCTGGTCACCGATGCCATGAGCGGGGTCAGGGCGGCGATCGTCTCCCTCACCGCCCCCGGCGACCCCGTGTACATCACGGTGCCCGTCTACCCGCCCTTCCACTCGGTGGTCTCGTCGACCGGCCGGCGGAAGATCGAGGTCGAGCTGACATCGGCGGGCCGCCTCGACGTACCGGCGCTGGAGACCGCCTTCGCCTCCTCCCCCGGTCGCGGCGCCGTCCTGCTGTCGAACCCGCACAACCCCACCGGCACCGTGCCGACCGCCGCCGAGCTCACCGACCTCGCCCGGGCCGCGGAGCGGCACGGCGTGGCCGTCATCAGCGACGAGGTCCATGCGCCGCTGGTTCTTTCGGGGGCACGGTTCACCCCCATCGTGTCGATCCCGGAGGCTGCCGGGGCCCTCAGCGTGATCTCTCCGGCGAAGGGGTGGAACCTCGCCGGTCTGAAGGCGGCGGCGGTCATCGGTGGACCGAACGCCTCCGCAGCGGTTCGCGGTGTGCCCGGTTACCTGGCCCACACCGCCAGCCATGCCGGTGTCCGAGCCCACATCGCGGCGATGGACGAGGGGCAGGGATGGCTTGCCGAGCTGGTCTCCGACCTCACCGCGAACAGGGCCCTCCTCGGTGAGCTGCTCGCCGAGCACCTGCCCGACATCAGGTGGCGACCCGGTGAGGCGACCTACCTCGCGTGGCTGGACTGCCGCGCCCTCGGCCTCGGGGACGACCCCGCCACCCACTTCCTCCGACACGGACGCGTCGCGTTCAACTCGGGCCTGCCCTTCGGCGCCGGACGCGGCCACGTCCGCCTCAACTTCGCCGCCTCGCCGGAGGTCCTCGACGAGGCGGTGCGCCGGATGGCGAAGGCACTCGACCAGCCCGCGGACCGATGAGGCGCACCTGGACACGGTCAGGTGGCCTTTTTCACGATTTATCGAGTTCCGTTGAGCCGCAAGTCATTTCGTTACCCGACCGAAACCCTGACTTGATCTGTGCGCTGGTCACGTTAGGTTGAAACAGGTGACCATCGACGCAGCTCAAGACCAACAGCCCCCGGACGAGTCCCCCTTCGTCCTGCGCCCACCGACCATCGCGGACGGTGGCGCCATGTGGCGCGTGGCCAGGGACTCCCGCACGCTCGACCTCAACACCTCCTACGCCTACCTGCTGTGGGCGCGGGACTTCGCCGCGACGAGCGTCGTGACCGAGCGCGATGGGGAGGTCGTCGGGTTCGTCAGCGGCTACATCCGTCCCGACGCGCCCCACACCCTCATGGTGTGGCAGGTGGCCGTCGACTCCGACCAGCGCGGCCACGGCCTGGCCGGACGGATGCTCGACCACCTGGCCGATACCGTGCCGGGCGTGACCTCGCTCGAGACGACGATCACCGACGACAACGCCGCCTCCCGCGCGTTGTTCGGTGCGTTCGCGCGCAAGCGGGGGGCCGAGCACGAGGAGATCGCCCTGTTCGAGCGGGAGCACTTCCCCGACGAGGGCCACGAGCCGGAGGTGCTGCACCGCATCGGACCGTTCTGAACCCGGCTCACCACAGACCTCTCCACTGACCCGTCCACCGGAAGGACAACCATGAACGCTGCCAATACGGACATCTTCACCACGCGCGAGTCGGAGGTGCGCAGCTACTGCCGCAACTGGCCCGTGGTGTTCGACACGGCCAAGGGGCCGTACCAGTACACCGAGGACGGCGAGCGCTACACCGACTTCTTCTCCGGTGCGGGCGCCCTCAACTACGGGCACAACAACGACATCCTCAAGGAAGCGCTCCTCGAGTACATCGCCAACGACGGAGTGACGCACTCCATGGACATGTACACCAAGGCCAAGCGCGACTTCCTGGAGGCCTTCACCGAGCTCATCCTCGCCCCGCGCGGGATGACGCACAAGATCCAGTTCCCCGGCCCGACCGGCACCAACGCCGTCGAGACGGCGCTGAAGACCGCCCGCAAGGCGACCGGTCGCGAGGACGTCGTCCACTTCACCAATGCCTTCCACGGCATGACCCTGGGCTCCCTCGCCGTCACCGGCAACGCGTTCAAGCGTGCCGGCGCCGGTACCCCCCTGTACCACGCGACCTCGGCCCCCTACGACGACTACATCGTCGGCGAGACCTCCGACTTCGCCTGGCTCAAGCGCATCTGGGCCGACAGCGGCTCGGGCACGAACCTGCCGGCGGCGGTCATCGTGGAGTCGGTCCAGGGCGAGGGTGGCCTCAAGGCCGCTCGCGGCCAGTGGCTCAAGGAGCTGCAGGAGCTGTGCCACGAGTACGGCGTGCTGCTCATCGTCGACGACGTACAGGCCGGCTGCGGCCGCACCGGGAAGTTCTTCTCCTTCGAGGAGTTCGGCCTCGACCCGGACATCATCACCCTGAGCAAGTCCATCTCCGGGTACGGCCTCCCCATGGCCCTGACCCTGATGAAGCCGGAGATCGACGACTGGGAGCCCGGCGAGCACAACGGCACCTTCCGCGGGCACAACCCGGCCTTCGTCACCGGGGCCAAGGCACTGCGCACCTACTGGGCCGACGACGCCCTGGAGCGCAACATCGCCGCGCGCGCCGAGCAGCTGCGCTCGCGTCTCGAGGTCCTGGCCGGTCTGGCCGAGGGCAGCGAGCTGCGCGGCCGCGGCCTGCTCTCCGGGATCGCCTTCCGCGACGTCGAGGTCGCGGAGAAGATCGCCAAGGCCGCCTTCGCGCGCAAGCTCCTGGTCGAGACCTCGGGCCCCTCCAGCGAGGTCGTCAAGATCATGCCTCCGCTGACGATCACCGAGGACGAGCTCGCCGCAGGCCTGGACCAGCTCGAGGACGCGACGCGCGAGGTCCTGGGCGCGCCCGCGCGCACCACGGCCTGAGCCCTCCACCACCACACTTACGAGACAAGGAGATCCCGATGAAGGTTGTCAACGTCAACGACCTCGACGGCACCGAGTACGACATCGTCCACGGCAACTGGCAGAGTCGTCGCATGGTCCTGGCCAAGGACAAGGTCGGTTTCAGCTTCCACATCACGATCCTCAAGGCGGGGACGTCGTCCGACTTCTGGTACGCCAACCACGTCGAGGCCGTGTACGTCTACCAGGGCAAGGGGACGCTCACCGACCGCGACACCGGCGAGACGTACCCCCTCGAGCCGGGCGTGATGTACATGCTCGACGACGCGGACAAGCACACCGTGACCGTCGAGGAGGAGATTCACTGCGCGTGCGTCTTCAACCCGCCGGTCACGGGTCGCGAGGTCCACGACGAGAACGGCGTGTACCCGGCCCTCTCCCTCACCGAGGACTGATCGCGCCGGCACGACGAAGGGGGCGGGCCGCCGGGCCCGCCCCCTTCGTCGTCCCCCGGTGCCTCGCGGCCGGCGCAGGGCACCGAGCGCTGGGCACATGAGCCGGCCGCCACTGGGTACCCACACCCCGTGAACGACGAGCAGACAGCAACACCCGACAACAGGGTCCTGCGGACCCCGCCCTGGCGCGGACGTCCCGAGCGAACCGGCGTGGTCGTCATGGACATGCAGGAGGCCTACTTCGAGGCGGCCGCGCTCAAGGAGCGCCGCCAGCAGATCGTGGCCCACTGCACGACCGTCCTCGCCTGGGCGCACGACCTCGGGCTCCCGGTCATCAACGTGGTCACGCAGCACAAGCGAGACCGCTCGACCTGGACGCTGAACATGCTCGAGGACGACCAGGGCTACCTCTTCGAGGGCGACGCCCACACCGCCACCCTCGACGAGCTGGACCTGGACGATGCCACCGAGGTGGTCAAGACCCGCGACGACGCCTTCGTCGGCACCGACCTGCAGGAGGTCGTCACCGAGCTGGACCTCGACGCCCTCGTGATCGTCGGGGTGTCAACCCACACGTGCGTCGCGGCGACAGCCGCTCACGCCTTCGCCATCCAGCGGGAGGTGGTGCTGGTGCGCGATGCGATCGGATCGCACCGACCGGAGCTGCACGAGCTCGCCCTCGACACGCTGCGTGACGAGTACCGGTTGCCGGTGCTGGATGCAGAGCAGCTACGCCGCGTCACCGTCCCCTGAGACCGTCCTGCATCGAGCGGACGTCGCTCCAGGGCACGCGGGAGGTCACGCCGTACACTCGGCCTGTGATCGCCCCCACGACGACGTGTACCAAGCGCCCTCCCCCGTGCTCCGGAGGCCAACCAGCCGTCCTCGTCCGCACTTCGTGAAAGCCGGGTCCCCATGACCGATCCCGAGACGACCTCCCCGAGCAGGCTTGCTCCCCACGAGTTGTGGCGCGGTGTTCGCGAGAACGCCCGCAGCGACGCCTTCGGTGGCGGGCTCCTGCTCGTGGCGACGGTGTTCGCCCTCGTGTGCGCCAACACGCCCGCGGTCGAGATGTACGAGTCCCTGAGGGACACCCACTTCGGCCCGGCGGCACTCCACCTCGATCTGTCCGTCGGGGAGTGGGCCGCCGACGGCCTGCTGGCGATCTTCTTCTTCGTCGTGGGCCTGGAGCTGAAGGAGGAGTTCGTCGCGGGCAAGCTGCGGGACCCGAAGACGGCCGCCCTGCCGATCGCTGCGGCGGTCGGCGGCGTCGTCGTCCCGGCAGGCATCTACTTCGCCATCACCATGTCCGCCGGGGGCGAGGCCCTCCAAGGGTGGGCGATCCCGACGGCCACCGACATCGCCTTCGCCGTCGCCGTCCTCGCGGTGGTCGCTCGCGGACTCCCCTCCGCCCTGCGCGTCTTCCTGCTCACCCTGGCGATCGTGGACGACCTCATCGCGATCACCATCATCGCCGTCTTCTACGCCCAGGGACTGCACCTGCAGTGGCTGCTGCTCGCGCTCCTCCCCCTGGCGATCTTCGCCGTCCTCGTCCAGCGCGGGGTCCTCACGTGGTGGCTCCTGGCGCCCCTGGGGTTCGCCACCTGGGCGCTGGTCCACCTCTCGGGAATCCACGCCACGGTGGCGGGGGTGCTTCTCGGCTTCACCGTCCCGGTCGTGGCCACGGCCCGGGCCAGGGTGCTCAGCTACACGACCGAGGACGGCGAGCCGGTCTACAACGGGCTCACTGCCTACCTCGCGGACCAGTGGGGCATCTTCTCCACCCTCGTGGCCGTGCCGGTCTTCGCCTTCTTCTCCGCCGGCGTCGCGGTCGGCGGGGTCGCGGGGATGACCAAGGCGCTGCAGGACCCGATCACCATCGGCATCATCCTCGGTCTCGTCGTGGGCAAGCCGATCGGCATCGTCGGGACCACCTTCCTGCTCAGCCGGCTGCCCGCCTTCCGTCTGGACTCGGACCTGACGTGGCCTGACATGGTCGGGGTGGGCTTCGTCGCCGGTGTCGGTTTCACCGTCTCGCTGCTCGTGGGTGAGCTCGCCTTCGGCAACTCCAGCGTCGCCGAGGAGCACGTGAAGATCGGGGTCCTCCTGGGCTCGTTCACCGCGGCCGTCTGCGGTGCGGTCATCCTGGGCATCCGCGGGCGCAGGGCCACCGCAGACTCAGCGGGCTCCGCCGCCTCCTGAGCGGCCCCTCAGAAGACGGGCTTGCCGCCCGTGACGCCCAGGACCGTGCCCGAGACGTAGCTCGCCTCGGCCGGTGACGCCAGGTAGACGAAGGCGCCGGCCACCTCGCCCGGCTGCCCTGCCCGGCCGAGAGGGGTGTCGGCGCCGAAGGCCTTGATCTTCTTCTCGGGCTGGGTGGCCGGCTGGAGCGGCGTCCAGATCGGCCCGGGAGCGACGGCGTTGACCCGGATGCCCCGCTCGCCCACCTCGGCGGCGAGGTTGACGGTGAAGTTGTTGATCGCCGCCTTGGTCGATGCGTAGTCCAACAACGACGGCGAGGGCTCGAAGGCCTGGATGGAGCTGACGTTGATGATGCTCGATCCTCGACCGAGGTGGGGCATGGCCGCTCGCGTCATCCAGAAGAGCGCGTAGAGGTTGGTCTTGAAGATCCGGTCGAGACGCTCGTCGGAGATGTCCTCGATCCCCTGGTCCCGGGCCATCTGCACCCCTGCGTTGTTGACGAGGACGTCGAGCCCGCCCAACTCCGACACGGCGGTCGCGACGACATCGGCGCACACCTGCTGGGACTGCAGGTCACCCGGGCACAGGACGACCTCCTGCCCGGCCTCACGGACCCAGTCGGCGGTGGTCTCCGCGTCCTCCTGCTCCTCGGGCAGGTAGGACAGCGCCACGTCAGCTCCCTCCCGAGCGAAGGCGATGGCCACGGCTCGACCGATCCCCGAGTCACCGCCGGTGATCAGCGCCCGTATCCCCCGCAACCGACCGGAGCCGACCCATGTCTCCTCGCCGTGGTCCGGGACCGGTTCCATCCGGGCGCTCGACCCAGGAAGCTGCTGCTGCTGTGCGGGGAACCCGCCGTCCTCGCCGGTCGTCATCGCCGCGGCCTTCGCGCTGATCTCGGACTCGCTCATGGGTTGGCCTCCTTCTCGTCTGCCCTGACATCTGCTCTCCGACTACCCCTCCACCCGGAAGCCAAACCGCTCCCCTGCCCGGTGGCGGGAGGTCGTGGGCCTGCACCGCAGGTCTCGAGCGGGTCACAGGTGGTTCACAACAGCCGACATGCCCCGTGCCCAGTGCTAGCGTTCCCGCATCCACATGGCCGGGGAAGGGTCACGCCGACAACGATGTCGGTCGGACCCTCGGCAGTTTGTCTAAGGAGAACGTATGCGTGTGAGCATGCGCACGAAGACGCTCAGTGTCACGGCGGCGGCGCTGATGGTGCTTTCCGCCTGCGGTGGAGGGGGCGACGGGGGCGGCGACGACGCGGGCGGCGGTGGCGGTGGTGGCTCGAGCGAGCCCCTGCAGCTGGGCTACGTGCTCCCCGAGACCGGGCAGCTTGCCTTCCTCGGACCGCCCCAGATCGAGGCCACCAAGTACGCGATCAGCGAGATCAACGGCGCCGGTGGGGTCCTGGGCCAGGACATCGGCGACCTCGTCAGTGGTGACGAGGCCGACACCGCCGCCATCGCCTCCCAGTCGGCCGAGAGGGTGCTCAACGCCGACGTCGACGCCATCATCGGGGCTGCGGCCTCGGGCATGTCCTTGGCGATCATCGACAAGATCACCGGGTCCCAGGTCGTGCAGTGCTCCGGATCCAACACGGCCCCGACCTTCACCGGCTACGAGGACGACGGCTTCTACTTCCGCACCGCGCCGTCGGATGCGATGCAGGGGCCGGTCCTCGCCGAGACGATCATCGGTGACGGCTACAGCAACGTCGCCCTGATCGGGCGCGCCGACGACTACGGCAAGGGCCTGGTGGATGCCACCGCCGAGGCACTCGAGAGCTCGGGCGCGACGGTCGCCACCAAGGAGATGTACGACCCGAAGGCGACCAACTTCGACGCCGTCGTCCAGAAGGCCTCGGGCGCGAAGCCCGATGCAGTCGTCCTGATCGCCTTCGAGGAGGGCAAGCAGATCCTCTCGGGCCTGGTGGAGTCGGGCATGACCACCGACGAGGTCGGCCTCTACGGCGCGGACGGTCTGCGCAGCGAGGAGCTGCCGGAGCTGGTGAACGAGAACGACCCCAGTGTCCTGTCGGGCATGAAGGGTACGGCGCCGGCGTCGTCGGCCAACGATGCCTTCCTGAAGGATCTCCAGGAGTTCGCACCGGACCTGAAGGAGACGCAGTTCGCCCCGCAGGTCTTCGACTGCGTCAACATCATCGCCCTGGCTGCCGAGCAGGCGGAGAGCACCGACCCGGCCGACTTCAAGGAGGAGGTCGGCGGCGTGACCAAGGACGGTGAGGAGTGCTCCACCTTCGAGGAGTGCAAGGGCATGATCGAGGAGGGCACCGACATCAACTACCAGGGTGCCAGCGGTCCGTTGGACTTCACCGAGGACGGTGAGCCGGGCGCGGCCTCGATCGAGGTGTACACGTTCAACGACAAGGGGGATCTCGAGACCGTTCGGGTCCAGGACGTCACCGCCGAGGAGTGATCGGGGCGGACGCTCCACGCTGAAGGGCCCGCCCGCATCGCGCGGTCGGGCCCTTCGTCGTTGAGGTTGCAGGAGGAGGGTCAGATGCGCGCGAGGGTCCCCAGGTAGAGCTCGATGACCTTCGGGTCGTGCAGGAGCTCCTTGCCCGTCCCGGTGTAGGCGTTCTGTCCCTGATCGAGGACATAGGCGCGGTCGGAGATCTCCAGGCAGTTGGTGGCGTTCTGCTCGACCATGAGGATGGACACCCCCGACCGGTTGATCTTCAGGACCGACTCGAAGACGGCGTCCTGCATCATCGGCGAGAGTCCGGCCGACGGCTCGTCGAGGAGGAGGACGGCCGGGTCGGTCATCAGGGCACGCCCCATTGCCACCACCTGACGTTCGCCCCCGGAGAGCGACCCGCACTTCTGGTTCCGTCGCTCGGAGAGCAGCGGGAAGATCTCGCTGACCACGGCGAAGCGGGTGCCGAACTCCTTGGGCCGCAGGTACATGCCCATCTCGAGGTTCTCCTCGACGGTCAGCGACGGGAAGACGTTGTTGTTCTGCGGGACGTACCCGACTCCCTCGGAGACCATGGCGTGCGCCGGCAGGGACGTGATGTCCTTCTCGGCGAGGAGGACCTTGCCACCGGTCACGGGTACCAGACCGAACATGGCCTTGATCAACGTCGATTTCCCGGCGCCGTTGGGACCGATGATCCCGACGAGCTCGCCCGCGTCCACACGGGCGTTGCACCCGCGCAGGATGTCGACCCCCGGGATGTACCCGGCCACGAGGTCGACCGCGGTGAGGACCGTCTCGCGGGTCGCTTCGCTGTCATTCATCACGGGTCTCCTTCTCCTGCTGGGGCAGGCTGCGCTGCGTCCCGAGGTAGGCGTCGATGACGGCCTTGTCCCGACGGATGTCGTCCGGACGCCCTTCGGCTATCAGCCGTCCCTGGGCGAACGTCGTCACCCAGTCGCTGATCCCCATCACGACGTCCATGTCGTGCTCGACGAGGACGATGGTCATCCCCTCGTCGCGCAGCGTCTGGATGTGCCCGAGCAGGGACTGGGTGAGGGCCGGATTCACGCCGGCCATCGGTTCGTCGAGCATGATCATCGACGGCTCGACCATCAGCGCACGCGCCATCTCCAGCAGCTTTCGCTGACCACCGGACATCGTGCCGGCGAACTCGTCCCGCATGTGGGCCAGGTTGAAACGCTCCAGGAGTTCGTCGGCCCGTGCCCCGATCTCGGCTTCCTGCGATCTCCACGGAAACCGCAGCAGCGCGGGGATGAATCGCTCCCCCACCTGGTGGGTCGCGCCGAGCATGAGGTTCTCGCGTGCCGTCAGCCGGGTCAGTGCCTTGGTCAGCTGGAAGGTGCGGACCATCCCTCGTCGTGCCACCCGGTGCGCCGGCAGCTTCGACACGTCCTGACCCTGGAAGCTCCAGGTGCCGCCGTCCGGTGTGTCGAACCCGGAGACGACGTTGAAGAAGGTCGACTTCCCGGCCCCGTTGGGGCCGATGAGGGACGTGATCGTCCCGCGCTGGATCTCGAGGTGGTCCACGTCCACCGCCTTGAGTCCGCCGAAGCTGCGCACGACGTCGTCGGCGACGAAGATCGCGTCGGGCTTCGCGACCCCCGGCTCCGGAGGCACGCCCACGAGCTGAGCCGCTCCCACGGTCGGTGCTTCGCTCATCGCGGCATCCTCCCTCGCCCCGTCCGGGGCCCCGTGTACCCGGTCATCGGACATCGAGCCTCAGCTCCTTCTGGTTCCCGAGGATCCCTGCCGGTCGGAAGACCATCAGCAGGACCAGGCCGAGCCCGACGAGGAGGAACCGGGCCGCCCCGACGTCACCGCTGTCGAGGACCGATGGGGAGATGAGTCCGGAGGACGTCGCACTCCGCAGGAAGGCGTCGAAGAAGGTGACGATGAACCAGAAGATGATCGACCCAAGGACCGGGCCCAGCACCCGACTGGCACCGCCGAGGATGACGATCGTGTACAGGTAGAAGGTCACCTTCGGGTCGTAGCTGTCCGGTTGCACGGACTGGATGCTGATCGCCATGAGCACGCCGGCAAGACCACCCAGGGCCCCACCGAGCACGAGGCTCTGCAGCTTGAAGCCGTAGGCGCTCTTGCCGAGGCTCCGCGCGGCCAGCTCGTCCTCACGGACCGAACGCAGCACGCGGCCCCACGGGCTGCTGATCAACAGCTTGACCATGAGGCAGCCGAGCGCCACCAGGCCCCAGCCGACGGTCATCACCCACATCGAGCGGTGGTCGAAGGTGACCTCTCCCCATCCGTACGTCCCCGGTGGATAGGGATTGAGCACGAAGAACTCGCCGGCGAACTGGCGCAGACCGTAGACGCCCCCGGTGAGTGGCTCGAGAGTGCTCGAGCGGTAGAAGTACCTGAGGACCTCGGCAGCGGCGATGGTGGCGATCGCCAGGTAGTCACCACGCAGGCGCAGCGTCGGCAGGCCCAGCAGAAGAGCCAGCAGGACTGCGCAGGCGATCCCCAGGAGGACCCCCACCCACATCGACCACCCGAAGACGGCGACCGACACGGCGACGCCGTAGGCGCCGACGAGCATGAACCCCACCTGGCCGAAGTTGAGCAGGCCGGTGTAGCCGAAGTGGATGTTGAGGCCGATCGCGGCCAGGGCGTAGATCGCCGCCTCGGGTCCGAACATCCCGCGAACGGCGTTGCCGATGATGCTGGGCCAGTCCATTTCTCTCCTTGACTCGTCGGTCTATCCGACGCGCTCGGCCCGGCCAAGGATGCCTTGGGGGCGCACGAGCAGGACGATGATGAGAGCGAGCAGGGCCCAAGCGTTCTGCAGCTCGGTGGGGAACCACAGGGTCGACAGCTGGGCCACGAGACCGACGACCAGGCTGCCGACCACCGCGCCGAAGGCGCTGCCCAGGCCACCGAGGATGACGCCGGCGAACATCAGCAGCAGCAGGTTGAACCCCATGTCCCAGTAGACGGCCGTGGTCAGGCCGTAGAAGACGCCACCGAGCGCGGCCAGTCCCCCACCGAGGATCCAGACGAAGAGGACGACCCGGTTGACGTCGATGCCCGAGGACTCCGCCAGGTCCCGGTTGTCGGAGACCGCACGCATCGCCTTGCCCATCCGCGTGCGCTGGAGCATCAGCGCGACACCGATGATGACCAGGATGGCGATGACGGTCACCGTCAGGTCCCGGGGCGTGATCGAGACCGGGCCGAGATCGATCTCCGACTGGAGCGCGTACTGGTCGTACTGCTGACGCCGACCGCCGTAGAAGATCAGCAGCAGGTGTCGCAGGAACAGTGAGACACCGATCGAGATGATGAACATCTGGATCAACCCGGTCCCCCGCACCCGCAGGGGCCGCCACAGACCGCGCTCCAGCGCTGCGCCGGCCCCGCCACCGATGACGATGGCCACCAGGGCGGCGAGCACGAGAGGCAGGTCGAAGGCACCGGCGGAGAAGAAGAAGGCGGCGATGGCCCCGAGGGCGACCAGCTCACCGTGGGCGAAGTTGATCAGGCCCGTGGTCCCGAAGACCAGGGACAGCCCCACCGAGGTGATGGCGATGATGGTGCCGTACTTGATGCCCTCCACGACGAGCTGGAGGAACCGGGCGGTGAAGTCATTGCCGCCGTCCCCGCCGGTGGTCCCCGTCGAGGTGTCGGACTCGCTGGTCGCCTCGCCGTCGGTCTCGGAGGGGGTCGTCCCCGACTCCTGCTGCTCCCCCTGTGGGATGAGCGGGAAGATCACCGTCGAGTCGCGTCCCGCCCGTACCTGCACCTCGGGCAGCGTCTCCCCTCCCACGTCGCGGGTCTGCAACCCATCGGGCAGTGTCGAGGTGTCGAGGCTCACCTCGTACGTGCCGGGGCCCGGCACCTCGATCCGCCACTCCCCCTTCGCGTCGGTCGTGGCGCTGCCCGCATCGGTGACCGTGAGGGTGACCCCCTCGACGGGCTCCCGATCAGGACCACGCAGGATGCCGGTGATCGCGGGCTCCTCGGCCGCGGCGACCGATGCCGGACCGGCGACGGTGTGCGCCACGGCCGTCGGAGCCCCGAGCAACATGAAGAGCAGCGCCCCGAAGGCCACCGCGAGGCGCGTTCGCACGTGCTGTCCTCCGGAAACGTCGTTGTGTACCGCTGCGGAGCATAACCGGCACCCGGAGGAACGGGGGACCAAATGCTGGACGTACACCCGACTGTGACCTTGGGGCGCCTCCCATCGTCGGCTGACGGGTACGGACGCGGTGCAGCACATCCGCAATCAGTTATATACGGTTGGTCTCGTGAAAAACATTGGGACGGCCTCACCGCTCTTCCGGGGCGTGTTCCTGCTCCCCGCGGGCCTGGCCATGCTCGCCGGCGCCAATGCCGCACTCGTGCTCGTCGGCGTCTGGGCGCCCGCACCGACCGCGCGGGCGGGCGACCTCCACGGGATGCTCATGGTCGGCGGTTTCCTGGCGACGCTCATCGCCTTGGAGCGGGCGGTGGCGCTCCGGCGGGTCTCGGCCTTCGCTGTGCCACTCCTGCTGGGTGCGGGGGGCCTCGCTCTGCTCACCCCGCTGCCCCTTGTGGTGGGTCAGGCCCTGCTGGTCGGCGGTGGCATCGCCCTCGTCACCGTCTATGCCGCCCTCTTCCAGCGCAACCACGACGACGTCGTCCTCGTCGAGCTCCTCGCCGCCCTCCACCTGACGATCGGCGCCGGTCTCTGGCTCCGGCTCGACGTCCCCTGGTTGATGCCGTGGCTCGTGGGCTTCGTCGTCCTCACGATCTGTGCCGAACGGGTCGAGCTGGCTCGGCTGCACATGCCGCCCACCGGCGGACGCACCCTGGTCCTGCACGCCGGGCTCCTGACCGTCACGCTGGTCGCCACGCTGCTGTGGCCGGCTGCCGGGGCGAGGCTCAGCGGCCTGGTCATCGCCTCGCTCGTGCTCTGGCTCGTGCGCAACGACGTCGCTCGGCGGACGATCCGGTCCACGGGTCTCCCACGCTTCAGCGCGGCCGCCCTGCTCGGCGGCTATGTCTGGCTCCTCCTGGCAGCGGTGGTGTGGCTGGTCGGCGGCGCCCAGACGAGCGGCGTCCACTACGACCTGGTGGTGCACGCGGTCATGCTGGGCTTCGCCATCTCGATGGTGATGGCCCACGCCCCGGTGATCCTGCCTGCGGTGCTGCGCCGCCCCCTTCCCTATCGACCGGTGATGTGGGCCCCCTTCGTCCTGCTGCACATCGGCCTGGCGATCCGACTCGTGCCCGGAGACCTCGCCGGCCTGCACACCGTGTGGCAGACGGGAGCGGTCCTCAACGTCGTCGCACTCCTCGCCTTCGTCGTCATCGCCGCCGGGTCGGCCATCGCCGGACCGACTGCCGGGAGGGCCCCATGAGAGGGGTGAGCCGCACCCCGGTGTGGCGCACGTGGTCGCGGCAGAGTCCTCCCCCGACCTTCTCGCTGCCGTCCTCCGTGGCGGGTGTGGGGTGGCTCGTACTCGGCCTCACCACGGCCGTCCTCGCGGCGCTCTCCGTTGCGCCGTCGGCTTCGCTGACGACCGTCCGGGTGGCCGTCCTGCTCGTCGTGGGCTTCGCGCTGCAGGTCGTGCTGGGGGTGACGACGCGGGTCCTTCCCCGTCTGCTCGGGAGGAGCCCGGCAGCTGCGCATGACGCTGCCGTCGAGCTCGAGCGGTGGGGCACCGGCAGAGTGGTCGTGACCAATCTGGGGCTGGCCCTGTGCCTTCTGGCCACCCCTTCGCTCGTGGCCCTCGTCATGGCCGTCCTGGCGGGGCTCGCCCTGGCGCTGGCCCTCCCGCTGCTGGTCCGTGCCGTCCGGGCCGCACGGGCTGCAGGGGGCCGGCGCGATCACCCACAGGCGCAGCACCCGGCGGGGCCGTCGGCTCCCGCCTGGTCGCGTCTGGAGCTGCTCACCGGCGCAGGGATCATTGCGATCGGCACGAGCGTCGGCGTCGGCCTGGACCCGGCCGCCGCAGGTCTGGGGCGGGCGGCCGCCCCCGGTGGCGCCCGGCGCGGTGGCCCGGGGGCCGGTCGTACGCGCCGGGTGCGTGTTCGAGCCCACGACATGCGGTTCCATCCGGAGGAGGTCGCGGTCGACGTGGGTGACCGGCTGGTGATCGAGCTGGAGAACACCGACTCCACCGACGTCCACGACCTGGTCCTGGTCGACGGCACCGCGTCGCCACGGCTCGCCCCCGGCGAGCAGGCGACCTTCGACGTCGGTCCCGTAGTGGCGGACACGCAGGGATGGTGCTCCGTCGTCGGCCACCGTCAGATGGGGATGGTCTTCCGGATCACCGCTACCGGGTCCGTGCACGGCACGCAGGAGCCGGGCCACGACCGCGACGACGAGGCGCCGCGGATCGACTTCAGGGACAGCTGGGGCGAGGACTTCCCCGGGATCGACCCGACCCTGCCGCCCCTGGGGGACTCCTCGGTCCGTGAGGTGAGCCTGAGCATCTCGGAGGTGCCGATCGAGATCGCTCCGGGCGTGACACAGCTGCGCTGGACCTACAACGGCGACTCGTTGGCCCCCACCCTCCACGGACGGGTCGGCGACCGCTTCGTGGTCACCCTGGTCAACGAGGGGACGATGGGTCACTCGATCGACTTCCACGCGAGCGAGGTCGCACCGAACCGGGAGATGCGCACCATCCCGCCCGGCGAGACGTTGCGCTACGAGTTCACGGCCGCTCGCGCAGGGATCTGGATGTACCACTGCGGCACCCCGCCGATGTCGACGCACATCGCCTCGGGGCTCGCCGGGGCGGTCGTCGTCGAGCCCGAGGGCCTGACCGAGGTGGACCGTTCATACGTCATCGCCCAGTCCGAGATCCACCTCGGACCGCAGGGTGAGGCGGTCAACAGCACGAAGGTGGTCGACGACGAGCCCGATGCCGTCGTGTTCAACGGCTACGTCAACCAGTACGTCGACCGCCCGCTGCGGGCGAAGGTGGGCGAACGCATCCGTGTCTGGGCCCTCGACCTGGGACCGAACCGGCCACTGTCGTTCCACGTCGTCGGAGCCCAGTTCGACACGGTGTACAAGGAGGGCAGCTACCGGCTGAAGCGTGGTCGCGGCCCGCTGGACCCACCCGGAACCACCTCGGGCGGATGCCAGTCCCTCGGCCTGCTGGCTGCCCAGGGTGGCTTCGTCGAGCTGACCTTCACGGAGCCGGGCCGCTACCCCTTCGTCAACCACGTCATGAGCGACGGCGAGAAGGGCGCACTGGGCCTGTTCGAGGTCACCTGAGCCCTTGCCCCTGCCGCGGGAGGCCGCGGCTGTCGCCCGGGCAGGGTGGTGCGGTACCGTGCGCTTATAAACACGGGATTGACCGTGTTTAATGACGAGGGAGACGCATGGGACCAGACGGTGCTGCGCGACTCGCACCCGCACGAGGCCGAGCGGGTCAACGGGCTCATGCACTTCCTCGCCCGACTGCCCGCAGAGGCGGGAGCCCCACCCACACAAGCACCCAAGGAGGAGCATGAGCACCGACCAGCAGCTCGATGTCCGCGCGGAGGCCCCGGCCCGGCGCCACACCCTGATCCTGGACACGTACCACGCACTGACCCCGGGATCGGGCTTCGAGCTGGTCAACGACCACGACCCGAAGCCCCTCTACTACCAGTTCGACGCCGAGTACACGGACCAGTTCACCTGGGACTACCTCGAGCAGGGGCCGGAGGTCTGGCGCGTGCGGATCGGCCGCCCGACGGCCTGAGACGAGCACGGGCGCACCCACCAGTGAACGACGAGGGCCGGACCTGCACGAAGCAGGTCCGGCCCTCGCTGATGTTCCGGGACATCACCCGGTCGGGCTGACAGGATTTGAACCTGCGACCCCGTGACCCCCAGTCACGTGCGCTACCAAACTGCGCCACAGCCCGTGGCTGCTCCGTCAGGAGCCACGTCACCTTATCCCACGCGGGCCACGCCGTCCCAATCGACCCGGGGCGTGTGTCGGTGACCCACTCGCGGAGCGGTGCTCAGCGCCGACGGCGCTTCTCGCGCACCCTGACCGAGATCTCGATGGGTGTGCCCTCGAAGCCGAACTCCTCGCGCAGGCGACGCTCCAGGAAGCGCCGGTACCCCGCCTCGAGGAACCCGGAGGCGAAGATGACGAAACGCGGAGGACGGGTGGAGGCCTGGGTCGCGAAGAGGATCCGCGGCTGCTTGCCCCCACGCACTGGGTGCGGGTGGCCCGCCACGATCTCGCCGAGCATCCCGTTGAGGCGTGAGGTCGGAATCCGGCTGTCCCACGAGTCCAGGGCGGTGTCCAGTGCCGGAGTGAGCTTGTCGACGTGGCGACCGGTGAGGGCCGAGACGTTCACGCGCGGCGCCCAGGTGACCTGGATGAGCTCCCGGTCGATCTCCTTCTCGAGGTAGTAGCGCCGCTCCTCGTCGAGCAGGTCCCACTTGTTGTAGGCGATGACCAGTGCCCGGCCGCTGTCCACGACCTGGCTGATGATCCGCAGGTCCTGCTCCGTGATCGGCTCGTGGGTGTCGATGAGGACGACCGCGACCTCGGCCTTCTCCAGTGCGGCCTGGGTGCGCAGCGACGCGTAGAAGTCCGCGCCGCGCGTGTGCTTGACCCGACGGCGGATACCGGCGGTGTCGACGAACGTCCACGGACGCCCACCGAGCTCGATGACCTCGTCCACCGGGTCGCGGGTGGTCCCGGCGACGTCGTCGACGACCACCCGGTCCTCCCCGGCGAGGCGGTTGAGCAGGCTCGACTTGCCCACGTTGGGCCGGCCCAGGAGGGCGACCCGCCGCGGCCCGCCCGCCATCGGGGCCGTGCCCGTGGCGGAGACCTGCGGGAGGACGTCGAGGACGGCGTCGAGGACATCGCCGCTGCCCCGTCCGTGGAGCGCGGACAGGGGCATCGGCTCACCGAGACCGAGGTTCCACAGAGCGGCGGCGTCGGCCTCGAAACGCTGGTCGTCGACCTTGTTGGCCACGAGCACCACCGGCTTGCCCGAGCGGCGCAGCAGCCTGACGACCGCTTCGTCGTCGTCCGTGGCACCGACGATGGCATCGACGACGAAGATCACGACGTCGGCCATCTCGATGGCGATCTCGGCCTGCTCGGCCACCCGCAGGTTGATCCCCTCGGCACCGATCTCCCAGCCACCCGTGTCGAGCAGCGTGAAGTCGCGTCCGGCCCACTCCGCCTCGTAGGCGACGCGGTCCCGGGTGACGCCCGGCGTGTCCTCCACGACCGCCTCGCGGCGACGCAGGATGCGGTTGACGAGCGTCGACTTGCCGACATTCGGCCGCCCGATGATCGCGACGACAGGGAGAGGACCGCTGGGGACCTCCTCGGTCGACTCCTGGAAGCCGTCGATGAGCGCCCGGTCCTCCGGCGTCAGCTCGAAGTCGTCCAGACCCGCGCGCAGGACGCGCTCGACGCCCTCTGCGTACTGGTCGTGACCGGCGTCGGTCGGCTCGGGGGTGGTGTCCACGGTGCTCCTGGTGAAATCGGTGGGGTTGGGCCCATTGTCGCAGTCATCGGGCAGATGACCGGACTCGTCGCGCTCAGCCCGCCCGGGCGGCGCGGACCACGGCCATGACGGCGTCCACCGAGCCGTCGAAGTCCAGCTCGGAGGTGTCGACCACGACGACACCGTCAGCGGCCACGGTGAACTGGGAGACGGTCGAGTCGTCGCGGTCACGCCGCACCACCTGGTCGCGCGTGGCGGCGATCGCGGCCTCGTCGCTGACACCGTGCACCTCGAGGGAGCGACGACGCAGCCGCGCCTCCTCGCTCGCGGTGAGCAGGATCCGCACGGGCGCGTCGGGAGCGACCACGGTGGTGATGTCCCGTCCCTCGGCGACGCACGCACCCCTGCGGGCCGCGATGTCGTCGATGAGCGCCCGCTGGCGACGGCCCATCTCGGTGCGCACGGCCGGCACGGTCGCCACCCGTGAGACCTGGGAGGAGATGCCGCTGCTGCGGATCGCCTCGGCGACGTCAGTGCCGCCGACGTGCACGGAGGGGGCAGCGGGGTCGTCCCCGATCTCCAGCGGCAACGACCGTGCCGCTGCGGCGACGGCCTCGTGGTCGAGCAGGTCGACCTCGTCGTGCAGGCACCACCACGTCAGCGCCCGGTACATCGCTCCCGTGTCCAGGTAACCGGCGCCGATCGTGCTGGCGACGGTCCTCGAGACACTCGACTTCCCTGATCCGGAGGGTCCGTCGACGGCGATGACGAAGGGGGTGGGCTGGCTGGTCACGAGGGGTCAGCCTAGTCGGTGCTCAGCCGTGGATCTGCCAGCCCCGCGACTGCAGGGCCTCGGTGAGGGGACCGGCGACCTGTGGCAGCACGTGGACCTCGGCGAGCCCGAAGGGCAGCCCGATGCCGTGGTCGAGGCGCAGGTCCTCGAGATTGACGCCTTCCTCGCCGATCTCGACGAGCAGCCTGGCCAGCTCACCGGGGCTGTCGTCGACGACGACGCTGACGACCGAGTAGGCGTCCGTCCCGGCACCGTGCTTGCCCGGCAGTCGCGAGTGGCCGGCGTTGCCGTCGGCGATGCTGCGCGCCAGGACGGCCCGGGCGCCGGGTGCATCGGCCACGTCGTCCTCGCTGTCACCCAGGGCGTCCAGGGCGCCGACGACTCGGGTGAGGTCCGCGGACAGGTCGCGCAGGATCGAGGCCACGGCGGGTGCGTTGCCGGACAGGATCTGCGTCCACAGGCCCGGGTCGCTGGCGGCGATCCGGGTGACATCGCGCACGCCCTGGCCGGCGAGACCGATGGCCTGCTCGCTCAGGTGCTCCAGACGGGCGGCGACGAGCGAAGCAGCGACCTGGGGCACGTGCGAGACGGCGGCGACCGCGGCGTCGTGGTCGAGCGGGCTGAGCGTGCTCACCGCGGCGCCCGTCGCCCGGGCGAGCCGTGCCACGAGCTCGGTGGCCCTCGGGTCGGTGGTCTCGTGCGGGCAGAGGACCCAGGACCGGCCCTCGAAGAGGTCGGCGCGGCCACTGATGGCACCCGAGCGTTCGCGCCCGGCCATCGGGTGGGACCCCACGTACCGGTGGATGGGCACCCCTGCGCGCACGACGTCGGCGAGGATCACCTGCTTGACCGACGTGACATCCGTGACCACGGCCTCCGGCCACCGCCGCAGCGACTCCAGCACGATCCCGGGCGCGACATCCGGGGGCGTGGCCACGACCACGAGACCGGGTGCCACCTCGCCGGTGATCCTCCCGGCGCCGAGGTCACGGGCCAGCGCCACCGAGGTCTCGGACTGGTCCTCGAGGGAGACGTCGACGCCGACCCCCGGAGGGCCAGGCCGACGCTCGTGCCGATCAGCCCGGCCCCGACGATGTGCACGGGTGGGAGGCCGGAGGCGGCCCCCTTCGCCTCCGCCGAGGTCGTCACAGCCCCGCGGCCTTGTACAGCTTGCCGATCTCGTCGCGGTTGAGCGGCCGCCACCGGCCGGACTTGGTCGAGCCCAGCGTGATCGGACCGACCTGCGTGCGCACCAGGGAGAGCACCGGGTGGCCCACCTGCTCGAGCATGCGCCGCACGATGTGCTTGCGCCCCTCGTGGAGGATCACCTCGACGATCGCCTTGCCGGGGCGCGAGTCGATGATCCGGAAGGAGTCGACCGAGACCGGCCCGTCGTCGAGCTCGATGCCCTCGCGCAGGCGCTTGCCCAGGTCCTTGGCGACCGGCCCGGGCACCTCGGCGACGTAGGTCTTGAGCACACCGTGGGCGGGGTGCTGGAGCCGGTGGGCCAGGTCCCCGTCGTTGGTGAGGATGAGCAGGCCCTCCGTGTCGGCGTCGAGCCGACCGACGTGGAAGAGACGCTCCGGCCGCCCCGCCACGTAGTCGCCGATGTTGAGCCGACCGAGCTCGTCGGACATGGTCGTGACGACCCCGACGGGCTTGTTGAAGGCGAGGTACACCCGCGACTCGTCCAGCTGCACCCGCTCGCCGTCGACGTGCACCGTCTGGTGGAGGGGGTCGACCCGCACGCCGAGCTCGGTGACCACGTGGCCGTCGACCATGACGCGGCCGTCGGTGATCAGCTGCTCGCACGCCCGGCGCGAGCCGATGCCCGCCGCGGCGAGGACCTTCTGCAGCCGGGTGCCCTTGGGGTCGTGGACGTCGATCTGCGGGCCGGTGGGCTCGGGCGGGGCGAGGTCGGGCTGCCCGGGCCGGGTGCGCCCGGTCGTGCCGCGCTCGGGCTGCTGGCGACCTCCTTGGCCACGCCGGCGCTGACCGGGGCCGCGGTTGGGTCCGCGGCCGCTGGGTGCGCCGGATCCGCCGGAAGGGCGTCGGTTGCTGGGCGGTGTCATGGTCGGGCCTCACTCACGAGATCGTCGAGCACTGCGGCATCGGGAAGGTAGGGGGCGAGCGGGGGCAGGTCGTCCAGGGAGTTCAGCCCCATCCGCTCGAGGAAGTACGCAGTCGTCCCATACAGGGTCGCACCGGACTCCTCGTCCTTGGTGACCTCCGTGATCAGGCCGCGCGTGAGCAGGGTACGCACCACGCCGTCGACGTTCACACCGCGCACGGCTCCGACACGGGCCCGCGAGACGGGCTGGCGGTACGCGATGACCGCGAGGGTCTCAAGCGAGGCCCGCGTCAGCTTCGCCTGCTGCCCGTCGAGGACGAAGCGCTCGACGACCGGCGCGTAGGCCGCGTGGCTGTAGAAGCGCCACCCGCCGCCGACGTTGCGGACGGTGAAGCCGTGGTCCCCGCCGGAGTACTGGTCCTCGATCTCCGCCAGGACGGTGCGCACCTCCTCGACGGGGAGCTCGAGCACGGACGCGAGGGCGACGTCGGTGACGGGCTCCTCGACGACCATGAGGACGGCCTCGATCGCCCCCTTCGCTCCCCCGGGGAGCTCGCCGACGTCGAAGGCGACCTGGACGTCCTCGCCCTCGGGCCCGGGCACGTCCGCCTCCACGGGCGCGTCGGCGTGGTCGGTGGGCTCACTCATCGTTGTTCTCTCCATCATCGGGCGAAGGGGGCGGTGCCTCCCCCTCGTCGAACTCGGCACCGACGTCCACGGTGCCCTCATCGCTCCCGGTCCACCGCACGTCCAGCTCGCCGAGCGCCTCGGCCTGGTCGAAGACGACCTGCTGGTCGCGGAAGAGCTCCAGCAGCGCCAGGAAGCGTGCGACGACCATCAGGGTCGAGTCCGCGTCCCGGACGAGCGTGCGGAAGGAGAGCGCACCCTCGGTGCGCAGGCGGTCGACGACGAGGAGCGCCTGCTCGCGCACGCTCACCGCGGACGCGTGCAGGTGGGTCAGGCCGACGGTCTCCGGCTCCTTGGGCGTCAGCGTCCGGGCGGCCACCATGGCCAGCTGCTCGGGGGTGACGGTCATGACCAGCTCCGGCAGGAGCGTGGCGAGGTGCGGCTCGAGGCCGGCCTGGCGGGGGGTCATCCGACCGGTCGTGGCCATCGTCGCCTCGACGTGGTCGGCGACGTCCTTGAACGCGCGGTACTGCAGCAGCCGCGCGAAGAGCAGGTCCCGGGCCTCGATCAGCTCGAGGTCGTCCTCGTCCGTCTCCCGGGTGTCGGGCAGCAGCCGGGCGGCCTTGATGTCGAGCAGCGTCGCGGCGACGAGCAGGAACTCGCTGGTCTGCCCCAGGTCCCACGCGGGCTCGCTCGCCTGCAGCGCGCGCAGGTGCGCCATGAACTCATCGGTGACCCTGGCCAGGGCGATCTCGGTGATGTCCAGCTGGTGCTTGGAGATCAGGCCGAGCAGCAGGTCGAAGGGACCCTCGAAGTTGTCCAGGTGGACGGTGAAGGCCGTCTCGGACCCGCGTGTGGTGATGACCCCGCCGGGGACCGCGGTGTCGGCGCCGTCCACGGCCGTCAGGGCGACCCGCCGCGCGAGATGAGCTCGCGTGCCAGCTGCCGGTAGGCATTGGCCCCGGAGTGGCCCGTGGCGTAGGTGGTGATCGGCTCGGCGGCGAGCGTCGCGTCGGGGAACTTCACCGTCCGGGAGATGACGGTGTGGAAGACCTTGTCGCCGAAGTGCTCCACGACCGACTCGACGACCTCGCGGCTGTGCAGGGTACGGCCGTCGTACATCGTCCCGAGGATCCCGTCGATGCTCAGTGCGGGGTTGAGCCGGTCGGTGATCTTGTCGATCGTCTCGACGAGGAGGGCGACGCCACGCATGGCGAAGTACTCCGTCTCCAGCGGGATGATCACGCCGTGGGCGGCGGTCAGCGCGTTGACGGTGAGCAGCCCGAGGGATGGCTGGCAGTCGATGAGGATGACGTCGTAGTCGTCGACGACGGGACGCAGGACGCGGGCCAGGATCTGCTCGCGCGCGACCTCACCGACGAGCTGGACCTCCGCGGCCGACAGGTCGATGTTGGCCGGGGCGACGTCCAGGCCCTCGACGGAGGTGTGCTGGATGATCTCGCTGATGTCGTGGCCGCGCGAGACGAGCAGGTCGTAGATCGTCGTGTCGAGCGAGTGCGTGGGGACACCGAGACCGACGGACAGCGCGCCCTGCGGGTCGAAGTCGACGAGCAGGACACGGCGTCCGGCCTCGACGAGCGCTGCGCCGAGGTTGATCGTCGTGGTCGTCTTGCCGACGCCGCCCTTCTGGTTGCACATGGCGATGATGCGTGCGGGGCCGTGGGAGTCCAACGGCTGTGGTTCCGGGAAGGTCGGCAGGGGTCGACCGGTCGGCCCGTTCTGGGTCCATTCGTGCTCGATGTCGAGCGGCGGCGTCACCTCGGATGCCACAGTCGGATCACTCCATCGCGTCTCGCGTGCGTTCAGCGTCTCGCTGATCGATCAGCGATGACACTATCAGCGCGCGCGGGGATGACTCTGCGCGTAGACCTCACGCAGTTGCTGGACGGTCACCATCGTGTAGATCTGCGTGGTCGTCACGGAGGCGTGGCCGAGCAGCTCCTGGACCACCCGGACGTCGGCGCCCCCCTCGAGCAGGTGCGTGGCGAAGGAGTGCCGGAGGGTGTGCGGCGAGACGTGTCCGGTCAGACCGGCTCGTTGCGCTGCTGCGGTGATGACGGCCCAGGCGCTCTGCCGTGACAATCGGGCACCGCGCTGGTTGAGGAAGAGCGCGGGGCCCGCTCTCCCCTTCGCCCCCAGGCCGGGACGTCCCCGCACCAGCCAGGCCTCCACGGCCTCGCAGGCGTAGGAGCCGAGCGGCACGATCCGCTCCTTGCCTCCCTTGCCCAGGAGCCGGGCCGCCCCCACCTCGAGATCGAGGTCGTCCACGTCCAGACCGACCGCCTCGGAGATCCTGGCCCCCGTGCCGTACAGCACCTCGAGCAGCGCCCGGTCGCGCAGCGGCAGGGCACCGTCGCCGACACCGGCCGCGTCGAGCAGGCGGGTGACCTCCGTGACGCTGATGGCCTTGGGCAGGCGCGAAGGGGGCGCCGGCGGGGCCACGTCCTCGGCCGGGTCGTGCGTGGTCTCCCCCTCAAGGGCGAGGAACCGGTGCAGCCCGCGCACGGCGGTGAGGGAGCGGGCGGCCGAGCTGGCCGCCAGCGGAGGATGCTCGTCGTCACCGGAGCGGAGCGAGGCGAGGAACTCGGCGACGTGCGCCTCGGTGACCTCGGTGGGGGTGGTGACGCCCCGGGTCGCCAAGTGGTCGAGGTAGCGCCGGGCGTCCCGGGTGTAGGCGGTCAGGGTGTGGGCGGAGACTCCTCGCTCGACGTCCAGCTGCGTCAGCCAGGTCCGCACGGCCCGCTCCATGGGGGTCGTGCTCACGGGACAGCGCTCCCCTTCCGCGGACGTTCACGTGGCTTCGTTGAGCCGTGGACACCCCATTGTGCCCACGGGTGGCGAAGCCACGCCGGGAGTTTAGGGCGGCGTGCGCGACGGAGACCATGCCTGTGTCCGATTCGCAATGATCACTCGATTGGGCGGGGGCTCTGCAGCTGGCCTGTCCGTGGGTGGTCCTTCGTGCCTACGCTCCTGCTCCACCTCGCGGTCAGTGCCCGTGAGGTGGAGCAGGAGCGTAGGCAGTTGGATCTTCGGCTGCGTCGCCCCAGCACACCGGGCCGGCGTCGGTGCCGGCGTCTCTCGTCCACAAGCACCTTCCTGTCCGGGCACGGCCCACGCATCGTCCGTCTCCGCGCTCACGTCGGCCCAGGCGGGTGTGCAGTAGGGACATGGATCCGTCCGGAGACGACGACGAAGGGGACATCACGTGCCCGATGTCCTGCACGTGGTGCGCCGATCAGGGCGATGGTGCATGTGAGGACTGCCTGCCCTGTCTCTTCTGGCCCCGTCCGGCACCGACCGAGAAGGCCGGCCCCTCATCACTGCCGGGCAGGACCTCGCCCGTGCTGTCGGACGTCCTCGCCCGCGAGCGTGCGCGGATCACCCTCGGGCGGCGGATCGGTCTCGTGCTGAGACGTCATCGACGGGAGAACCGTCACAGTCAACGCGAGACGGCACAGGAGATCGGGTGGAGTCGCTCCGCCCTCGCCAGGGCCGAGGTCGATGCGGCTGCCCTCCCCCTCCACAAGGTCGAGGCCCTACTGGCGCTGACCGGCCACCGTCTCGCCATCGTCCCCGAGACCGTTGAGACCGCCAGCGCTCTCGGCGAGGAGAGTGACGTGGCGTGGGGGGTCCCTGATCTCGTGGCTCGTGATGCCGGCAGACGACGACTGCCGACCACCGGCGCAGTGCGCCTCCGGTCCTCGACCGAGCGCCTGGTCGACGGACGCGGCACCGGCCACGAAGGGCCTTGGGTGTGGACGCGCGCCCGGTGACCGTGCTGCACGTGGTGCACCGAGACGCTCTCACTCCTCCAGACGCACGACCTGCGGGTGCAGGTCGTGCTCCGGGCAGGCCCACGTGGAGGCCTCCGCGTCGACCTGGTCACCGGAGCGGATGTCCTTGACCTGGTCCCCCGTCTCCCCCGCACCCGGGAACCACACGAAGGGGATCCCGCGACGCTCCGCGAAACGGATCTGCTTGCCGAACTTCGCCGCGGCCGGTGACACCTCGCACGGGATCCCCCGCGACCGCAGCGCGGTGGCCACGGCCACCGACGCCGACCGGCTCCCTTCGTCCGTCACCGCCACGAGGACCGCTGAGGGGGTCTTGCGGCTCGCTCCGACCAGGCCCTTGCCGAGCAGCAGGCCGAGCAGCCGGGAGAGGCCGATGGAGATGCCGACGCCGGGGTAGGTGTTCCTGCCGTCGCTCGCGAGCTCGTCGTAGCGACCGCCGGAGCAGAAGGAGCCCCAGGACTCGTACCCGACGAGCTGCGTCTCGTAGACCGTGCCGGTGTAGTAGTCGAGCCCGCGGGCGATGCGCAGGTCGGCGACCATCGCACCGGGTGCGGCCGCTGCACCGGTCTCGATGACCGCGGCCAGCGCGCTGAGGCCCTCGTCGAGGACGGGGTGTGCCACGCCGAGGTCGCGGACGCGCTCGACGAAGGAGGTGTCCTGCGTGCGGATCGCGGCCAGGTCGAGGCAGGCCTGCGCCTGCTCGGGCGTGCGGCCGGCCTCGACGAGGAGGGCAGCAACCTTGTCCGGACCGATCTTGTCCAGCTTGTCGACGATGCGCAGGGTGTCCTGGATCTCGGAGGGGTCGTCCGCACCAATGCCCAGCCCGCGGTAGAAGCCCTCAGGGATCTTGCGGTTGTTGACCTGGATGACCATCTCGGGGATGGGCAGCCCGGCGAAGATCTCGGCCATGACCAGTGGCATCTCCGCCTCGAAGTGGGGCGCCAGCTCCCCCACGTCGACGACGTCGATGTCGCACTGGGTGAACTCGCGGTAGCGCCCCTCCTGGGGCCGCTCGCCACGCCACACCTTCTGGATCTGGTGGCGACGGAAGGGGAAGTTCAGCCGGCCTGCGTTCTCCACCACGTAGCGGGCGAAGGGCACGGTCAGGTCGAAGTGCAGCCCGAGCTCCGCCTCCGAGCGTCCCTCACCGCCCTCGTCGGCGAGGCGGTGGATGCCGTAGATCTCCTTGTCGGCATCACCGCCCTTGCCGAGCAGGCGCTCCACCGGCTCGACCGAGCGTGTCTCGATCGACGGGAAGCCGTGCAGCTCGAAGGTGGAGCGGATGACGTCGAGGAAGTGCTGCTCGATGATCCGCTGCTCGGGCAGGTACTCCGGGAACCCGGACAGGGGCGTGACCTTGGTCGGCCGGGGGTTGCTCATGACAGTCCTTGCAGGTACGGGTTGGTCGCCTTCTCGCGGGCCAGCGTGGTCGCCGGGCCGTGGCCGGGCAGGACGAGGCTGGAGTCGGGACGCGGATGGACGACGTCGCGGAGGGAGCGCTGCATGGCCTCCGCCGACCCCCCGGGGAGGTCGGTGCGGCCGATCGACCCGGCGAAGATCACGTCCCCGGTGATGAGGGTGCGATCGACCTCGGCCTCGTCCGGGATGCCGTCGGGCAGGCCGGGAAGGGAGAACATCACCGATCCCTCGGTGTGGCCGGGCGCGTGGACGACGTCCAGGTCGATACCGGCCACCGAGACGGTCTCGCTGTCGGTCACCTCGACAACGCGCTCGGGCTCGCGCCAGGTCGCCTTCCTGCCGAACTGCTGCTCGAGCATCCCCGTCAGCTGGTCGCCGAGCGAGGAGCTGCCGAGCGGATCGACGAGGCGATAGCGGTCGTCGGAGTGGATGTAGGCCGCCAGCTCGCCACCGCAGACCGGGGTCACCGAGTAGACGTGGTCGATGTGACCGTGGGTCAGCAGCACCGCGGCCGGCTTGAGCCGGTGGGTCGTGAGGACCTCACGGAGGGTCTCCTCGATCCCGATGCCGGGGTCGACGACGAGACACTCCTCGCCGGGTCCGTCCGCGAGGACATAGCAGTTCGTTCCGAAGGCCTGCGCCGGGAAGGAGAAGGTCAGCACGCACCGAACCCTACGTGGAGGCCTGCATCCGACGTGTGAATGGGTAACCTCGGGAGTGTGAGCGACGAGACAGATGCCCCGCGCCCCACGGCGCCCTCGCCAGCAGCCCTGGCCAAGCTGGCTCCCACCCGACCGGCCGTGACCCCGGCCCCCGAGATCCAAGGGGTCACGGACGACCACAGCGCGTCCGCGGCCTTCGGCCGGGCCGACGAGGAAGGACGCGTCTTCGTCCGCGACGGGGACGAGGAACGCGAGGTCGGTTCCTACCCGGGTGCCTCGCCGGAGGAGGCTCTGCAGTACTTCGCCCGCAAGTACGACGAGCTCTTCGCCTCCGCCGGACTGCTGCGTCAGCGCCTCGACTCCCCCGAGGTCACCGCCAAGGAGATCGCGGACGGGCTGAAGTCCCTGCACGAGCACGCCGACAAGCCCAATGTCGTCGGCGACCTGCCGGCCCTGGCCGCCCTGATCGCCGAGGTCGACGCAGGACTGGCCGAGAAGCGCAAGCACGAGGCGAGCGAGCGCGCCGAGGCGAAGAAGGTGGCCGCGGCCGAGCGCGAGGTCATCGTCGCCGAGGCGGAGAAGATCGCCGCGCAGCCGGTCGAGAAGGTCCAGTGGAAGCAGTCCACCGCCCGCATGCGGGAGCTGTTGGACGAGTGGAAGGCGCACCAGCGCGGCAAGGTCCGGCTGGACAAGGACGTCGAGGCACCCCTCTGGCAGCGCTTCTCCAAGGCCCGCAACGGCTTCGACAAGGCACGCCGTGCCCACTTCGCCAAGCTCGAGCAGTCCCGTGGGGAGATCAAGGCCCACAAGGAGGAGCTCGTGGCCGAGGCCGAGCGCCTGTCGACCTCCACGGACTGGAACGCCACCGCCGGGGCGTTCAAGCGCCTGATGGACCAGTGGCGCCGGGCCGGCCGCGCGGGCCGGGCCGACGACGACCGGCTCTGGGAGCGGTTCCGCACCGCCCAGGACGCCTTCTTCAACGCCAAGGACGCCGAGGCGGCCAAGGAGGACGAGGCCTTCCGCGGCAACCTCGCCGTCAAGGAGGGCATCCTCGCCGAGGCCGAGGCGCTCCTGCCGGTCAAGGACCTGGAGAAGACCAAGGCCGCGCTGCGTGACATCCAGGAGCGCTGGGAGGCGGCGGGCAAGGTGCCGCGTGGTGACATCGACCGCATGGAGAAGGGCATGCGCCGCGTCGAGCAGACCGTGCGCGACGCCGAGGACCAGAAGTGGTCCTCGGTCAACCCGGAGAAGTCGGCTCGCGCGGCGTCCATGGTCACCCAGCTCGAGTCCAAGGTGACCGACCTCGAGTCGGACCTGGAGCGGGCCGAGGCGAAGGGGGACGCCTCCCGGGCGAGGAGGGTCCGCGAGCAGATCGAGGCCCAGCAGATGTGGCTGGACCAGGCCCGCAAGGGGCTGGACGAGTTCGGCGGCTGACCTTCTCCCAACCGCGGCCCGGGGAGCCCCGAGATCACGACATGGTCGGTCTGGGGGCTCCCTTCGTGAGCGGCGCGGTGCCCGTGCGGACCGCAGACGGGGGGCGCGGACGCGTGAGGAACAGCGGATAGAGCGGGACACAGGCGAGTGCGAAGGCGATCAGCTGCAACAGGTTGAGCAGGCCCTCCGAGATCAGGACGAGAATGCTCAGGTGGAGGCACACCCCCACCACCACCGAGATCACCCTCACCCGCGGCAGCCACAGGCCCACCGCGAGAACCACGGCCTCGGTCACCACCGTGGCCACCGCCATCGGCTGGAAGATCCAGTCCGGGAGGGCATCACCCACCCATGTGGACAAGGGGCCCCCGGACAGGAACTCATGATTGATCTTGGACAGACCGGCGAACAGGTAGAGGGCGCTCAGCTGGGTCATCATCAGCAGCTGCGGCCACCACGGCACATCCGGCCGGTGTTCGGGACGACGCACCGGGCTGTAGACCCGGTCGGACTCGGCGAACGCCAGACAGGCAACGAGCAGCACCACCAGAATCTGGTGGCTACTGTAGGTCTGCTGGTCCCACAGCAGCACCGTCGTCGTGGTGAGTGAGTAGATGACGGCTCCGCCGGCGGTCCCGATGCCGACGATGATCATCACCGTCGCTGTCACTGCGATCGCCATCACCACCAACGCGGCAGTAGGGGTGATCGTCGGCGCCCAGGCGAAGTAGGGCACGGTCAGCTTCCCCGAGGAGAGGCCGGTGTTGATGACGAAGAGCTCCAACGTGTTGAGGAGCCCCGCCAGGCCCAGGCAGATCCTGGCGATGCCGATCGGACGCGGATCCACGCGTTGTGTCAGCACTCCAGTGTCCTCGAGCTCTCCCGGTCGCGTGTCACAGTCACCCGGGCCGCGCCGGTGGCCTCGCAGAGTGCTTCCGGCAGCCGACGCGTCCAGTCGATCTCGATCCGTGGTGGAACGGCCAGGACGTCGGCGGGGTCGTACTCGAGCTCCTCGCCGCGCTCGTCCTCGACGGTGATGTCCAGACCACCCAGGCCCGAGTACATCTGGAAGCCCAGCCGTGTGGGTGGAGCGCTGGCGAGCAGGGCGACCAAGGGCACGCAGAACTGCGCTGCGATCACCGCCGCGACCAGCCCCCGCCTCACCGCCATGGCGGGATCCTAGCCACACTCGGCACCGTAGCGGCGGAGTCGAGGCAGGCAGATTTCTCCGCCGGCTCAGCCCTTGCTCGGCAGCTGGCCCCCGGTGATGCGGAAGGCGTCGAAGACCGACTCGGTGCGCTTGACCTGCTGGATGACGTGGCTCAGGTGGCCGGTGTCGCCCATCTCGAAGGTGAACCGCAGGATCGCCACGCGGTTGCGCGAGGTGTGCACGGTGGCGGAGAGGATGTTCACCCCGGACTCCGACAGCACCCGGGTGACGTCGGAGAGCAGCGCAGAGCGGTCGAGTGCCTCGACCTGGACCTGCACGAGGAAGAGGCTGGAGCTGCTCGGGGCCCACTCGACCTCGATGAAGCGCTCCGACTCCTTCCGCAGCGACTTGGCGTTCGTGCAGTCGGTGCGGTGCACGGAGACGCCGTTGCCCCGGGTGATGAAACCCATGATCTCGTCGCCGGGCACCGGCGTGCAGCACTTGGCGAGCTTGACCCACATGTCGTCGACGCCCTTGACGACGACGCCCGGGTCCGTGCCGCTGCGGCGATGCCGCGGCGGTCCGGGCAGGGTGGCCTCGGCCAGGTCCTCGGTGGCTCCGTCCTCGCCGCCCACGGCGGCGATGAGTCGGGAGACCACGTGCTGCGCGGACACGTGCCCCTCCCCGACCGCTGCGTAGAGGCCGTCGACGTCCTGGCGTCGCAGCTCGCTCGCGACGGAGGTCAGGCTCTCCACGGTGAGGATGCGCTGCAGCGGGAGGTTCTGCTTGCGCACTACCTTGGCGATGGCCTCCTTGCCGGAGTCGACCATCTCCTCCCGGCGTTCCTTGGTGAACCACTGCTTGATCTTGTTGCGGGCCCGGGCCGACCGGACGAAGTTGAGCCAGTCCCGCGAGGGGCCGGCACCCTCGGCCTTGGAGGTGAGGATCTCGACCGCGTCGCCGTGGTCCAGGGCGGAGTCCAGCGGCACCAGGCGACCGTTGACGCGGGCCCCGATGCACCGGTGACCGACCTCGGTGTGCACCGCGTAGGCGAAGTCCACCGCCGTCGAGCCGGCCGGCAGGGCGATGACCTGCCCCTTGGGGGTGAAGGCGTAGACCTCGTTGGTGCTGATCTCGTACCGCAGGGAGTCCAGGAACTCGCTGGGGTCCGCGGTCTCGCGCTGCCAGTCCAGCAGCTGGCGCAGCCACGCCATCTCGCCGACCTGGCCGTCCTCGACGACCTGACCGCTGTCCGCGCGCGCCTGGTCCTTGTACTTCCAGTGCGCCGCGACGCCGTACTCGGCCCGGCGGTGCATCTGGTGGGTGCGGATCTGGATCTCGACCGGCTTGCCCTGTGGACCGATGACGGTCGTGTGCAGGGACTGGTACATGTTGAACTTCGGCAGCGAGATGTAGTCCTTGAACCGCCCGGGAAGGGGGTTCCATCGGGCGTGCAGCGCGCCGAGTGCGGCGTAGCAGTCACGGACGGTGTCGACGAGGACGCGCACCGCCACGAGGTCGTAGATCTCACCGAACTCCCGACCGCCGACGATCATCTTCTGGTAGACGGAGTAGTAGTGCTTCGGGCGGCCGGTGACCGTCGCCTTGATCTTCGCCTCGCGCAGGTCCAGCACGACCTGCGACCGCACGGTGGCCAGGTACTCCTCCCGGGCCGGGGCACGCTCGGCGACCAGGCGCACGATCTCCTCGTAGACCTTGGGGTAGAGCGTCGCGAAGGACAGGTCCTCCAGCTCCCACTTGATCGTGTTCATCCCGAGGCGGTGCGCCAGCGGGGCGTAGATCTCGAGTGTCTCCTGGGCCTTGCGCTGGGCGGACTCCGCCGACACGTACCGCCACGTCCGGGCGTTGTGCAGCCGGTCGGCGAGCTTGATCACGAGGACCCGGATGTCCCGGGCCATGGCGACGATCATCTTGCGCACGGTCTCGGCCTGCGCGCTCTCGCCGTAGGTGACCTTGTCCAGCTTGGTCACGCCGTCGACGAGCTTGGCCACCTCTGCCCCGAACTCCTCCTCGAGGTCGTCGAGGCTGTAGTCGGTGTCCTCGACCGTGTCGTGGAGCAGGGCGGCCGCGAGGGTCACCGGGGTCATCCCCAGCTCGGCGAGGATGGTCGTGACGGCGAGCGGGTGCGTGATGTACGGATCGCCGCTCTTGCGACGTTGGCCCTGGTGCTTCCGCTCGGCGACGTCGTAGGCGCGCTCGATGATGGACAGGTCGGCCTTTGGGTGGCTCTGCCGCACGATCGTCAGCAGCGGGTCGAGCACGCCGGGGGTGGCTGCTCGGCCACTCCCGATCCGGGCCAGGGACGCGCGCGCCAACGACCGTGCGGAGAACCCGCCGGTGCCCGTGTTGCGCTCGCTCATGCAGAGAGCCTAGACGCTGGTGAGGCTCCGCACGGTACGGCCCTCCAGCAGCGCGCGACCACCGAGGGCCACGATCTCCGTCAGGACCTCCACGGCGACGACGGTGCCCCCGCACTGCTTGACGAGTCGGCAGGCGGCTGCTGCCGTGCCCCCGGTCGCCAGGACGTCGTCGACCACGAGCACCCGAGCGCCGTCGGGCAGATCCCCGGCATGGACCTCGACGCGCGAGCTGCCGTACTCCAGGTCGTAGTCCACACCGACGGTGGGACCGGGCAGCTTGCCTGCCTTGCGCACCGGCAGGAAGCCGACGCCGAGGTGCAGGGCGACCGCCGCACCGAAGATGAAGCCCCGCGCCTCGAGACCCGCGACCAGGTCGACCTGGCCCCGGTAGGGGTCCGCGTGTGCCCGGACCGCCTCGGCGAGGAGACCACCGTCCGCCAGCACGGGGGTGATGTCCTTGAACGTCACCCCCGGCTCCGGGAAGTCCTCGACCTCTCGCATGGTCGCCAGGATCCGCTCGGCCAGGGTGCCGGACATCAGCTCCTCCGCCGGTTCCGGGGCGTCTTCTTCGGTTGGTTGCGCGGTCCCGATGACCGTGCGTACTTGTGCACCGTGCGACCGGTGACCGTCTGGGCGTCGCCGTCGGCGGGCGTGCCGGCATCCCCGGTCGGGGTCGACGAGGGGCCCGTCGCCCCCTTCGCCTGTGTGGACGACGTGGAGGGACCACCGACGCGGGCGGGCTCGGGCGCGGCGGCCGCACGCCGCTCTGCCTCCCGCTGCCGCAGCGCCTGCGAGTTCTCCGCGTCCTCGGCGAGCCGGACGACCTCGGGGTCCTTGCGACGCAGATCCACCAGCAACGGCGTGGCGATGAAGACCGACGAGACCGCACCCACGGTCATACCGATGAACAACGCCAAGGACAGGTCGAGGAGGGTGCCGGGGCCGAGGTAGGCGAAGCCGATGACGAGCACCGCGATGATCGGCAGCACGGCGATCACCGTCGTGTTGACCGAGCGCACGAGGGTCTGGTTCACCGCGAGGTTGGCGGCCTCGGCAAAGCTCCTGCGCCGGTTGGAGAAGGCCGCGCGGGTGTTCTCCTTGACGTGATCGAAGACCACCACCGTGTCGTACAGGGAGTACCCGAGGACGGTGAGGAAGCCGATCAGCGTCGCCGGCGACACCTCGAATCCGACCCATGTGTAGATCCCGACCGTGATGAGCATGTCGTGGGCGAGGGCCACCATCGAGGAGACGGCCATCTTCCAGTTGCGGTAGTACAGCGTCATCATCAACGTCGTCAGCAGCAGGAAGACCACGAGGGCACGCAGGGCCTCCTGACTCACCGACGCACCCCACGAGGGACCGATGAGGTTCGAGCTGATGTCGTCCGACTGCACGTCGAAGCTCTCGGCCAGCGCATCGCTGACGTCGCGGATCTCGCCGGCCTCGAGCTCCTCGGTCTGCACCCGCACGATGTCCCCACCGATGGTGGAGACGTTTGCCGACGCAGTGGGTCCGGAGACCTCGCGCACGGCCGCCGTCGCCTGGGACTCGTAGTCGTCCGGCGCCTGTTGGGTGGCCACCCGGAACTCCGTGCCGCCGGTGAACTCCAGCGAGAAGTTCAACGGGCGCACGATGAAGCCCAGTGCGGCGATGACCATGATGACTGCCGAGACCTTGTACCAGGTCCTGGAGCGGCCGACGAAGTCGAACGATCGTCGGCCCGTGTAGAGGTCGTTGCCCCAGTCCGCCAAGCGACTCATCAGGCGGTCCCTCCTGCCGGGCGGACGGCTGGGTCGATGTCGACCTGGCCACGGCCGCGATAGCGCAGCTTGGCCTCGCGCAGCGTGTTCACGTCGAAACCGGACCAGGGATGGCCCGAGGCGAAGAACTTGTTCCGCGCGAGGATCGTGAGCATCGGGTGCGTGAAGAGCCAGAAGATCGCCAGGTCGATCAGGGTCGTCAGGCCGAGGGTGAAGGCGAAGCCGCGCACCCCGGAGCTGGCGAGGACGTACAGGACGACCGCGGCGATGAAGTTGACGCCGTCCGCGACGAGGATCGTGCCCTTGGCGCGGGCCCACCCGGCCTCGACCGCGGCACGCAGGTTGCGCCCTTCGCGCAACTCGTCCCTGACCCTCTCGAAGTAGACGATGAAGCTGTCGGCGGTGACACCGATGGCGATGATCAGACCTGTCACCCCGGCCATGTCGAGGCGATAGTTGTACCCCCACGACAGCAGGGCGATGGCCAGATAGGTGATGCCGAAGGCGACGACCATCGACCCCACGACGACGCTGGCCAGCGCGCGGTACTGCAGGAGGGCGTACCCCAGCACGATGAAGAGACCGATGATGCCGGCGATGATGCCCAGTCGCAGCTGCTCGGAGCCGAGCGTCGGGCTGATCTCCTGGCGCGTCTGCAGGTCGAAGGACATCGGCAGCGCACCGAACTTCAGCGACTGCGCCAGGGAGCGGGCCTCCTCGATGTCGAAGCCGGTGATGCTCGCCCGTCCGCTCGGGATGGCCTCGTTGAAGCCGGGCGCGATGAGCACCTGGGAGTCGAGCACCGCGGCGAGGGCGTTGTAGGAGGCCGGGGGGTTGACCGGCGAGGCGGAGTTGAGCGGCTGCATGCCGACCATCTCCGTCGAGACGTCCTTGTACGCCTCGCGCCCCTCGTCCGTGAGGGTCAGCGAGATCTCGGGGGTGTTGGTCTGGGCGCCCTGCGGGCTGACCTGGTACCCGGCCTCCGCGTCGGCGATGTCCTTGCCGGGGACGACCACGGGTCCGAGGACGTACTTCAGCTGACCGTCCTGCCCGCAGGCGACGATCGGGTCCGTGGTCTGCACGGGGGCCTGCTCCGGCGGCTTCGAGCAGTCGAGCTCCTGGAACTTCTCCCACAGCTCCTCGGAGACGTGGTTCGGGTCCATCGGGCCGGTCGGCTCGCCGGACGGGCTCCAGTCGATGCCCTCCGCGGGGCCCTGGCCCGCCGGGCTCTCGCTCTGCGAGGCGCTGGGGTCGTCGGCGGGCGTCTCCTCGTCCGAGGGGGACGACGCGTCGGTGGTGGGCTCGTCGGTCGGCTCGGGCGTCGCCTCGACCGACTGCGCACCGCCGTCGGAGGTCTCGCCGTCGGATGCCTTCTCGTCCGAGGTCGATGCGTCGTCACCGGCACCGGAGGTCGGGGACTCGCTCCCCTGGGTCGGCGACTCGGTGCCCGACGGGGACGGCTGACCGGCCTGCGGGCTGCCCAGCGCCGTGGCCAGGACGGGCCGGAACTGCATCTGCGACGAGGCCGAGATGGCCTCCTCCTGTTCCTCGGTCAGGGAGCCGGGCACGGCGACGACGATGTTGGTGTCGCCCTGCGTGGTCACCTCGGCACCCGTCGTGCCCTGGGAGTCGATGCGCTGGACGATGATGTCGCGTGCCTGGGAGAGCTGCTCCGGGGAGACCTGGTCACCCTCCACCCGGGGCTCGAGGATGATCTGCGTGCCCCCGGCCAGGTCCAGGCCCAGTCGGGGGGCCCACGTGGCGCTCTCCCTGACGACGCCGTACCCCAGTGCCCCGATGAGCACGAAGATGCCCACGAAGAGCCAGATCAGGGTGCGGGTGGCGTTGTCCTTGCGGGCAGCGTCCTTGCTGCGACGAGCCTCCACGTCAGTCCTGCCCGTTGTCGGTGGACGCCTCGGCGCCGGTCTCTGCCTTCATCCCGATGGCCCGCCGGTCGAGGGTGAGCACCGTGCCCGGTGCGACCTCGAGGCGGACGCGGTCCGTGTCGAGGTCGGTGATCCGACCGAGGATGCCCGAGGTCGTGAAGACCTCGTCACCCACCTGCAGGGATGCGGAGAACTCCGCCATGGTGCGCTGGCGCTTCCTGGCCGAGTACAGCATGAAGCCGATGAGCAGCAGCGGGAGGACGAGCAGGAGCAGGCTGGCGGTCTGCGAGCCTTCGTTCATGAGTGGGACTTCCTGGGTCGGGACCGATCGGTCAGGGCGACGTCACAGTGGCTCGGGAGCCCCCGAGCCAATGGCCGAGTCTAATCAGGCCACCGGGGTGACCAACGGGTAGGCCGGTGGCGGGGTTCCGTGGCCGTCATCCGAGGCGTCCGGCCTCGGGCTCGTCGGGCAGGGGAAGGGGGGTCTGCGCCCCTGCCGGAGGGGTGAGCCCGAGGTGCTCCCACGCCGCCGGCGTCGCGATGCGACCCCGGGGGCTGCGCACCACGTACCCCTGACGCACCAGGTACGGCTCCGCCACCGTCTCCACGGTGTCCGTCTCCTCACCCACGGAGACCGCGAGCGTGGACAGGCCGACCGGCCCACCGCCGAAGCGGCGGCACAAGGCGTCCAGGACCGCGCGGTCGAGCCGGTCGAGGCCGATCTCGTCGACGTCGAAGAGGGCCAGCGCCCGGTGGGCCGCGTCGAGCCCGACCCGGCCGGTGCCGTGGACCTGGGCCCAGTCCCGCACCCGCCGCAGCAGCCGGTTGGCCACGCGCGGCGTCCCGCGGGAGCGTCGGGCGATCTCGGCCAGCGCGTCGGCATCCGCCTCGACCTCCAGCAGGCCCGCGCTGCGGGCCAGGATCTGCTCCAGGTCGGCGTCGTCGTAGTAGTCGAGGTGACCGGTGAAGCCGAAGCGGTCACGCAGGGGCGCCGGCAGCAGCCCGGCACGGGTCGTCGCCCCCACGACGGTGAAGGGGGGCAGCTCCAGCGGGATGGCCGTCGCGCCCGGGCCCTTGCCGACGATGACGTCGACCCGGAAGTCCTCCATCGCGAGGTAGAGCATCTCCTCCGCGGGGCGCGACATGCGGTGGATCTCGTCGAAGAAGAGCACCTCGCCCTCGGTGAGGGAGGACAGGACCGAGGCGAGGTCGCCGGCGTGCTGGATCGCGGGACCCGACGTGACGCGGATCGGTTGCTCGAGCTCCGCGGCGACGATCATCGCCAGCGTGGTCTTGCCCAGGCCGGGCGGGCCGGAGAGCAGCACGTGGTCGGGGGGCGCGCCGCGCAGGCGGGCGGCCTCGAGGACCAGACCGAGCTGGTCGCGCACCTTCGGCTGCCCCGGGAAGTCGGCCAGGCGACGCGGCCTCAGGGCCGCCTCGACCACTCCGTCGTCGTCGGTGCCCGCGGCGTCGACGATCCGGGCGGTCGCGTCGTAGGAGCCATCGTCCTCACGGGGGTCGTCCTCGGCGACGCGGATCTCGGAGCTGAAGCCGTCGCTCATCGCGCCAGCACCTGCAGGGCCGCCTTGAGGGCGGTGGAGACATCGGCCGGGGAGCTCTCGCCGCCCTCCCGGGAGACCTTGTCGACCGCGTCGGCGGACTGCTTGGCCGAGTACCCGAGGCCCACGAGCGCCTCGGTCACCGGGTCCTGCCAGCCGCCCGAGGCGGCGGGCGCCGCCGTCGCGGCCGCACCGGGCACCTCGGGCAGCTTGCCGCGCAGCTCGAGGGCGATGCGCTCCGCCCCCTTCCTGCCGATGCCCGGGACCTTGGTCAGGGTGGTGATGTCGTCGGCGGCGACGGCGGTGGCCAGCTCCTCGGGACTGAGGACGGACAGCAGGGCCATGGCCACGCGTGGCCCGACCCCGGTCACGGTCTGGGCGAGCTCGAAGGTGTCGCGCTCTCCCACCGCGGAGAAGCCGTAGAGGGTCATCGAGTCCTCGCGCACGACCATGCTCGTGGCCAGCTCCACCTCGGACCCGTGGCGGCACCCGGCCGCGACGGCCGGGGGCGTGTGCACGAGCAGCCCGACCCCGTGGACGTCCACGACGATCCGGTCCAGCCCCACGTGGCTCGCGGTCCCCCGCAGCGAGGCGATCATCGAGCGGCCACCGCCCGCTGACGGGCCCTCTCGCCGGCCGCGGCGAGCTCCCGTCGCGCCTGACCGCTCCCCCGCCACTGGTGGCAGATCGCGAGGGCGAGCGCATCGGCCGCGTCCGCCGGCCGGGGGGCCTCGTCGAGGGTGAGGATGCGGGTGACCATCGTCGTCACCTGCGCCTTGTCGGCCCGACCGGTCCCGGTGACGGCGGCCTTGACCTCGGTGGGCGTGTGGAGCACGACGGGCAGACCACGCCGGGCCCCGGCGAGCAGGACGAGACCACTGACCTGCGCGGTGGTCATGACGGTCGGCACGTGGTCGGCCGCGTACACCCGCTCGAGGGCGATCGCCCCGGGGTCGAAGCGGTCCAGCCAGGCATCGAGCTGGTCCTGGATGTAGGCCAGCCGGTCCCCGGCCGAGCGCTGCGCGCTCGTGCGCACCACCCCGACGGCGACCATGCGCAGGTCACGGGCCTCGCCGTCGACGACGCCGAGGCCGCACCGGGTCAGCCCCGGGTCCACGCCGAGCACGCGCACGGGGACCTCCTCGATCGCTTCGGGCGCTCCGAGTAGAACACCTGTTCTAGGACACTACGGGTCGACGACCGGCTGACGACCGTCGACACGCCGCCTCACTCCTCGGAGTCGAGCTGGGCGAGCACCTCGTCCGGGACGTCGCCGTTGGTGTAGACGTTCTGCACGTCGTCACTGTCCTCGAGCGCCTCGACGACCCGGATCATCTTCTTGGCGCCCTCCAGGTCGAGGGGGACCTCCAGGCTCGGGAGGAAGACGGCCTCGGCGGAGTCGTAGTCGACGTCGGCCTCCTGCAGCGCGGTGCGCACGTCGACGAAGTTCGTCGCCTCGGAGACGATCTGCCAGGAGTCCCCGTAGTCGTTGATCTCCTCCGCGCCGGCCTCGAGGACGATCTCGAGCAGCTCCTCGTCGGTCCGCTCCGCCTTGGGCACCATCACGACGCCCCGCCGGTTGAAGAGGTAGGCGACGGAGTTCGGGTCGGCGAGGTTGCCCCCGTTGCGCGAGAGGGCGGTGCGCACCTCGGTCGCGGCGCGGTTCTTGTTGTCGGTGAGGCACTCGATGAGGACGGCGACACCACCGGGCGCGTAGCCCTCGTAGGTGATGGCCTCCCAGTTGGAGCCACCGGCCTCGGCCCCGGAGCCGCGCTTGACCGCACGCTCGATGTTGTCGTTGGGGACGGAGTTCTTCTTCGCCTTCTGGATGGCGTCGTAGAGCGTCGGGTTGCCGGCCGGGTCACCGCCGCCGGTGCGGGCGGCCACCTCGATGTACTTGATCAGCTTGGCGAAGAGCTTGCCGCGCTTGGCGTCGATCGCCGCCTTCTTGTGCTTCGTGGTTGCCCACTTGGAGTGGCCGGACACGTAGGTCTCCTCGGTGTGGCTGGCAGTTGGTCCGATCGACGATCCTACGCCCCGTCCCCGGGGCGATGCGCACGATCGGGCGCGTCAGCGCGCGGCGCGGACCATCTCGACGAACCGGGCGTGGACCCGGCGGTCGCCGGTGACCTCCGGGTGGAAGCTGGTCGCCAGCAGGTTCCCCTGCCGCACGACGACGGGCCGCGTCCCCCCCTTCGCCTCCACCGCGGCGAGCACCTCGACCCCGCCACCCCACTCCTCGACCCACGGGGCGCGAATGAAGACCGCGCGCACCGGACCGCCGGCCACCCCGCGAACCTCGAGGTCGCACTCGTGGGAGTCGACCTGGCGGCCGAAGGCATTGCGCCGCACGGTGACGTCCAGGCCCCCGAGGGTCTGCTGGTCGGGGTGGCCGTCGAGGACGCGGTCGGCGAGCAGGATCATCCCGGCGCAGCTGCCGTAGACCGGCATCCCGTCGGCGATCCGGGAGCGAAGGGGGTCACGCAGCCCGAAGATCCGGCTCAGCTTGTCGATCGTCGTGGACTCACCACCGGGGATGACGAGGCCGTCGACCTCGGCGAGCTCGTGGGGGCGGCGCACGGCCGTGGTGGTCACTCCCGAGGACTCGAGGGCCGCGCGGTGCTCACGGACGTCGCCCTGGACGGCGAGCACGCCGATCACGAGTCGGTCCTGACGAGGGGGCACGGCCGGAAGACTACGTCCACCGGCCGGGGCAGCGCCCGTCGGCCGGAGGGTTTCGGTGCACCGGTCCGGGGGTAGGGCTGGAGGGAACGTCACCACGCGACCTGTTGGAGGAAGTGTCATGGGAAAGATCACGCTGTTGGTCGGCGCTGGGATCGGCTACGTGCTCGGCACGAGGGCCGGTCGTCAGCAGTACGACAAGATGGTCGCCGAGGCGCGCAAGGTCTGGCGCGACCCACGCGTGCAGGACAAGGCCGCCCGCGCCCAGCACGCCGCCGACGATGCGGCCCACCGGGCCCAGGACAAGGTCTCCTCCACGGTGGAGGAGCGTCTCGGGAAGGGGTCCGACGGCACCGGCCCCTCCTCCACCACCACCCCGGGATCACCTCCCGCGACGGCCGGTCCCGGTGCCTGAGCGAGGGAGTTCCGTGCGAGACGAGCGAAGGAGTTCTGTGCGAGACGACGCACGGGACGTCCCCTCGGAGGATTCGCGCAAGCCCGACGGGCCCGGCGACATCGAGAAGCCGACGCTGCGCTACGTCCTCCGCAAGACCGTGCGCGAGTTCCTGGAGGACGGCTGCACCGACCTCGCTGCCGCGCTGACCTACTACGCCGTGCTGGCGGTGTTCCCGGCGTTCATCGCCCTGATGTCGCTCATCGGCCTCCTGGGTCAGGGACCCAGTACCGTCGAGACCATCCTGCGCATCGTGCGGCAGACGGCCGGGTCGTCGGTGGCGAGCACCGTCGAGCCGATCCTCACGTCGTTGTCCCAGACGCCGGGGGCCGGGCTGGCCCTCGTCCTGGGTCTCGCCGGCGCCCTGTGGTCGGCCTCCGGGTACGTCAACGCCTTCTCCCGGGCGATGAACCGGGTGTACGAGATCACCGAGGGGCGGCCGGTCTGGAAGCTGCGACCGGTGATGATCCTGATCACCCTCGTGCTGATCGTGCTCATGGCACTCGTCCTCATCGCCCTCGTGGTCTCCGGGCCGGTGGCGACCTCGATCGGCTCGGCACTGGGCCTGGGGTCCGTCGTGGTCACGGTGTGGCAGATCGCCAAGTGGCCCGTCCTGCTGGCCGTGGTGGTCCTGATCGTCGCCCTGCTGTACTACACGACGCCGAACGTGAAGCCGCCGAAGTTCCGCTGGATGAGTCCCGGCGCGTTGCTGGCGATCCTCGCGTGGATCCTCGCCTCGATCGGCTTCGGCTTCTACGTGGCCAACTTCTCCTCCTACAACGCCACCTACGGTTCGGTCGCCGGTGTGATCGTCTTCCTCCTGTGGCTGTGGATCACCAACGTGGCGCTGCTCTTCGGGGCGGAGTTCGACGCCGAGCTCGAGCGCGGTCGTCAGCTGCAGGCCGGGATGCCGGCCGAGGAGGAGATCCAGCTGCCGCCCAGGGACACCACCGGTATCGAGAAGGCAGAAGCCAAGCACGCCGAGGACGTCGAGCGCGGCGCCCGGTTGCGGCGCGGCCACAGGAACCGCTGACGGCGGGCGAAGGTCCCGGTCACCAGCCCCGCTCGGCCAGCCGGTGCGGCTGGGGGAGGTCGTCGACGTTGATGCCGACCATGGCCTCCCCCAGTCCGCGGGAGACCGCGGCGAGCACGTCCGGGTCGTCATGGAAGGTCGTGGCGCGAACGATCGCCGCGGCCCGCTCGGCCGGGTTCCCGGCCTTGAAGATGCCCGAGCCCACGAAGACACCCTCGGCGCCGAGCTGCATCATCATCGCGGCGTCGGCCGGAGTGGCGATGCCACCGGCGGTGAAGAGCACGACGGGCAGCGCGCCCCGCGTCGCGACCTCCTTGACCAGGTCGAAGGGCGCCTGCAGCTCCTTCGCCGCCACGTACAGCTCGTCCTCGGCCAGGGTCTGCAGGCGTCGGATCTCGGAACGGATCGAGCGCATGTGGGTCGTGGCGTTGGAGACGTCACCGGTGCCGGCCTCCCCCTTCGAGCGGATCATCGCCGCACCCTCGGTGATGCGCCGCAGGGCCTCACCGAGGTTGGTCGCTCCGCAGACGAAGGGGACGGTGAAGTTCCACTTGTCGATGTGGTTGGCGTAGTCGGCCGGCGTGAGGACCTCCGACTCGTCGATGTAGTCGACACCCAGTGACTGCAGCACCTGCGCCTCGACGAAGTGACCGATACGGGCCTTGGCCATGACCGGGATCGAGACGGCCTCGATGATGCCGTCGATCATGTCCGGGTCACTCATCCGCGAGACCCCGCCCTGGGCACGGATGTCCGCAGGCACCCGCTCCAGTGCCATGACCGCGACCGCACCGGCGTCCTCGGCGATCTTCGCCTGCTCCGGGGTGACCACGTCCATGATCACGCCGCCCTTGAGCATCTCGGCCATGCCGCGCTTGACGCGGGCGGTCCCGGTGGTGGTGTCACTGCTCATCATTCGCTCCTCGTCCGGCCGCGGCCACGGCACCGATTATTGATCTAGGCCATAAATTACCACGACACAGGCCAAAGACACGGCGCCGTCCCCGAGGCCCCGGGACGACCTAGACTCGGCCCCGTGGGTACTGAGGGGACACTGATCACCGGGGGCACGGCCGCAGAGATCGCCGACAGCGTGCGGAGCCTGGTCGAGCGTGGCCACCTCTCCCCCGGCGAGGTGCTGCCGCCCGTGCGGACCCTGGCGGAGCAGCTCGGGGTCAACCGCAACACCGCGGTGGCGGCATACCGGACGCTGGCCCGGTCCGGGGTCGTCGTCTCCCAGGGACGCGCCGGCACGCGTGTCGCCCAGCGGTCACAGGTTCCCCAGGAGGGCTTCGCCGCGGCCGGGTCGCTGCGCGATGTCGGCACCGGCAACCCCGACCCGGACCTGATCCCCGACCTGGGGCCGGCACTCGCGACGGCAGCGGGACGCGGGCACGTGCTGTACGGCGAACCCACCATCGACCGCGACCTCAAGGGCTGGGCGCGGGAATGGGTCGCGCTCGACGTGCCGGCGGACGCCCGGGACGTGCACCTGACCCTCACCAGTGGCGCCGTCGACGCCGTGGAGCGGCTCCTGGCCCAGGCGCTCCTGCGCGATGACACCGTCGCGCTCGAGGACCCGTGCTTCCTCGCCAGCATCCACCTCGCCCAGCTCGGGGGCTACCGCGCCGTGCCCGTGCCCGTCGACGCCGAGGGCATGACCGTCGATGGTCTCCGCGCGGCCCTCGACCAGGGAGCCCGGGCCGTCGTGAGCACCCCCCGCGCCCAGAACCCCACCGGCGCGTCGCTGAGCGCGCGACGGGCGGCAGCGCTGCGGGGGGTCCTGGCGCCCCACCCCTACGTCCTCGTCATCCAGGACGACTACTTCTCCTACCTCTCCCGCCGGCCCTTCCACTCGATCGTCGGCCCCGAGCACCGGCGCTGGGCACTCGTGCGGTCGGTCTCGAAGTTCGCCGGACCGGACATGTGCCTCGCCGTGACGGCCTGCGACGCGGAGACGGCAGCGCGCCTGGAGATGCGGCTCAGCCCGGGCACGACGTGGGTCAGCCACCTGCTGCAGCGGGTCACGCACTCGGTCATGACCGACGAGTCCGCCCTCTCGCTCATCGAGCGGGCCGGTGCGCACTATGCCGCGCGCAACGCCACCTTCGCCGACCTGCTCACCTCACGGGGCCTGCCGGTGGAGGCGGGCGACGGGATGAGCCTGTGGGTCCCCCTTCCCGTCCCCGCACGCGACGTGGCCGAGCGGCTGACCCGCCGCGGCTGGCTCGTGCGCACCGGCGACGAGTTCCGTCTGGAGCAGAGCGAGCAGCCCTCCCACCACCTGCGGCTGACCGTGCACGACCTCACCGAGCAGGAGGCGGCCGCCCTGGCGAGCGACCTCACGAAGGCGGTGCACGCGGCGCGCTGACCGGCCGGCGTCAGCGGGAGGGCAGGGCGTCGTCGAACTCCACGGTCTGCGGCAGCGTCGCGTGACCCGCCAGGCGGAAGATGCGCACGACGGGCTTGGCCCGCACGCGCTGCACCTCCTTGACCGCGTCGTTGTGGAAGCGACGGGCCAGCTGCACACGCAGGCCCGCTGCGCGCAGCCTCTCGAGGGCGGCCGCGCCGGTGCCCCCGGCCTCCTCGATCTGCGCGACCACCTCGGGCGGCAGCGCTGCGTGGACCACCTCGGTCAGCTCGCTCTCCACTCCCTCGCGACCGGCGAAGTGCTGCCCCTCGAGCGGGTCCGCCGCGAAGGTGTGCTCGTTGACCCGCTCCAGCGAGCCACTTGCCGCCCCGACGAGCAGGAGCGCGGTCGCCGGGTCCAGTGCTCCACTGTTGGCCAGCTCGAGCGTGGCCTCGGCGCGGCGCACGATGTGGGCATCGAGCGCGGACAGGGCACCCTCGACCTTCGCGTGCAGTCGGTCCAGGCGGGCGGCGCTGTAGGAGAGGTACCAGGCGAGGGCCAGCAGGAGACCGATGGCGACGGCGACCCAGGCGAGGGTGGTCATCCGGCGCCTCCGGCCTGCCTGCGACCCGGCCGCAACCGGGTGACCTCGGGACGGGCGGGGGTGGCATCCAGCACGGTCTCGTACACGGCCAGGATCTCCTCGGCGACCACAGCCCAGTCGAAGGTCGCGGCCCGTGCGCGTCCGAGCTCGCTGAGTGCCCGCCGGCGGTCTGCGTCCGACAGCAGCTCGACGGCCAGCTCCGCGAGGTCGTCGGCGCGACCGGTCGTGAAGGTCGCACCGGCCATGCCGGTGCGACCTGCGTCGAGTACCCGTCGGAAGGCCGCGAGGTCGCTCGCGAGCACCGGTGTACCCGCGGCCATCGCCTCGACGAGAACGATCCCGAAGCTCTCCCCTCCGGTGTGCGGAGCGATGTACAGGTCCGCCGATGCCAGGGCGCTCGCCTTGTCCTCCTCGGAGAGGACCCCGAGGAACTCGGTCGCTCCGGCGACCCGCTCCGGCAGTCGTGCCCGAGCGGCCTGGCCACTCCCGGGGCCGATGACGAGCAGTCGCGCGCCCGGGACCGCGTCGAGGATCCGGGGCATCGCCTCGGTGAGGACGGGGAGGCCCTTGCGGGGCTCGTCGAGGCGACCGAGGAAGACGAGCGTGGGTTCTCCCGGCCGACCGCTCCACTGCGCGTGGGGCGCGGCGTGCGCGAAGACGGCCGTGTCGACGCCGTTGGGGATGACGACGGCGTCCCCGCCGATGTGCGTGGTCACGGTCCGGCGGGCGTCCTCGGACACGGCGATGCGACCGTGGATCTTCTCCAGCGAGGGCCGCAGGAGCGGCGAGGCCGCCTGCATCACGCGGGAGCGGACGTTGGAGGTGTGGAAGGTGGCGACGACGGGCACCTCCGCGGCCCAGAGCGCGAGCATCGACAGGCTGGGAGCGAGGGGCTCGTGGATGTGCAGGACGTCGAAGTCGCCCTCCTCGAGCCAGCGGCCCACCTTCGCCGCGGCCACCGGGCCGAAGAGCAGCCGCGCCGTCGAGCCGTTGTAGCGGATGGGCACCGCCCGACCGGCGGGCACGACGTACTCGGGCAGCTGCGTGCCCACGTCCGCGGGCGCCAGGACGGAGACGTGGTGCCCGTCGCGCCGGAGGTACTCGGCCAGGTCGCGGATGTGGAACTGCACGCCGCCGGGCACGTCGAAGGAGTAGGGGCTGACGAGTCCGACCCTCATGCCGCCCTCCGCCGGTCGTCGCCACGGTCATCGAGGTCCTCGACGAAGACCCGCTGCATCATGTGCCAGTCCTGGGGATGCGCCGCGATGGCCGCACCGAGGGCGTCGGCGCAGGACTGGGTGACCCGCTGCACCGCTCCGGGCGTCCCGGCCGCCGGCACCTCCACGGCGTCGTGGATCGAGATGACCATCCCCCACTCACGCCCGACACGCTCGTGCCGCAGGGTGACCGGGAAGAGCCGGTACCCGGTTCCGACCGCGAGGGCGGCGGGTCCCGCGGCCATCCGGGCGGGGTGGCCGCACAGCTCGACCTCGACCCCCGTGTCCGACAGGTCCCGGTCCGCGAGCAACGGCATGACGACCGGCTCGCCGCTGTCGAGTTGGGCCCGGAGGACGTCGAAGGTGCCCTTCTGCGCGGGCAGGATCCGCATGCCCAGTCCCTCGCGGTAGTCGAGGAAGGCGGCGAACATCTCCGCCGGCTCGAGACGCTCGGCGACCGTGACCACCGGCCCCAGGTGCCGGGCGCACCAGACCCCGGCGAGGTCCCAGTTGCCGGTGTGCCCGAGGAAGCAGAGCACCGGACGCCCGGCGAGCAGCTCGGCCTTCAGCTGCGGCATCGCACCCTCCCACCGCACGAGGCGGTCGACGTCGTCCCCACGGACCGAGGGGAGGCGGAAGGCCTCGACGTAGTAGCGCAGGGCGGCGCGGACCCCCTTCGCCGTGATCTCCTGCAGCTCGTCCTCGCCCAGGTCGGGACGCACCCGGGCGTAGTTGGCGCGGAGGCGCTGGACCGCCGGACCGTCGCCGGCGGTGGTACGGTCCGCGGCGATGTCGAAGAGCCGGTGGGCCAGCCGTGCCGGGATGAGGCGGAGCACCCGCCACCCCAGGAGGAAGGCGATGACGGTCACCCGTTGCCGGAGCCTGCTCACGACGACGCGGCGGCGGAGCCCGCGCCGGCCTGGCGGCGCACGACGAGGACACGCTGGATGACCGTGACGAGGCTGGCGACGGCGAGCACTGCCAGCACCACCTTGAGGACGACCTCGGGCAGACCCAGACCGACGAGGCCGGTCGTCACGAGGGCGGCCACGAGACGGTCGGCCCGCTCGGCGATGCCGACGTCGGCGCGCATGCCCAGGCCCTCGGCGCGCGCCCGGGCGTACGAGACGAGGCTGCCCGTGATGAGGCAGGCCAGCGCGAGCCAGGCCATGACGCGGTCGTCGCCACCCTGGAAGAACCAGATCGCCAGACCGGCGAAGATCGCGGCATCGCCCATCCGGTCGAGTGTCGAGTCGAGGAAGGCTCCCCAGGTGCCGGAGCGATCGAGCTGGCGGGCCATGATGCCGTCGACCGTGTCGGAGAAGACGAAGGCGGTGATCACGAGGACCCCGATGAGCAGCTCGCCCCGCGGGAAGAACACGAGCGCGCCGAGGCAGACTCCGAGGGTGCCGATGATGGTCACGATGTCGGGGCTGACGCCCAGACGGAGCAACAATTTCGCCACCGGCGTCAGGATCCGGGTGGCGGTCGCGCGCGCGTATCGATTGAGCATCTCGGGCAACAGGGTAACCGGCCCACGGAGTCGCCCCGCGGCGACGCACCGGGCCGGGTCGGTCAGTCGCTCGGCCAGGCCGCGGCGAGGGCGGCCCGGGCGTCCTCCAGGAGGATGGGCAGGGCCTTGGTCTGGGCGATGATCGGCAGGAAGTTCATGTCCCCGCCCCAGCGCGGGATGACGTGCTGGTGCAGGTGGGCGGCGACCCCCGCGCCCGCGACCGCACCCTGGTTCATCCCGATGTTGAAGCCGTGCGGCTGCGAGGTCTCCTGCAGCGTGCGGATCACCGTCTTGGTCATCGCCGTGAACTCGGCCGTCTCCTCGTCGGTGAGGTCGATGTACAGGGAGACGTGCCGGTAGGGGCAGACCAGGACGTGCCCGGCGTTGTACGGGAAGAGGTTCATCACGACGAAGCCGGTCTTCCCGCGGTGGACGACCAGCCCCTCCGCGTCGTCCTTGTCGGGGGCCACGCAGAAGGGACAGCCGTCTCCGGCCTCCTCGCTCGGGCGCTCACCGGTCACATAGGCCATCCGGTGGGGCGTCCAGAGCCGGTCGAAGCCGTCGGGGACACCGGCGAAGGAGCGCTCGTCCTCGACCGGAAGCTCGTGGCGGTCACCCATCGTCAGTCCGTCGCGGGTGCGGTGGTGACCTGGCCCTTGCCTTCGATGGCCGCGAGGACCTTGGCGATCGCGGCCTCGACCGGCACGCCGTTCTCCTGCGAGCCGTCGCGGTAGCGGAAGGAGACGGCGTGGTTGCCCCGGTCCTCCTCGCCGGCGATGAGGGTGAAGGGCACCTTGGCCTTGCTGGCGTTGCGGATCTTCTTCGGGAACCGGTCGTCGCTCTCGTCGAGCTCGACGCGGATGCCCTCGGCCCTCATCCGCGACAACACGTCCCAGAGGTAGTCGTTGTACTCCTCGGCGACCGGGACACCGAGCACCTGGACGGGGCTCAGCCACACGGGGAAGGCGCCGGCGTAGTGCTCGACGAGGACGCCGATGAAGCGCTCGATGGAGCCGAACTTCGCCGAGTGGATCATCACCGGCTGCTGGCGGGATCCGTCCGCCGCCTGGTACTCGAGGGCGAACCGGTCCGGGGAGGGCTGGTTGAAGTCGTACTGGATCGTGCTCATCTGCCAGGTCCGGCCGATGGCGTCGCGTGCCTGCACGGAGACCTTGGGGCCGTAGTAGGCGGCGCCACCCGGGTCGGGCACGAGCTCGAGGCCGGTCTCGGAGCAGACCTGCTCGAGCACCGCGGTCGCCTCGGCCCAGTCCGCGTCGGAGCCGATGAACTTGGTGCTCCCCTCCCCCTCCTCGTCCCGTGTGGACAGCTCGAGGTAGAAGTCGTCGAGGCCGAAGTCCCGCAGCAGGCCGAGGATGAAGTCGAGCAGGTGGCGGATCTCGTCCGGCGCCTGCTCCTTCGTGACGTAGGAGTGGCTGTCGTCCTGGGCGAAACCGCGCACGCGCGTCAGGCCGTGGATGACGCCGGACTTCTCGTGGCGGTAGACGTGCCCGAACTCGAAGAGGCGCAGCGGCAGCTCGCGGTAGGAGCGCTGCTTGCTGCGGTAGATGAGGTTGTGCATCGGGCAGTTCATCGCCTTCAGGCGGTAGTCCATCCCGTCCACGTCGACGGGGGGATACATCCCCTCCCCGTAGTACGGCAGGTGCCCGGAGGTGTGGAAGAGCCCCTCCTTGGCGATGTGCGGCGTCCCGACGTACTCGAAGCCCTCCTCGATGTGGCGCCGACGCACGTAGTCCTCCATCTCCCGCTTGATCACTCCACCCTTGGGGTGGAACACGGGCAGACCGGAGCCGATCTCGTCCGGGAAGGAGTACAGGTCGAGCTCGCGACCGAGCTTGCGGTGGTCGCGCTTCTCCGCCTCGGCGAGCCGGTCGAGGTAGTCCTTCAGCTCGGCCTTGGTGGGCCAGGCGGTGCCGTAGATCCGCTGCAGCTGCGGGTTCTTCTCGCTCCCGCGCCAGTAGGCGGCGGCGGAGCGCATCACCTTGAAGGCATTGCCGAGCAGCTTGGTGCTCGGGATGTGCGGACCACGGCACAGGTCCCCCCACGCCACGGAGCCGTCCCGGCGCAGGTTGTCGTAGATCGTCAGCTGGGCCCCGCCGACCTCGACCTCGGCGCCTTCACCATAGGACTCAGGCGCGTCGCCCTGGCCCTTCACACCGATGAGCTCGCACTTGTACGGCTCGTGCGACAGCTCCGCGAGGGCCTCCTCGTCGCTGACCTCCCGTCGGTGGAAGACCTGACCCTCGTTGACGATCTTCTGCATGGCCTTCTCGAGGGCCTTGAGGTCCTCGGGGGTGAACGGCTCCTCGACGTCGAAGTCGTAGTAGAAGCCGTCCCGGACGGGTGGGCCGATCCCGAGCTTCGCCGTGGGGTGGACCTGCTGGACGGCCTGCGCGAGCACGTGGGCGCAGGAGTGACGCAGCACGTCGAGGCCGTCCTGCTCCTGCGCGGTCACCGGCTCGACGACGTCGCCGTCGGCCAGGACGTGCGCCAGGTCCCGCAGCTCGCCGCCGACCCGGGCGACGATGACGGCTCGGTCGCCCTCGAAGACCTCCGCCGCCGTGGTGCCCCGGGCCACCGATCGCTCGTCTCCGGCGACGGTGATGGTGATCTGGGCAGGCACGTTGGTACTCCTGGGTCGGTGTCGATGGGTGCCCGAGTGGGCACCCCACGAACTCTATCGTCGCGATTCCTGAGGCGCGAAGGCCCTCTTGGGCCTGAGCCTCGAAGGAGGTTGACTGGGCCGCATGCACATCGTCCGGATCGGCTACGCGACGCTCAAGGGTGCCCGGCACGTCGAGCAGCCCTGCGTACGGCTCGCGGAGAACGGCCCGGTCGGCGACCGCGTCTTCTGCCTGGCCGACCCCGACGAGGGGCGGGTGCTGCGCACCGTGGAGCACCCGCGCCTGGTGCTGGTGGAGACCGGCTGGGACGGCACCGTCCTCACGACGGCCACGCCCGAAGGGGGTGTGGTCACCGCTGCCCCACGGCCCACCGGGGAGCAGCTGGCCTTCGAGTACTGGGGTCGGCAGGCCCGGGTCGAGCTGCAGGACTCCCCCCACGCCGAGCAGCTCGGGGACCACCTCGGTCGGCCGGTGCGTCTGGCCCGGGTCAGCCGACCCGGAGAGGTCGTCTACGCAGGTCCGGTGAGCCTGGCCAGCACCGGCGAGATCGCCGCGCTCGGCGAGTCCGACCCGGCCCGGTTCCGGGCGACCTTCGTGATCGACTCCGAGCGCCTCCCGGGGCCCGGGACGGAGCTGGCCATCGGGCAGGCGGTCATCCGGGTGCGCTCCACGCTGCCCCGGTGCCGCGTCATCGACATCAACACGGCGACCGGGACGATGGACACCCGCCACCTCGGGACGCTGGCGGCTCGCCCGCGTCCGATCGGCGAGCTCCCGTTCGGGATGGACGCCGACGTGCTGGTACCCGGCACCGTGCGCACCGGCGACCCGGTGTCGGCGACCGGCCGATGAGGATCCCCTCAGAGCTCGGTCGTGCCCTCGTACAGTCCGATGTGGTTGCCGTCCGGGTCGGCGAGCACCGCGAACCAGCTGGTCTCGGAGATCGGTGACTTCTCCATGACCACCGACCCACCGGAGTCGCTGGCCCTGGCCAGGACCTCGTCGATGGAGTCGACCTCCACATAGGAGCGGGGGTGGGTGAACCCGTCGCCGCGCGGGGCCAGACCACCACCGCTGATCTTGTTCGGTGCCTGCCACATGGGATACCCCTCGTAGCCGGGGATCTCGGCGATCCGCCAGCCGAAGAGGCCGCTGTAGAAGGCGCTGGCCGCATCGGTGTCCGCGACCGGGATGTCGATGTGCGTGATGTCTCCGTGTGCCATGCCCCCAGCATCCCACCGGGGGTGATCTGCATCACTCTCCGAGCGCCGAGCGGTCGACCCCACGGACGCCGACGGCCCGTGTCCCCCGGGAGGGACACGGGCCGTCGGAGCGTCGTCAGGACAGGGTGAGCACGAGGTGCTCGGTGGCCGGCCTGCGCGAGCTGCGCAGGCCCGCGACGACGGAGCCGTCCCGGTCGTCCTTGTCGATGACGAAGTCGACCTTCCCGGGCAGCAGCACCGGCTTCTTGAACCACACGTGGCTCGTCCCGGGGCCATTCGTGACGGGACCGATCGCGGCCAGTGTGCGGGCATAGGTCCACATGCCGTGCGCGATGGCCTTCGGGAAGCCCATCGCCTTCGCGGTGAGGGCGCTCATGTGGATCGGGTTGACGTCGCCGGAGACCAGCCCGTAGGTGCGGCCCAGGTCGCCCGGCAGCGACCACTTCGCCGCCGCGGGTCCCGTCGGGATCGACGGGGGCTGCTCGCCCCGGTCTGCCTCGGCGTCACCGCTGCCCCGGGCCAGGTAGGTGGAGCGTCCTTCCCAGACCCGCTCCCCCGCGACGTCCACCTCGGTGACGAGGTCGACGACCCGCCCCTTGGGGTGTGCGCGCAGGTTCTGCGCCGCGACGGTGATGTCGAGCTCCTCGTCGAAGCGGATCTCGCGGTGGACGGTGATGACGTTCTCCACGTGCACCATCCCCATGGCGGACAGGGGGAAGTCCCCGGCCGTCATGATCAGCATCTGCAGCGGGAAGCCGACGACGTGCGGGTAGGTGTGGGGCAGCACGTCGGAGTTGGTGAACCCGCAGGTCCGCTCGTACTCGAGCAGGTCGTGGCGGTCGATCCGGTGCCCCGTCAGGCGCAGGGTCCGCTCGGGCAGGTCACCTGCGGGCCTCGGGCCCGGGACACCCGGCAGCGAGGACAGCGCGGCCTTCGCGTAGATCGTGCCCAGGGCGGGGACGGACGTGAGCGTCTCGACAGCCATCAGGCCCCCAGGATCATCTGGCCGCAGACGCGCACGACGTTGCCCGTCACGCCGCGGTTGGCGTCCCACGAGAACCAACCGATGGTCTCGGCGACGTCGACCGGCAGCCCGCCCTGCGAGAGGGAGTTGGTCAGCCGGCCGACCTCGCGGGTGGCCAGCGGGATCTTCGCCGTCATCTCGGTCTCGATGAAGCCCGGCGCGACGGCGTTGACGGTGATGCCCTTGGCCACGACCTGCGGGTCGGTGGCCAGGCTCTTGGTCATACCGATGACACCGGCCTTGCTCGCGCCGTAGTTCGCCTGCCCGCGGTTGCCGGCGATGCCGGCGATCGAGGAGACGTTGACGATGTGGCCGCCCTCGTTCATGGCCGGGACGAGCACCTCGTTCATCGCCAGGATCGAGAGCAGGTTGACGTTGAGCACGGAGCCCCAGCGGTCGGCGTCGGTGTTGACGAGGAGCTTGTCGCGGGTGATGCCGGCGTTGTGCACGACGATGTCGAAGCCGCCGTGCAGGCTCTTCGCGTGCTCGACGATCTTGCTGCCGGCGTCCTCGGCGGTGACGTCGAGCTGCAGCGCCGAGCCACCGATGCGGTTGGCCACGTCGGCCAGCGGTCCCCCCGCGGCCGGGATGTCGACGCACACGACGGTGGCGCCGTCGCGGGCGAGGGTCTCGGCGATGGCCGCACCGATGCCGCGGGCGGCTCCGGTGACGACGGCGACCTTGCCGGCCAGCGGGGTCTCCCAGCTCTCCGGAGCGACGACGTCACCGACCGGCGTGGCCACGTGGACGACCTGCCCCGACACGTAGGCCGAGCGGCCCGAGAGGAGGAATCGGACGGTGGCCTCGGCATCGGCGTCGGCGCCCTCGGCGACGTAGACCATGTTGGCCGTGCCACCGGCGCGCATCTCCTTGCCGACCGAGCGCACGATGCCCTCGAGGGCACGCCGCGCGGCCGCCTGGGCAACGTCCTGGGTGTCCTCGACCGGTCGACCGATGACGATGACACGTCCGGTCGGTGCGAGCGTCTTCAGCGCCGGCGAGAGGATGCCGCGCAGCGTCTCGAGGTCGGCGGGGGTCTCTGCCCGGGTCATGTCGACGACCACGCCTGCGACCGAGGTCGACGGCGACGAGGCGATCTGGATGCCGTCCGCCGACAGCGCCTCGGTCAGCGCCGCCGCGACGGGGGCGTCACCGTGGCCGTCGACGAGCACCGCGCCGTTGATGAGCGGGGCGCCGGCAGTGTGGCGACGCAGGGTGGTCGGCCGAGGCAGGCCGAGGGTGTTGGCGATCTGCTTGCCCAGACCGGAGCTGACGAACTTGCCGTACTCGAATCCCATGGGGTTCTCCTTGATCTGCTTCGGAGGGCTCAGGCGCCCTCGAGGATGGCCACGACGCCCTGTCCACCTGCTGCGCAGATGGAGATCAGGCCGCGGCTGCCCGGGCCCTTGGCGTGCAGCATCTTCGCGAGGGCTGCGGTGATCCGACCGCCGGTGGCGGCGAAGGGGTGACCGGCGGCCAGCGAGGAGCCGTTGACGTTGAGCTTGTCCCGGTCGATCGAGCCCAGCGCGTCACGCCCGAGCTTCTCGCGGCACCAGGACTCGTCCTCCCAGGCCTTCAGCGTGGAGAGCACGGTCGAGGCGAAGGCCTCGTGGATCTCGTAGTAGTCGAAGTCCTGCAGGGTCAGGCCGTTGCGCTCGAGCATGCGCGGGATGGCGTAGGCCGGTGCCATGAGGAGGCCCTCGGCGCCGTGGACGTAGTCCACCGCGGCGGACTGGCCGTCGATGAACCAGGCGAGCGGGGTCAGGCCCTGCTCGGCGGCCCACTCCTCGGACCCGAGGAGGAGCGTCGAGGCGCCGTCCGACAGGGGCGTGGAGTTGCCGGCCGTCATCGTCGCGTCGTCACCCTTGCCGAAGACCGGCTTGAGCTTCGCCAGCTTCTCCATCGAGGAGTCCGCACGCAGGTTCTGGTCACGCGACTGACCCATGAAGCTGGTCATGAGGTCGTCGTGGAAGCCCTCGTCGTAGGCACGGGCCATGTTCTGGTGGCTCTTGACGGTCAGCTCGTCCTGCGCCTCGCGGGAGATGCCCCACTTCTTGGCCGTGATGGCCATGTGGTCACCCATGGACAGGCCGGTCCGCGGCTCCGAGTTGCCGGGGAAGGCGATGCCCAGGTCCGTCGGACGGATGGCGGCGATGGCCTTGAGCTGGTTGACGGCTCCCTTCGCCCGGTTCGCCTTGAGCAGCTTGGTGCGCAGCTTCTCGCTCACGGTGATGGGCGCGTCGGACGCGGTGTCGACGCCACCGGCGATGCCGGACTCGATCTGGCCGAGCTTGATCTTGTTGCTGACGAGCAGGGCGGCCTCCAGACCGGTGCCGCATGCCTGCTGCAGGTCGTAGGCGGAGGTCGTCGGCGCGAGGGCGGAGCCGAGGACCGACTCACGGATGAGGTTGAAGTCGCGGGAGTGCTTGATCACGGCACCGCCGGCAACCTCGTCGATGTGCTTGCCGCCGAGGTTGTACCGGGCGATGAGCCCGTCCAGGGCGGCGGTGAACATGTCCTGGTTGGACGCCTCGGCGTAGGGGCCGAACTGGCGCATGAAGGGGATGCGGTTGCCACCGAGGACAGCGGCACGGCGGGGCTGGTTGTTGGCCACTCCGGGTCTCCTGGTCGTGAGTTGGGGTGTCTGTGCGATCCGCCCGCGGGCGAGGAATCCCACACGAGTTATACGATACGGACGGTAGCAGGTACCTGCAGTACCTGCTACCGTCCCTGACTGTGAGCACCACCACCGACGGCCGCAGCGCCCGCTGGGAGGTCCACCGGCAGCAGCGCCGCAAGGAGCTGGTCGAGTCGGCGATCCGGACCATCCGCAGCCGGGGCGCAGCCGTCGGCATGGACGAGATCGCCGCCGGCGCCGCGACCTCGAAGACCGTCTTCTACCGACATTTCACCGACCGCCACGGGCTCTACCAGGCCGTCGCCGAGCGGGTCGACGAGTTGATCCTGCGGGACATCGGCACCGCGCTCGGTCACGGTGGCGCGAGGGGCGAGAAGGGGGCAAGTCTCGGCGTGCTCGACGTGGACCCCCGCTCGGTCATCCGGGCGGCGATCGACGCCTACCTGATGCTGGTCGAGCGCGACCCCGAGCTGTACCGCTTCATCGTCTCCGCCCCGATCGTCGGCAGCGGGAAGTCCGGCAACGCCGCCGAGGCCGTCGCGACGGCCACCGGCAAGATGGCGGGGCAGATCAGCGAGCTGATCTCGGCGGCCCTCGTCGACCGGGGCGCCGACCCGGCACCTGCCCGGCTGTGGGGCCAGTCCCTCGTCGGGCTGGTCCGCGCCGGCGCCGACGCATGGCTGGCCGGTTCGGCGGGCGACTTCACCCGTGAGGCCCTGACCGAGCAGCTGACCGATCTCGCCTGGTCCGGCATCAAGATCGCCTGGAAGCGCCCGACCGCCTGACCCGACGTTACCCGTGGGTCATCGCCATCTGCGACGATGGCGACATGGTCACGTCCGAATCGCCCAAGGATCCCGTCGCCGAGCAGATCAGGCTCGTCCTGGACGGTCGCTGGGCGGATGTCCGCCAGCAGCTGCGCGCGGATCCCGACTTCCCCGTCGCCGTCCCCGCTCTCGAGCTGGGGCTGGATGAGCACCGCCGGCGCACCCTGGAGATCGTGCGCTCGCTCGCGGGCAAGGAGCTCGTGCGGGCGGGGCTTCCCGAGGCCCAGGGCGGCACGGGCGACCTCGGCGCGTCGGTGACCGGTCTGGAGATGATCGGCCACGGCGACCTGTCGGTCTTCGTCAAGGCGGGTGTGCAGTTCGGGCTCTTCGGCGGGGCGATCATCAACCTCGGGACCGAGCGGCACCACGAGCGCTACATCACGGGCATGGCCGACCTGTCCCTGCCGGGGTGCTTCGCCATGACGGAGACGGGCCACGGCTCCGATGTGCAGTCGATCCTCACCACGGCCACCCACGATCCGGCGACGGACGAGCTGGTGATCCACTCCCCGACGCCTGCTGCCCGCAAGGACTACATCGGCGGCGCCGCTCGCGACGGCCGGCTCGCGGCCGTCTTCGCCCAGCTCGTCGTGGGTGGGGAGAACCACGGTGTGCACTGCGTCCTCGTCCCCATCCGTGACGAGTCCGGCGCACCGCTGCCCGGGGTGGGGATCAGCGACTGCGGCGCCAAGATGGGGCTTCGCGGTGTCGACAACGGCCGACTGGTGTTCGACCACGTCCGCGTCCCCCGGGAGAACCTGCTCAACCGGTACGGCGACATCGACGACGAGGGCCGCTACTCCTCGCCGATCGAGAGCGTCAACCGTCGGTTCTTCACCATGCTCGGCACCCTCGTCCGAGGCCGGATCACCGTCGGGGCCGGAGCCGGAGCTGCCGCCCGCAGTGCCCTGGCCATCGCCGTCGACTACGGCATGGCCCGCACCCAGTTCACCTATCCCGACGGGGAGCACGAGGTCGTGCTCCTGGACTACCGGGCGCACCAGCGCAAGCTGTTGCCGCGGCTGGCCCGCTCCTACGCCCTGGCCCTGGCCCAGAACCGACTCGTGGAGAAGATGGCCGCGCTCGACTCCGGGGAGGTCGACGACGAGACGGCCCAGCGTGAGCTCGAGGCCCGCGCGGCCGGCCTGAAGGCGATGACCACCGAGCACGCCACCGACACCATCCAGGCCTGCCGGGAGGCGTGCGGCGGCGCCGGCTACATGAGCCTCAACCGCTTCGCCGACCTCAAGGCCGACACGGACGTCTTCACGACCTTCGAGGGCGACAACACCGTGCTGCTCCAGCTCGTCGCCAAGGGCATGCTCACCAACTACGCGAGCGACTTCAACGACCTCGACACCCGCGGGGCGATCCTCTTCGGCGCCAGGCAGGTGACGAGCTCGGCCATCGAGCACACCATCGGCGGCTCGCTGATCCAGCGGCTCATCTCCGGTGCCCCCGGGCGCGACGGGGACGATGCCCTGACCGACCGCGGCGGACAGCTCGCCTTCTTCGAGGACCGGGAGTCCCACCTGACCGAGACCCTTGCGATGCGACTGCGTCGCGCCGGTGGTGACGACGGCGACTCCTTCCGGGTCTTCAACGACTCCCAGGACCACCTCCTCAGGGCCGCCCGCGCACACATGGACCGCGTCGCGCTGGAGGCCTTCGTCACCGCGATCGACGAGGCCCCGCAGGGGCCGGGACGGGACCTGCTGGAGCAGGTCTGCGACCTCTTCGTCCTCAGCACCGTCGAGGCCGACCGCGGGTGGTTCCTCGAGCACGGACGACTCAGTGCGAGCCAGGCGAAGGGGGTCATCGCGCGCACCGATGAGCTGTGCGAGGAGCTGCGCCCCCGCGCCCGCACTCTCGTCGACGCCTTCGGGATCCCCGACGAGTGGTTGACCACCGAGATGATGGCTGACCTGGCGCAGTTCAGCGGGCCCGCGTGACCCGCCCCTCGTCCCAGACGGGGCCGTCCGTCTCCCGCACGCGACCGTCCGCGCCGTAGACGAGGAACCGGTCGAACCCACGGGCGAACCACCGGTCATGGGTCACCGCGACGACCGTCCCGTCGAAGGCGTCCAGGCCCTCCTCCAGGGCCTCGGCCGACTCGACGTCGAGGTTGTCGGTCGGCTCGTCGAGGACCAGCAGCGTCGCCCCGGACAACTCGAGCAGGAGGATCTGGAAACGGGCCTGCTGCCCGCCCGAGAGCGACTCGAAGGTCTGCTCGCCCGCATGGGCGAGCTCGTACCTGTCCAGCACCCGGCTGGCGGCCTCGCGCCCCATCCCGGTGCGGTGGTCGTCGCCGCGGTGCAGGATCTCGAGCAGCGTGCGGCCGATGAGCTCCGGGTGCTCGTGCGTCTGCACGAACCACCCCGGCCGCACCCGGGCACCGAGACCGGCCCGCCCGGTGTGCGCCACCGGTGGGATGGCGGCCTCGCCGACGGGCAGGTTCTCCCGGTCGGGGTCGCTGCCCCCGGCCGCGAGCAACCGCAGGAAGTGCGACTTCCCCGAGCCGTTCGACCCGAGCACGGCGACCCGCTCGCCGTACCAGACCTCCAGGTCGAAGGGCCGCATGAGGTCGGTGAGCTCGAGACGCTCGCACACGACCGCACGCTTGCCGGTGCGCCCGCCGCGCAGCCGCATCGTGACCTTCTGCTCGCGTGGCTGCTCCGTCGGCGGTCCCTCCGCCTCGAACCGCTCCAGGCGGGTGCGGGCCGACTGGTAGCGGGTGGCCATGTCGGAGTTGTACTTCGACTTCTGCTTGTACATCAGCACGAGGGCCTTGAGCTTCGCACGGTCCTCGTCCCACCGCCGACGCAGCTCCTCGAAGCGGGCGAAGCGCTCCTCCCGGGCGCGGTGGTAGCTCGCGAAACCACCCGGATGGGTCCACACGTGGTTGCCGGCTCGACCGAGCTCGATGGTGGCGACCCGGGTCGCGGTGTTGGCCAGCAGCTCCCGGTCGTGGCTGACGAAGAGGATCGTCTTGTCGGAGGCGCTCATCTGCTCCTCCATCCAGATCTTGCCGGGGACGTCGAGGTAGTTGTCCGGCTCGTCGAGGAGCAGCACCTCGTTCGGCCCGCGCAGCAGGTGCTCCAGGACCAGGCGCTTCTGCTCGCCGCCGGAGAGCGTGGTCAGCTCGCGGTACCTGCACCGCTCGAAGGGCATGCCCAGGGCAGCGATGGTGCAGACGTCCCAGAGCACCTCCTCGTCGTAACCGCCCGCGTCCGCGTAGTCGGACAGGGCGGTGGCGTACCGCATCTGGGTGCGCTCGTCCTCGCTCTCCATCAGGACCAGCTCGAGGCGCTCGACCTCTGCGGCCGTCGCCCGGACCGCGGCGGGGGCGACGGACATCAGCAGGTCGGAGACGGTGGCCCGCTCCCCCAGGCCGGCACCCACGTGCTGGCGCATGACGCCCAGACCGCCGGTGCGCGACACCGAGCCGGCATGCGGAGCGAGCTCGCCGGTGATGATGCGCAGCAGGGTCGTCTTGCCCGCGCCGTTGGCGCCGACGAGGGCGACCTTGGCCCCCTCGCCCACCCGTAGGGAGACGTCGTCGAGCAGCACCCGTCCGTCGGAGAGCTCGTACCGCACACCGGCCACGTCCACATGTCCCACGGGACGGCATCATCCTCCACGTGGTTCACCGGAGGCCAGTGGCTTTCGTCAACGGGCCCGTCCCATGGCCCGCGCCTCGCTCGTCCGGCGCACGTGGAGCAGGATGGGCACACCACGGACCCTGACCGGAGGCCGGCATGAGCAGCGCAGCGACATACCTGGACCACAACGCGACCACTCCGGTGGCGCCCGCGGTCGCCGAGGCCATGTGGCCCTACCTCGTGGACCACTTCGGCAACCCCTCGAGCACCACCCCGCTCGGGGCGCGGGCCCGGGCGGCGGTGGACCACGCCCGCGAGCAGGTCGCCGGCCTCGTCGACGCCCACCCCGACGAGATCGTCTTCACGTCGGGCGGGACGGAGTCGAACAACCTGGCCATCCGTGGGACCGCCGCCGTCGCCAGCACCTACGACGTCCTCACCTCGAGGATCGAGCACCCGGCGACGGTGGCCCCACTGACGCATCTGCGTGGTCTCGGCTGGCGGGTGCACGAGCTGCCGGTCGACGACGAGTCACGCGTGCGCCTGTCCGAGGCCCCCGCGGTGCCGGTCGGTCTCGGCACCCTGATCCTGGCCCACAACGAGACGGGTGCCGTCCAACCGGTGGCGGACTTCGCCGAGAGGGTGCACGCGGCCGGCGGGGTGGTGCATACCGATGCGGCCCAGGCGGTCGGCAAGATCGCCGTGTCGGTGGCGGACCTCGGCGTGGACCTGATGTCGATCGCCGGTCACAAGCTCTACGCGCCGAAGGGGTCGGTGCCCTCGTCGTCCGTCGGGGGACGACGCTGGAGCCGCTGCTGCGTGGTGCGGGGCAGGAAGGGGGCCTGCGTCCGGGGACGGAGAACGTCCCGGGCATCGTCGCCATCGGCGCCGCCGCAGAGCTCGCCGGGTCACACCTCGAGGACGAGGGCGCCCGGCAGGCCGGTCTGCGGGATCTGCTGTGGGAGGAGCTCGTCCGCCTGGTGCCGGACCTGGTCCGGGTCTCCCCCGCCGGCGGGTGTCTGCCCAACACGCTCATGGTCGCCGCCCGGGGACGCATCGGTACCGAGGTGCTCGCTCGGGTGGAGGACGTGGCGGCCTCGACCGGCAGTGCCTGCCACGCCGGGGAGCACACTCCGTCCGCGGCGTTGCTGGCCATGGGTCTGGACCACGAGACGGCGCTGGGCGCACTGCGGCTGTCCCTGGGACGGGGCACGACCCGGGATGAGACCGTGCACGCCGCCGAGGTGCTCGGCCAGGCACTTGCGACGGGAGGGCACCACGGCGTCGCAAGAGCCTAAGCAGTTGCGAATGATCGGGCTCAGGCAGTGGCTGGCACGAGACGCCACAGCGAGGTGACCTCGGCCCGCCGTGCGGCGTGGAGGGCGTCCTTCGCGTCCGTGGCGCGAGCGTGACGGGGCCTGGTGTCGTGCCGGCCGGCCACGCGCAGCCCGGCGTCGGCGACCAGCGCGAGGAGCTCCTCGCGGCTGCGCAGGCCGAGGTGCTCGGCGAGGTCGGAGATGACCAACCATCCCTCTCCCCCGGGCTCGAGGTGCCCGGTGAGTCCGCCGAGGAACCGGCGCAGCATGTCGGAGTCGGGGTCGTAGATGCCGGCCTCGAGCGTCGACGTGGGTGCGCCGGGCAGCCACGGCGGGTTGCACACGACCAGGTCCGCCCGGCCCGGGGGGAAGAGGTCGGTCTCGATGACGTCCACCGTGGACCCCAGGCCCAGCCTGGTCATCGTGTCGCGTGCTGCTGCCACCGCCCGCCCGCTGATGTCCGTCGCGACCACCCGCGCGGCCCCGCGCCGTGCCAGGACCGCCGCCAGCACCCCGGTGCCGGTCCCGAGGTCGAATACCCGTGGTGCCTCGACGGGCAGCGGTGCCGTGGCGACGAGGTCGATGTACTCCCCGCGCACCGGCGAGAACACCCCGTACCCCGGATGGACGGACGCATCGAGGGCCGGGACCGGCACCCCCTTCGTCTGCCACTGGTGGGCACCGATCACGCCGAGCAGCTCCTGCAGGGCGACGCACATGCCTCCCGCGGGTGCGCCGTAGGCGCCGTGACAGGCCTCGCGCACGTCCGGAGCGCGCCGCAGCCGGAGCGAGTGGTCGTCCTCCAGCTCGACGAGGAGCATGCCCAGGACGCGGGATCGCTCGGCGCGTTCGGCGCGGTGGGCCGCGAAGTCCGTCCCCGTGCCCCCGCGCCGCGACGCGTGCCTGCGCAGCCGGCGATCCATCGCCTTCAGCAGCTGCCGCGCGTTGTGGTAATCCCCCCGCCAGAGCAGACCGGTGCCCTTCCGGGCCAGGCGGTAGGCGGTGTCCGCGCGTGTGGTGTCGTCGACGAGGACCACCCGCGTGGGCGCGGGTGTGGCGTTCTCCGAGTGCCACGTGGCGGAGTGCTCCACGCCGTCCTCGCTCCAGTGGATCGACATCTGGCTCCCTGCTCGTCGGACGCACCCGGGCGCACTGGCGGCAGCACGCACGAGGCGGGCTGCGTCGCCGGTGACGAGGATGTCACACCGTCCTGCGCGCACGACGCTCCGCAGCCGGCGGTGCAGTGCATGTCGTGGGCCCGGCCGGGTAGGCAGAGGTGACGCCAGAAGGCAACGACGAGAGGACGACATGTCGAGCTACCGCACCGAGAACCCGACGACCGGAGAGGTGGAGCGCACCTTCGACGCCCTCGACCGTGACGGCGCGATCGCCGCTGTCGACCGTGCCCACGCGGCGTACGAGCAGTGGGGCACCGTCCCGGCGCAGGAGCGGGCCGAGGTGCTGCGCCGCACGGCGGACCTGTACGAGGAGCGGGCCGACGAGCTGGCCCGCACCATCGCCGTCGAGATGGGCAAGCCACTGAAGGAGGCGAAGGGCGAGGTGCAGCTCGCCGGGTCGATCTACCGGTGGTACGCCGACCACGGGCCGACCCTGCTGGAGGACGAGCAGCTCGACCCGCAGGGCGCGATGAGCAGCGCGGTCCGCAAGGAGCCGGTCGGTGCGTTGCTCGGCGTCATGCCGTGGAACTACCCCTACTACCAGGTCGCACGCTTCGTCGCGCCGAATCTCATGATCGGCAACACGATCCTGCTCAAGCACGCGGGGATCTGTGCCGCCTCGAACGCGCTCATGGAGGAGATCCTGCTGCAGGCGGGGCTGCCCGACGGCGGCTTCGTCAACCTCCTCGCCCCCAGCAGCGTCATCCCCGATGTCATCGCCGACCCCCGGGTGCAGGGCGTCTCGCTCACCGGCAGCGAGGCCGCCGGCGCCTCGGTGGCCGAGGCCGCGGGCAAGAACCTGACCAAGTCGGTGCTCGAGCTCGGCGGGTCGGACGCGATGATCGTGCTCGATGCGGCCGACGTCGAGGCGATGGCGCGGACCGCGGCGAAGGCGCGGCTGTCCAACGCCGGTCAGGCGTGCAACTCGCCCAAGCGCATCTTCGTCGCCGACGAGATCCACGACGACTTCCTCGCCGCGCTGACGCGCAACGTCGAGAAGACGGTCGTCGGCGACCCTCTGGACGAGGCGACGCAGATGGGGCCGATGTCCTCGATGCAGGCCCGCGACGACCTCCACGAGCAGGTGCAGGACGCGGTGTCGAAGGGGGCGACGGTCCACACCGGCGGCCGGCCCCAGGACGGTCCCGGCGCGTTCTACGCGCCGACCGTGCTCACCGGCATCACGCCCGACATGCGGGCCTGGGACGAGGAGCTCTTCGGCCCGGTGGCGATGGTCTACCGGATGACCGACGTCGACGCCGCGGTGGAGCAGGCCAACGCATCCACCTTCGGCCTGTCCGGCTCGGTGTGGAGCGACGACCCGGAGAAGGCCGCGGAGGTCGCCACCCGGCTCGACGTCGGCATGGCCTACGTCAACGAGCACGGGACGACGCTGCCGGGACTGCCCTTCGGCGGCGTCAAGCGCTCCGGCTACGGCCGCGAGCTGGCCCGCGACGGGATGCACGAGTTCGTCAACCGGAAGCTGGTACGGGTCGCCGCGAAGTGAGCCCGCCCCAAACGAGACCGGCCCCGCACGGATGTGCGGGGCCGGTCTCGTGGTGGACGTAAAGGGACTCGAACCCCTGACCTTTCGCGTGTGAAGCGAACGCTCTAACCAACTGAGCTATACGTCCGTGGCTTCCCGACCAGCGTCCCGGCCGGGCAACCCGAGCAGAGTACCCGGCGGGCTCACGAACGTGCCAATCGGCCCCCTTCGTGTCTCACCGCGGCGGGATCAGCTCGATGCCGGGCACCTGCAGGAGCAGGTCCTCGAGGTGGTCCGGCAGCCACCCCGGGATGCCGGTGATGGTCAGGGCCAGCCAGAAGCACAGCCACCCGAAGACGGCGGAGGCGATGAGCAGCGGGATCTTCGCCCGCCAGGGCAGCGCCCGCGTGTACTGCTCGAAGGCCTTGACCTCGGCCTTGACGTACTGCGTCACGCGGCGGGCCCACATGAACTCGGTGCTCCACAGGAACAACCCGATGAAGATGATCGCCCAGCCGGGGCCGACGAGCGGGACCAGGGGCATCCCGGCCACGATCAGCGCCAGACCGACCACGGCGACGACGACACGGTAGATCGTCCCGGTCATCGGGTTGGTGCGGATGGCGCGCCGCCACCGGATCGGGTCCTCGTGCGCGTCGATCCGCCCGTCCGAGCCGAAGCGGTCCAGCAGCTCCTGGCGCACGACGGCGTGCTGCTCGTCGCGCACGACCCGGTAGGTCTTGCGCCGGCCATCGGCCGTGCGCCCCGGGGACTCCTTCTCGGGTGTCGACGACTCGGCGGTCATGGTGCTCTCCGTCGGGCTCACGGGTTGATCGTGGCGGTCGCGGCCTTCACGAAGGCCTCCTGGACACGGGCGGTGACGGGTCCGGGAGCCGGCAGCTCACGCCCGTCGACGGCGTGGACGGGCTGGACGTCCCGCGTGCTGCTGGTGAGGAAGATCTCCTCAGCGGTCTCGAGCACCGTCAGGGGCAGGGCCTCCTCGCGCACCTCGACGCCGATCTCCCGGGCCCACTCGATGGTCAGCGCGCGGGTGACGCCGGCAAGGCAACCGCTCTCCAGCGGCGGTGTGCGCAGCACCCCGTCAACGACGACGAAGATGTTGCTGCCGGTGCCCTCGCACAGCTCACCGCGGGTGTTGGCGAGGATCGCCTCCGTCCCGCCCTTTCCCTTCGCGTGCGCGAGCGAGATGACGTTCTCCGCGTACGAGGTCGTCTTCAGTCCCGCGGTGGCGGCCCGCTCGTTGCGGGTCCACGGCACCGTCGCGACGGCCGTCGTCCGCGCGAGGGGGCCGACCTCCGCCGCCGTGACGATGTAGCTCATCCCCTGCTCGCCCCGGTCGGAGCCGAGCGGCCCCGGCCCCGCCGTGATCGTGTAGCGCAGCCGGCCGAGGGCGATCCGCTCCCCGTCCCCCAGCACGGCGTCGATGCCCTGCCGGAGCAGGTCCCGGTCGGCGGCGGGCAGGCCCAGGCCGGCGAGCGTGCGGTCCATGCGCGCGAGGTGGCGATCGGCGGCGAAGACCTCGCCGTCGACGATCTTGCACGTCTCGAAGGCCCCGTCACCCACGGTCACGCCGTGGTCGAGTGCGGCCAGGGACGGCTCGTCCGGCCCCACGATCGATCCGTTGACCCACACCCGTACGTCGCTCATGGCCCTACTCTTCCAGATGCCAGATCCATCAGGACCCGGGTCTTGAGCTCGCACTCGGCCCACTCCCCCTCCGGGTCCGAGGACCACGTGATGCCCGCTCCCGTCCCGAAGCGCAGCAGTCGTCCCCCGTCCGGGGCCGTCGTCGCACAGAACGTCCGGATCCCCACCGCGAGTTCCCCGGTCGCGCATCCGTCGTCATCCCGCTCGATCCACCCGAGGGCGCCGCAGTAGGGACCCCGCGGGGCCGTCTCGAGGTCGGCGATCGCCTGCAGGGCGCTCGACTTCGGCGCGCCGCTGACCGACCCGGGCGGGAAGGTCGCCCCGAGGACGTCCGCCCAGGTGACGTCCGGGCGCAGCCGTCCGGCGACGTCGCTGACGAGATGGACCAACCCAGGGTGCGCCTCCGGTGCGCACAGCCGCTCGACGACGACGCTCCCCGCCGAGCAGACCTGCTGCAGGTCGTGCCGCACGAGGTCGACGATCATCACGTTCTCCGCGACGTCCTTGGTCAGCATCTGCTCAGGCGTCGGCGCGGTGCCCTTGATCGGGCTGGACAGCAGCCGGTCGCCGCTGCGGGCCACGTAGCGCTCCGGGGAGGCGGTGACGAGGTCCAGCCCCGCCGAGGGCACGTGGACGGTCCCGGCGAAGGGGGCGGGGTTGCCTCTCGCGAGTCGTGCGGCGAGGTCGGGCAGGTGTGCGTCCGGGGGCAGGTGCGTCTCGAGCATGGTCGTGAGGTTCACCTGGTAGACGGTCCCGGCGGCGATCCGCCGACGGATCTCCTCGACCCCGGCCACGTACCCCGCCCGGTCCAGACTCGCCCGCCAGCCGGCCACGCCCGGCCACCGCTCGGCACGGCCCGGTGCCCCGCCCCCTTCGTCGCGGTGGGCGAAACGGACGGCGGTCAGCTCGCCCTCGAAGGTGACCACCACGACCCACGAGCCACGCTCGAGGTCACTCGCATCGTGGCTGACCTCCACCGGGTCGGACCACGTCGTCGACCCGAATCGCGCGAACTCCACGCCGGAAGGATAGAGGCCCACCGTGACGGGGTCGTGCCGGGAGCGGCAACCCAGCGGCAATTCGGTCACGAAGTCTGGTCATCGGCTGGGTGGAGCCCCTAGCGTTGGCCACGGTTGGCTCCGGGGGGGAGGACCGCGGGCCGCTCCTCGAGGGGAAGGAGCGGCCCGAACGGTCCACCCGGGGCGACGGGGCCGACCATTTCCGGCAGGGTGGAGCCATGAGTCATCCAGCCCGCGCCGGCGCCCTGCTGAGGAGTCTGCGGCAGAGGTACGGCGCCACGCAGAGCGACCTCGGTCACGACTCCGGGGTGAGCGTGCGCACGATCCGTGGCCTGGAGCGCGGGGAGATCCAGCACCCCCAGCTGGCCACCCTGCAGCAGCTGGCCCTGGCGATGAGGCTCCCACCGCAGGACCAGGCCGAGTTCTTGCACGCGTGGGCCACACCCCGCCAACCCGGGTACGACGGCCTCCTCGTCGACCCCACCCTGTCGGAGATGGAGCAGATCGATGCGATGACCCGCTCGGTCCTGGGTGCCTACCGGGTGATCAACCAGACCTGGCACACCACCATCGGCGTGGACCGCCGGATGTCCACGACCCGCTGCCAGGTCGCGCTGGAGGCGGTCGAGCACGGGCTCGAGCGGGTCTTCAACGTCCAGAACGGCGACGAGCACACCACGGCCGCCCGCCTGGACTTCGTGCCCCTGCGGGGCTGTCGGCTGTCCGGACGGTGGGACTTCGAGGACAGCAACGTCACCGTCTTCGGGGTGGACCTGCCGCGCCCCCTCACCAAGGGCCAGTCCCACGCCTACGAGTACGAGGTGATCTCCCACCCCGACGAGGACGGCACCCTCGGCTACTCCGACGGGTTCATCTGGGGCGCGCCGCACACGACGAGGAGCATCGTCGTCTCGGTCGAGTTCGCCGCCCCGCCCGCGACGCTGCGCCGCGTGCAGAAGGCGCCGGGGAAGGACTTCGAGTTCCTCGACCCCGTCCCGCTCGACGACACCCTGCAGGCGGCACTCGTCCTGGAGGACGCCGACCCGGGCGCCTACGGGTTCACCTGGACCTGGTGACCTCGGGTGTCGCACCCGTCCGGCTCCCCGGACACCGTCGTCCGGGCGTGGCGAGGACTCAGCCCGTCGAGACCGGCTCCCGTCCGTCGATGCGCGTGCGCAGTCGGCGGCAGACGGAGCTGAGGATGCGCGAGACCTGCATCTGGCTCACCCCGATCCGCTCCCCGATCTCCTGCTGGGTGAGGTCGGCGGAGAAGCGCAGCCGCAGGATCTGCCGCTCGCGCCCGTCGAGGTCCTCCATCGCCGCGCGCAACGAGATCAGCGTGACGACCTTGTCGTAGGACTCCTCGCCGTCGTCCGCGGCCAGTGTCTCGGACAGCACCGGGCCGGAGGCCCGGATCGGGGCGTCCAGCGAGGTCGAGCGGTACCGGTCCCCTGCCGCCCGTGCGGCACGCACCTCGGCGACGTCGATGTCGAGCTCGTCGGCGACCTCGGCATCGGTGACGTCGCGCTGGAGCTCCTGGCTCAGGGCGGCCGAGGTCTCCCGGACCTGCTGGTGCATCTCCTGCAGGGCCCGCGGCGGACGCACCGCCCACCCGTGGTCCCGGAAGTAGCGTTTGAGCTCGCCCGTGATGGTCGGCGCGGCGAAGGCCGTGAACCCGTGGCCCTTGTCGGGGCGGTAGCGCCGTGCCGCCTGGACGAGGCCGAGCATCGCGACCTGGTGCAGGTCGTCGACCTCGATGCCGCGCCCCTCGAAGCGGCGCGCCAGCGTGTCGGCCAGGCCCCGGTTCGCCAGGACGACGCGCTCGCGCAATCGACTGGCCTGCGCTGGATCCGGCTCGGCGCACGCCTGCGCCAGGAGTTCGACGGACTCACGGTCCCGACTCTCGGTTGTGCTCTGCTGCGATGTAACGGACAAGGTGCGGCCTCTTCCTCAAAAAGAACCACGCCAGCCACGGTCTCGAGCCGACAACGATCTTCAGACAACCACAGTGATCCGCGGCATGCAACCGATCCGCGGAGGTTGATCGCGCAACGAACGCATGGCGACCCGGAGGACGGGTAGGGCCGGACAGACCGACACGCGGCTCCGGCACTCGCCCGAGCCTCCAGCACCCGACCGAGGAGGGGACGTGGCCGTGCACATTCCGGACATGGCGATCCGCTCCTACCTCGGGCACGAGGTCCGCAGCACCACCGGACAGCTCCTCGGGCACATCGTCGACGTCCTGGCGGACGCCGAGTCGGCCGTCCCCGAGTGGGTGGTGGTCAGCCTGCGCGGCCTCCTGCCGAGACACCGGGCGCTCCCGTGTGCACTCCTGCTCCGGACGACCCGGGGACTGGTCGTGCCGGTGTCGCGGAGGACTCTGCGGGATTCGCCCCAGATTTGGTTGGGAAGCGCGATGACCGCCCGGCAGGAGCTGGACCTCCACGTCTACTGGTCCGGACACTGACTGCTCCCCGACCTCCTGACGTTGGCCGGGCGGCACCGTACGTCGACACCACCAGCAGGGCGTGGAGCCCCGTAGTCCCCTGCCCTGACCCCGGTGAGCCGGCTGCGTCGTCGGCGGTCAGTCGCTCCCGCGGGCAGGGCGAAGGGGGCGGGTCGCCGGTCCTTCCAGCACCTCCCCGGAGTGGCTGAAGCGGGAGCCGTGCAGCGAGCAGTCCCAGGACTGCTCGACGTCGTTCCACTCCACGACACCACCGAGGTGGGTGCACACGGCCGAGAGGGCACAGGTGCGCCCATCGACGGTGGACACCGCCGTGGGCACGGGCCCACGGCGGCCCACCACCCCCTTCCCCTCGCTCGGGGGTGTCTCGTCGAGGGGCCGCAGGGCGGCACCGGCGGCATGCCTGACTCCGGAGGCGACCACCCCGGCATTGATGGTGGCGAACCCACGCACGGCACCCGCCCGTACCGGTCGGTCCTGCAGCCTCTGCGCCCACGGCACGCGGCCGTCGAGGATGCGCGCCGCCGTCGCGAGCGCGGCCGCGACGCCGTTGGTCATGCCCCACTTGCCGTACCCGGTGGCCACGTGGATGCGCTCCGAGCTGCCGGGCATCGTGTCGATGACGGGGAGCAGGTCGTGCGAGACGTAGTCCTGTGCCGACCAGTGCGCGACCTCCGTCGCCTCGGGGAAGTGCTCCCGGGTCCATCGGCGCAGCCGGTCCACGTGCAGGCGCTCGGAGTCGGTGCGTCCGACGGTGTGGCCCTCCCCGCCGACGAGCAACAGCCGCGCGTCGCCGGCCCGGGCATCACGCAGGGACCGGCTGGGCCCGTGGGACGAGATGAGCATCATCTCCGGCGGAGCCGGGTGCTCCAGGGCGAGCGCGTAGGAACGCTCCGGGCTGAGCCGGGCGAAGTGCAGACCCCGGTCGAGGACCGGTGTCCCGGTGGCGAGGACGAGCTGGTCACACACCACTGACGACCCGCCCCGGCACTGGACGGTCAGCTGCCCCGTTCCGGTGACCCCGCGCACGCGCGTCCCGGTGACCACCCGCCCACCGTGGTCGCGCAGGTCCCGCACGAGCGCATCCACGAGGGCCATCGGGTCGACCTCGGCCTGGTCGTCGAGGACCGTGCCCCCGGACGTGGGGAAGGGCACCGGAAGGTCGTGCTCCCACCGCACCCCCAGGTCGAGGCGCCGCGCCGCCTCGTGCTCCTCCTTGGCCCGGCGCAGGCCCTCTCCGTCATCGGACGCATAGGTCACGGCCGGACGCCGGAGCACGCCCACGTCGTGCTCCGCGCAGTAGCGCAGCAACCAGTCCCGGCCCTCCCGGTTGCCCTCGACGTACGCGCGCACGACGTCCTCGGAGTGCCTGCCCAGCAGTTGGGAGTAGCGCGTCGCCTGGAGGAGCGACACCTTGGCGGTGGAGTTGCCGGTCGTGACGGCGCCCGGCGTGCGGGCCTCGAGGACGACCACCTGCCGGCCGGCACGGGCGAGGAGCAGGGCAGTCACCAGGCCGGTGATCCCCGCGCCCACGACGACGTCCTGGACCCTGCCCCCGTCGAGCGAGTCCGATGGGAAGGGCTCCCGGTCCTGCAGCCACACAGACGTCATCGTGGGTTCCTCTCGTCAGACCATGTCCCGCAAGATCCGGCCGTTCCCGTTCTCGGCACGGCGCCCTACGGTCGCCGCTGTCCTACCCGCTCGTCGCGACATGACACGTCCGGATGCGCCGAGCGACCCCGCGCCACGACACCCTCCGGGCACGACGAAGGCCCCTGAGCAGCGTCTCCGCTGCTCGGGGGCCTTCGTCGTGCTGGTGGGCGATACTGGGTTTGAACCAGTGACCTCTTCCGTGTCAAGGAAGCGCGCTACCGCTGCGCCAATCGCCCGAGGTCGTGCACTTTTCAGTTCCATGCAGGCTCTGCACGGTCGAGGTGGAGACGGGATTTGAACCCGTGTAGACGGCTTTGCAGGCCGTTGCCTCGCCTCTCGGCCACTCCACCAATGAAGGCGGTGAACCTTCCGAGCGGATGACCGGCCTCGAACCGGCGACCTCAACCTTGGCAAGGTTGCGCTCTACCAACTGAGCTACATCCGCACTCACGCTTGCCGCTTCTCTGCGTCGGCGTGCTGTGGAAGATTAGCCCATAGATTCCGTCAGAACCAAACTGGGCACTGACACGGCCCGAGTCGCCCGGATTGCCGGGGAACTCGCCCTCCGGAGAGGGCCGCGCCCGCCCCCGGGCCCGCGCTCTAGGCTGCACCCATGCCGACGCACGAGGTGACCAACCAGCCCCCGCCGCTGAGCGGCCAGGACGTCTTCTCCACCGACCCCGCGCTCACCGAGGGGATCTCCCGCTGGGTCCCCGCCGAGCAGCGGGCGACGTCCGTGGCGGAGCTCACCGCCCTGGGGCTCCTGGCAGGTTCGCAGGAGGCCGCCGGCTGGGCCGACCGTGCCCACCGCAACACCCCGCGGCTGGTCACCCACGACCGCTTCGGTCACCGCATCGACGAGGTCGAGTTCGATCCCGGATGGCACGAGCTGATGCGTACCGCCGCCGACGCCGGGCTCACCGGCGAGGCATGGACCCGGGGCGAAGGGAGCGGCGCGCACGTGCGGCGGGCGGCCGGCCTGATCACCTGGAGCCAGGCCGAGCCCGGCCACATCTGCCCGATCACGATGACCAACGCGGCCGTCCCCGCCCTTCGCCACTCACCGGAGCTCGCGGCGCGCTGGGAGAGCAAGCTGGCCTCCCGTGACTACGACTTCGGGCTGCGCGAGCCGGGGGCGAAGTCCGGCGTCATCGCCGGCATGGGGATGACCGAGAAGCAGGGCGGCTCCGACGTGCGGGCGAACACCACCCACGCCGTCGCTGCGCCCGGCGGGCCGATGACCGGGCAGACCTATCGGCTGACCGGGCACAAGTGGTTCTGCTCGGCACCGATGAGTGACGTCTTCCTCGTGCTGGCCAAGACCTCTCCGGAGGCCGCTCCGAGCTGCTTCCTCGTCCCCCGCGTCCTCGAGGACGGGACGCGCAACCCCTTCGCCCTGCAACGGCTGAAGGACAAGCTCGGCGACCGCTCCAATGCCTCCTCCGAGGTCGAGCTCGACGGCACCTGGGGCGCGCTCGTCGGCGAGGAGGGCCGCGGGGTCCGGGCGATCATCGACATGGTGGCCACCACCCGGCTGGACTGCATCCTCGGGTCGGCCGCGACGATGCGCGCCTCGCTGACCCGGGCGGTCCACCACACACAGCACCGCGTCGCCTTCGGGCGCACCCTCGTCGACCAGCCGCTGATGCGCAACGTCCTCACCGATCTCGCCCTGGAGTCCGAGGCAGCCACCCTGCTGGGCTTGCGCCTGGCCCACGCGCTCGACGAGGGCGACACCGAGCTGTCCCGGCTCGGGGTCGCGGTCGGCAAGTACTGGGTCTGCAAGCGCGCCTCGACCTTCACCGCGGAGGCCATGGAGTGCCTCGGCGGCAACGGCTACGTCGAGGACCACGGCATGGCCCGGCTCTACCGGCAGGCTCCCCTGAACTCGATCTGGGAGGGCTCGGGCAATGTCAACGCGCTGGACGTGCTCCGGGCGATCGCCAAGGAGCCGGCCTCGCTGATGGCGCTGCTCAAGGAGGCCTCCGTCGCCCGTGGACAGCTCCCCGTCCTCGACGCCGCACTGGACGACCTGGAGCGCGACTGCAGCGAGCTCGGGGCCCAGGACGCCGACCGGGTGGCCATGGGCTCGCGGCGGCTCGTCGAGCGCCTCGCGCTGGTCCTGCAGGCGAGCCTGATGGTCGCCCACTCCCCCGGCGACATGGCCGAGGCCTTCGTGGCCTCGCGCCTCGGCGGGGCCAGGGCGATGAACTTCGGCACCCTGGATCCCGACCTCGTCACCCTGGCCGGGGCCACCGCCATCCACCGGGCTTCGGCGTCGGTGTAGCCGCCGGAGCGATCAGGACCTCCTGAGCCGCTCCTGCTGCTCCCCGACGTCGAAGTGCGCCGCCGGCCAGTGCAGGTCCAGTCCCTCGAGGTGCTCCTTGAGCAGATTCATCACGGCGAGCCGGGCGTACCACTTGCGGTCCGCCGGCACGACGTACCACGGCGCGATGCCGGTGGAGCACCGGTCGATCGCGATGCGATAGGCCTCCTGGTACTCGTCCCAGTGGGCACGCTCGTCGATGTCGCCGGGACTGAACTTCCAGTGCTTGTCCGGCCGCTCGAGCCGCTCCGCCAGTCGCTCCTTCTGCTCGTCTTTGCTGATGTGCAGCATCACCTTGATAATCGTCGTGCCCGAGCCGGCCACGTCCTCCTCGAAGGTGTTGATCTGCGTGTAGCGACGTGACAGCTGCGTCCTGGGCACGAGTTCGTGGACTCGCGCGACGAGAACGTCCTCGTAGTGGCTGCGGTCGAAGACCCCGATCTGCCCGGGCTGCGGCAGTGCCTTGCGGATGCGCCAGAGGAAGGAGTGCTGCAGCTCCTCGTCCGTCGGCGCCTTGAACGCGGTGATCGCCACGCCCTGGGGGTCGACGTTGCCGACGACGTGGCGCATCACGCCGCCCTTGCCGGCGGTGTCCATGCCCTGGATGACCAGCAGGATGCTGCGCCGACTCCCTGTGGTCGCCTCGGCGAAGAGCCGCTCCTGCAGGTCCGACACGGGCTTGGCCAGATCGGCCAACGCCTCCTTGCCCTTCGTCTTGCCGCCGTCGAAGATCGGGGTGCCGCGGGTGTCGATGGCGGTCAGGTCCGAGCCCGGCTCCACGCGCAGGGCATCCCGGTACGGCGTGCTCGAGGAGGTCTTCTTCGTGCCCGACTTCGTGTCCTTGCCCATCCGTCGATCATGTCAGCCACGGCCCTCGTGGGGCAGACTCGCGGCATGCGCGTCCTGACCTGTGACCACGCCGCCGCCCGCGTTTCCCCCGGTGACGAGCTCACCAGCGTCGACCTCGATGCGCTCTACGCCGCCACGGGACCGCTCCTGCGGCTGAACTTCGTCACCACGCTCGACGGGGCGGCGACCGGTCCCGACGGACGGTCGGGGACGATCAACTCCGCGGCCGACCACCGTGGCTTCACGGCGATGCGCCGGGCGGCCGATGTCCTCCTCGTCGGGGCAGGGACGGTGCGGGCCGAGGAGTACGGCCCGGCACGCCTCCCCGTCGTCGTGGTCTCGGGCCGATCCGAGCTGCCGGACTCCGTGCGGGGGCAGGAGGGCGTGGTCCTCGCGACGACCGCGGCCTCGGGTGCCACCGAGGGCGAGTCGGTCTGGATCTGCGGGGAGGACGGTGTCGACCTGCCGCGGCTGCTCGAGCGCGTGCGTCGGGAGGTCGGTCCCCACGTCCTCTGCGAAGGGGGCCCCACCCTCGCCGCCGAGCTGGTCGCGCTCGGTCTCGTCGACGAGATCGCCCTGTCGTGGACGCCGAATCTCGTCGGTGGCGGCCGGGGTGACCACCCGCGTCTGCTCGAGGGCGCCGACGTCGACGTCGAGCTCGCCTGTCGGCACCTGCTGGAAGAGGACGGGACCCTGCTCGGTCTCTGGCGCCCGGTGCGCTGAACCCCGCTCGACGGGCCCCGGCCCGCTGCGCGCGGAGCGGGGGTCGCGGGCAACGAGCGGGGTCAGCGCACGAAGTCGGCGACCACGGCGTTCCAGCGCCGCGGGTCGACGTTCCACTCCTTGCAGTGCCGCGCGAGCGACCAGGGCTCGAAGGTGACCAGGTCGGGCCGCGCCTGTGCGAGCGCCTCGCTCGGCCCCACGGGCACGAACTCGTCGTCGCGCGAGTGGATGAGGAGCATCGGGTGGTGCAGCTCCTCGGCCCGGGCGACCCAGTCGGTCCTGGCGACGTCGACGCTCTCCGAGACCCCCACGAGGCGCTTGGCCCAGTGCTGCCCCATCAGGGCGCTGCCCAGGTGGGAGACGGGCGCGGGCACACGGTGCAGATCGGCGTGGTGCTTGAGCACGTCCCCCCAGTCGACGACCGGGCCGTCGAGCACGGCCCGCGAGACGACGCTGGAGAGGGGCGAGCGGTCGAGGAACTGCAGCACGATCGCGCCGCCCATGGACCACCCGACGAGGATGATCTCCTGGGCTCCACGGGCCAACGCCAGCGAGACGGCGTCCTCGATGTCGCGCCACTCCGACAGGCCGAGGTTGTAGCGCCCGTCGGGGCCCACCGGGGCCTCGCCGTCATTGCGGTAGCTCGGCACCAGACAGGTCAGGCCCGCCTCGTGCAGCGCGGGGACGGCCCGGATCGCCTCGATGCGCTGGGCGCCGCGACCGTGGACGAGGATCGCCCAGCGGTCACCGGTGCCGTGCGGGGCCGGCGTGATCCAGGCGGGCATCGGCCCGAGCCCGGCGGGGACGACCACCTCCTCGGTCGCCAGGCCGAGGTCCGCCTGCGGGTCGCGCCCCCAGTAGTAGCCGTTGAAGCGAGCGGGACCCGGCTGCAGCGTCCCCCGGTCCACCCCGAGCAGCTCGCGGCGTACCCGCCGGCGCCGGTGGTCGACCTCGAGGACGCCGCCGACCCGGGCATGACCCCTGCCGCCGTCGAGCCAGAGGCCGTAGCGGCCGGGGACGAGGATGTCATCGGTGCCCGAGAGCGTGACGCTGTCGGTGTGCACGACGTGGACGACGGTGTCGTCGGGGCGGATCGGGTCCGGGGTGAGGACGCGGCGGGCGAAGTAGGTCGCGCCCCCGACCCAGACGGAGCCTGCTCCCACGAGCGCGGACGCGGCGGCGACGGACCCGTAGGTCACTGCCCGCTCGGCCACGGTCCTCGACGTCGTCACGGGACCATGCTCTCAAATCCGGGACGGAGGGGGCAGAATGTGACGAGTGACACCCCTTCCCGACCTCGACCTGTCCCCGATGCTCGCCAAGGCCGTCACGGAGGTGCCGGCGGCCGACGCCGTCGACGGGGGGTACTCCTACGAGCCGAAGTGGGACGGGTTCCGGTGTCTCGTCGTCAAGGACGGGGACGACGTCGAGCTGGCCAGTCGCGGCAAGAAGCCACTCACCCGGTACTTCCCCGAGCTCGTCGACGCCTGCCGCGAGCACCTGCCCGACCGGGTCGTGGTCGACGGCGAGATCGTCGTCCGCAGCGGTGAGCCGGGTGCGCAGCGCCTGGACTGGGAGGCACTCGGCCAGCGGATCCACCCCGCCGAGTCACGCGTCACCAAGCTGTCCGCGCAGACCCCGGCGGAGCTCATCGCCTTCGACCTGCTGGCCCTCGGCGACGAGGACGTGACCGGGTCCCCCTTCGCCCGCCGCCGGGAGCAGCTCGAGTCGGTCTTCACCACGATGGCGAAGGGAGCCCCGCTGCACCTGACGAGGGTGACGCGGGACGCGGACGAGGCCCGGGACTGGTTCGTGCGTTTCGAGGGCGCCGGGCTGGACGGGGTCGTGGCCAAGGCGCTCGCCTCGACGTACGAGCCGGGCAGGCGCACGATGCTCAAGATCAAGCACAAGCGCACCGCGGAGGCGGTCGTCACCGGCTACCGCGTGCACAAGTCCGGGCAGGGCGTCGGCTCGCTGCTGCTCGGTCTCTACGACGGTGACCAGCTCTTCAACGTCGGCGGGATCGCGGCCTTCACCGCCAAGCGGCGCCTGGAGCTCGTGGACGAGCTCGAGCCGCTCGTGCGACGGGACGCGGACGGCTCGGTCGAGCACGCCGAGACCGACCGGTCACGCTTCTCCTCGGGCAAGGACGTCTCGTTCGTGCCGCTGCACCCCGAGTGGGTGGTCGAGGTCGCCTTCGACCAGCTCGAGGGGCACCGCTTCCGGCACACCGTGCAGTTCCTGCGCTGGCGGCCGGACCGCGAACCGGAGTCGTGCACGCTGGACCAGATCGACCGGGCCGCGGCCTACGACCTGGGCGAGGTCCTCGCCGACTGAGTGGTCCCGGGGGCTCAGTCCTCGATGCGGTTGCCCTCCTCGTCCCAGTGCTCGGCGACCTTCTTGCTCGGCTGCACCCGTGGGGGCTCGCCGGGCATCTTGGGGTAGTCGGGCGGGAAGCTCAGCTCGCCACCGGGCAGGGTCTCCCACAGCTCGAGCAAGGGGTCCAACGAGTGGGCCCGGTCGTCCATGTCGATCCACGGGTCGCCGTCGGCGAGGTGGTCGAAGACGGTGGTCAGGTTGTACTCGCGCGGGTCGGTGACGGCTGCGAGCTGCTCCCACGTCATCGGCGTGCTCACGGGTGCTCCGGGCCGCGCCCGCAGGCTCCAGGCCCCGGCGATCGTGCGGTCGCGGTTGTTCTGGTTGTAGTCGACGAAGATCCGCTCGCCGCGCTCCTCCTTCCACCAGGCCGTCGTCACCGAGTCGTCACGGCGCTCGAGCTCGCGACCGAAGCCGATCGCCGCGTGGCGCACCTCCTCGAAGGACCACCGTGGCTCGATCCGCACGTAGATGTGGATCCCGCGGTTGCCGCTCGTCTTGGGGTAGCCCCGCAGACCGAGCTCCTCCAGCAGCTCGCGGGCGACCCCGGCGACCCGCTGCGCGTCGGCGAAGTCGGTCCCCTCCTGCGGGTCGAGGTCGATCCGCAGCTCGTCCGGGTGGTCGACATCGGGCCGCCGCACCGGCCACGGGTGGAAGGTCAGCGTCCCCATGTGGGCCGCCCACACCAGCGCCGCCGGCTCCGTCGGGCACAGCTCGGCGGCCGTGCGTCCGCTCGGGAAGGTGATGTCGACGGTTTCGACGTAGTCCGGCGCTCCCCGGGGAAGCCTCTTCTGGTAGAAACCGTCGGCGTCGCCGTCCTTGGGGCCGACCGCCAGGCGCATCCCCTCGCGCCAGCCGTCCGGCCAGCGCTCCATCGCGGTGGGGCGCTCACCGATCGTGCGCATCATCGTCGCGCCGACGGCGGCGACGTACTCGCAGACCTCGAGCTTGGTGATCGCAGGGGTCCGGTCGGTCTCCTCGTACACGACCCGGTCCGGGCTGGAGACCCGTACCTCCCGCTCCCCTGCCGTCACGACTGCCGCCGGTGTCCTGGCCATGCCGCCAGCCTATGGGCTCCGCGGACGAAAGAAGCGGGCCAAGGCCCACATGACGCCTCGCCCGCCGGGTAGGACATGGTTGCGCCGCAGGGCGCACATTGGCAATCTGCCGACAGGGAGCAAGTCCCCCCCTCGTTGACAACAAAACACGAAGACCGGCACCACCGACGCCGGATTGAGCGAAAGGGATCTGCATTGATCACGGGAACTCAAACCGCAAGCACGACGACGATCGACGTCTATCGCACCCGTCTGGCCGACCGCAGCCAGATCGAGCCGCGCTCCCACTCCGTGGTGTGGAGCCAGGATGCCTCGGGCCCACTGTCGCGGGACCAGCTGCGCGGCTACGACCAGCGCGGCTACCACACGGCCGAGTCAGTCCTCTCCGAGGACGACATCGCCACCTGCCTGTCCGAGGTGGGCACCATCACCGACCGCCTCGGCGAGGACGAGCGGATCATCCGCGAGCGTTCCAGTGGTGACGTTCGTTCGATCTTCGCCGTCCACCGGCTCAGCGACGCGATCGCCGAGATCGTGGGCCGCGAGGACATCGTCGGGGTGGCCCGGCAGATCCTCGGCGACGACGTCTACGTCCACCAGAGCCGGATGAACCTCAAGCCGGGCTTCGCCGGCGGACCGTTCTACTGGCACAGCGACTTCGAGACCTGGCACGCGGAGGACGGCATGCCGACCCCGCGTGCCCTCAGCGTCTCGCTCGCGCTGACACCGAACTACGAGACCAACGGCGCGCTGATGATCATCCCCGGCTCGCACAAGCAGTTCGTCAGCTGCGTCGGGGAGACGCCCGACGGTTACCACCGCGAGTCGCTGAGCTCCTACCGCCCGCCCTTCGGCACCCCCGACGAGGAGGATGTCACGCGACTGGCACAGGAGCACGGGATCGACATGATCACCGGCCCCGCCGGATCGGCGCTGTACTTCGACTCCAACTGCATGCACGCCTCGGCCGGCAACATCTCCCCGGACCCGCGCAGCAACCTCTTCGTCGTGTTCAACGCCGTCTCCAACCGGCTGCAGGAGCCCTTCGCGGCCTCCGCCCCGCGACCGGAGTACCTGGCGCACCGGGAGATCGACTGATCCCCGGGCGACGACCCGCACGCCGCGGCCCCCGGATGATCTCCGGGGGCCGCGGCGTTGCATGATGGAGACCAGCGACGAGAAGGAGTCACACCATGATGGAGCCCACCGGCCGCGACTACGCCGTGAGCAAGACCGACGAGGAGTGGCGCCAGGAGCTCGGCCCGGAGGAGTACTCCGTGCTTCGCGCCGCCGGGACGGAGCGTCCCTTCACCGGTGAGTACAACGAGACCACGACGGAGGGCGTCTACGCCTGCCGCGCCTGCGGCACCGAGCTGTTCACCTCGGAGACGAAGTTCTCGAGCCACTGCGGGTGGCCCTCCTTCTACTCCCCCCTCGCCGGGGACCGCGTCGAGTACATCGAGGACGACTCGCTGCCGGGCCGTCCCCGCGTCGAGGTCCGCTGCGCCAACTGCGGCAGCCACATGGGCCACGTCTTCGAGGGTGAGGGGTACGACACCCCCACCGACCAGCGGTACTGCATCAACTCGATCTCGATGACGCTGCGCCCTGCTCAGGGCTGAGGCGCCCCATCTGTCCCCCGATTATCGGGTGACCCGATAAACCCCCGGTCCGCAGGAGTTTCTTACTCCTGCTGACCGGGGGTTTCTCTTGCCATCTCCCGCAGGAGCAGGGGTCGTGGGCCGGCCGACGCCACCTGTTCCGTTGGAGCGGTGCGCCGTGCCGCGGTCCGCACATCACGGCTCGGGATCCGCCAGCCAACCGCTGCAGATGTGCCGGATCCCGTGGAACTCCTACGCCGCGGCGGAGAGTGCCGCCGACACGGCGGCGACGATGCGCTGCGCATGGAAGAGGTCGGCCCAGGTCACCCGCACGATGACGTAGCCGAGGGCCCGGAGGCGGTCCTCACGCTTCTTCTCCCGGAAGAGTGCATCGGCACCCCCGTCCGCGTACTTCACCTTGCCGTCGAACTCGATCAGGACCCTGGTCCCCTCGATGCCGAGGTCGACCCGGGCGACGAACTCACCATGCCGATCGACGATCGGGACCTGCGAGGCGACCTGCCATCCGGCCGCGCGCAGGATGACCCGGGTGACGCTCTCACCGAGCGACTCCGCGTCACCGTCTGCCCATTCGAGCGCGCACCTCACACGCGACGAGAGCGGCCATCGCCGGACGAGCTCGTAGGCGGCCTCGAGGGTTTGGGTGGTTGTCTCCTGCCACTGCAGGGCCGCGTCGATCGATGCCACTCCCGCGGTGATGCCGTGATCCATGGTCATCTGGACGAGTCCCGTCGCCAAGTCCGTCGCAGGTCCCCACGGTGTCTCGACGAGCCCATGACGAAGGGGGCGGATGCGCAGGTGCTCCGTACGGGCCTCGCGGATGATGGGTCGCGCGATGTCCGTTGGCACGACCGGCACCTCGAAGAGCGGGATGCCGTGGGCCGCGACCGCCGTGGCGCCGATCAGGACCGCATCGGGATAGGTGTGTAGTGCGGCCTTGGCGAGGAGGTGACGGTGCTCTTCCCGCGTCCACGTACCGGGCACTGTGTACGCGCCCCGGCAGATGCGGGTGATGAGCCCCCGACGAAGGGCCGCGTTGAGCACCTCGTCGGACAGACCCGCCCCCAGAGCGTCCTGGCGTGTGAAGATCCTGTCGGGGAGGGCAAGGAGCTCGCTGAAGAGGGTGGGAGCCACGTCGATCATGGGTGCAACAGTGGCTCGCACCCGAGACGCCTGCTGTGAGCACGCCGCGGTCTGTGGATCCCTGACCGGGTGGGCCCGGATGTGGATGAGGAGAGGCCCCCGGGAACTCCGCATGAGAAACCCCCGGTTCGCAGGAGTAAGAAACTCGCGCGAACCGGGGGTTTATCGGGTGACCCGATAATCAGGAGGCGGGTGAGGCGCGATCCTCAGCGCAGGCCCTCCACGAGCTGCTCGACGCTCCTGCGGGGCCCGGTGAAGAAGGGAATCTCCTCGCGCACGTGCAGGCGGGCGCGGGAGGCACGCAGCTCCCGCATGAGGTCGACGATGCGGTGCAGCTCGTCGGCCTCGAAGGCCAGGATCCACTCGTAGTCGCCCAGGGCGAAGGCGGGGACGGTGTTGGCGCGCACGTCGGGGTAGTCGCGGGCCATGGCGCCGTGCTCGGCGAGCATGGCGCGCCGGTCCTTCTCGTCGATGACGTACCAGTCGTAGGAGCGCACGAAGGGGTAGACGCACACGTAGTCGCGCACCGGCTCACCGGCCATGAAGGCGGGCACGTGGCTGCGGTTGAACTCGGCCTGGCGGTGGCACGCGACGTTGGACCACACCGGCTTCAGGTGCGCCCCCAGCCGGGTGCGCAGCAGGCGCTTGTAGGCGTCCTGGAGCAGCTCGACCTCGTCGGCGTGCCACCAGATCAGCAGGTCCGCGTCGGCGCGCAGGCCGGCGACGTCGTAGACCCCGCGGACGGTGACGCCGCCCTCGGTCACGGCGGCGATCAGCTCCTCCACCTCGCTGGTGAGCGCGGCCCGGTCGGCGTCGCCCAGTGGAGTGGTCAGGGCGAAGACGGAGAACATCGCGTAGTGCACGGAGGCGTTGATCGCCTCGAGCTGCTCGCGGTCGGGCTTGGCGGGTGCGGGGCGGGTGGTCATCGCTGCTCCTGTCGGGTGGGGGTCGAAGGGGGGCACGTGGACGAGATGGTGGTCGCGGCCCGGACCGCGCCGTCCAGGACGGCCGCGATGCCCACTCCGTCGTAGGCGGCGCCGACGAGCTCGAGCCCCGGCAGGCCGGTGACGTCCGCCCGTGTCGTGGCGACCCTGCCAGTGTGCCCGAGGTCGTACTGGGGCAGTCCCCCGCCCCAGCGCTGCACGTGCGTGTCGACCGGCTGCGGCAGCGGGGCCCCGAGCGCCTGCCCGACCTCGTCGAGGGCGACGGCACGCAGCTCGTCGTCGCTGCGCTGCAGGCTCGCGACCTCACCGGCCCGGCCGATCGACGCACGCAGGAGGGTCACCTCGGAGGAGGCGTCGCGCACCCAGGCCCACTTTGCTGCGGAGAAGGTCGCGGCCTTGATCGTGTGCCCGTCGACGGCCGGGACGAGGAAGCCGTTGCCGGGCAACGCCGGCAGCTGCGCGCTCGGCAGGGCGAGCGTGACGACGGCCATCGACGCGTACTCGATCCCGGCCAGCGCACGGGATGCCGCAGGGGCGTGGTCGGCGAGGAGCCGAGACGTCGGTGCGGCCGGGGTGGCGAGGACGACCGCGTCCGCGTCGTGGGCCACCGGGTCGATGGTCGGTCCGGTGACCACGCGCCACCCCGTGGCCGTGCGCTCCAGCCCGCGGGCGAGGGTCTGCCGCAGGATGGTGCCGCCGGCAGCCGTGACACCGGCGGCAAGGGCCTCCACGAGCGCGCTGAGGCCACCGTCGAGTCCCATGACCCGCGGTCTCGGTGGCGTCACCGGCTCCGGCAGGAGGGACGCGACGGCCTCGGGCATGGACCGCCCTTCGTCCATCGCCGACCACAGCCCCGGCATCGTCGCCCGCAGGGACAGTGCATCGACCCGTCCGGCGTAGACCCCACCGAGCAGCGGCTCGACGACCCGGTCGACCACCGCCCGGCCGTACACGGAGCCGACCGCGTCGGCGACCGACACATCACCGTCGAGGGCGAAGGGGCCGGTCCCGCAGCCCGGGCGACCTCACCCCCGGTCAGGAGGCCGCCGAGGTCGGTCTCGCCGGACGGGATGCCCAGGTAACTGCGCGCCGGGACGTGGTGGCGCGCGCCGCGGGACCAGATGGTGGCCGGGACCGGCTCGGGATGGACCAGACGGTCGGCCAGTCCCACGTCGGTGATCAGCTCACGCGCGGTCCGGCTGCTCGCGACGACCGACTCGGCACCGACGTCGACGGTGACACCGCCGACCTCCACCCCACGGATCTTGCCGCCCGGCCGCTCCCCCGCGTCGACGACGAGGACGTCGAGGTCGGGCCGCTGCGCCAGCAGGTGGTGGGCCGTGGCCAGACCGGCGATGCCCCCACCGACGACGATCACGCGGGGAGGCATCAACGCCCGCTGACCTCGTGGACCAGCTCGACGACACGGGTGAGGACGACCGGGTCGGTGTCCGGCAGGACCCCGTGGCCGAGGTTGAAGATGTGTCCGGGCGCCGCGCGCCCCTCGGCGAGGATCCGGCGCACCTGGGTCTCGATGACCTCCCAGGGGGCGAAGAGCAGCGCGGGGTCGAGGTTGCCCTGCACCGGCTGGTCACCGCCGACGCGCTCGATGGCCTCGGCGAGGGAGACGCGGTAGTCGACGCCGATGACCTCGGTCCCCGCGCCCGCCATATCCACGAGCAGCTCACCGGTGCCCACACCGAAGTGGATCCGCGGGACGTCACGGTCCGCGAGTGCGGACAGCGTCGCCGTGCTGTGCGGCAGGACGTGCCGTCGGTAGTCGGCCCTGGAGAGGAACCCGGCCCAGGAGTCGAAGAGCTGGACGGCGCTCGCACCGGCGTCGACCTGCACCTGCAGGAAGGTCGCGGCGATCTGCGACAGGCGCGCGCACAGGTCGTGCCACAGCTGCGGGTCGCCGTGCATGAGCGCCTTGGTGTTCTCGTGGTTCTTGCTCGGTCCACCCTCGATGAGGTACGAGGCCAGCGTGAAGGGGGCACCGGCGAATCCGATGAGCGGTGTCGCCCCGAGCTCGAGCACGATCCGCCGGACGGACTCGGTGATGTCGCCGACCATGTCGGGGGTCAGCTCCGGGATGCGGTCGAGGTCCTCCCGGGAGCGGAAGGGCACGTCCAGCACCGGACCGACACCCGGCTCGATGTCGATGTCGATGCCGACGGCCTCGAGCGGGACGACGATGTCGGAGAAGAAGATCGCGGCGTCCACGCGGTGGCGGCGCACCGGCTGCAGGGTGATCTCGGTGACGAGGTCGGGGGTGCGACAGGCCTCCAACATCGTCGTGCCGGCCCGCAGCTCGCGGTACTCCGGGAGGGAGCGGCCGGCCTGGCGCATGAACCACACCGGGGTGTGCGGGACGGACTGGCCCCGGGCCGCGCGGACCAGGGGGCTGTCGGAGGGCGAGGCTGCGGTGTTCACGCCCCCGATCCTCCCATGCAGGGTGCCTCCTCCCGGCCCCGGGCGAAGGGGGTGGGTCAGCTGGCGATGAGGGCGATACCCGCCAGCGCGGCGGCCACCCCGACGACCTGCACGGGCCGCAGCCGCTCGCGCAGCAGCAGCCACGCGAGCAGGATCGTCGTCACCGGGTACAGCGAGGCGAGCACCCCGGCGATGCTCAGGTGCCCTCGGGTCGTGGCCATGCTGAAGAGCGCGGTGGCCGACAGGTCGGCGATGCCCACGACGACCAGGCCCGGGGCCAGCCCTCGGGGGATGCGCCACCGGGTCGTCAGCACCAGGGCGAGCAGCAGGAAGACGCCCACCGACGCCACCCGCATCGCCCACAGGGTGTGCAGCCCCGAGACCCGGCTGCCGAGGTCGACACAGGCCATCGCCGTCCCCAGCCCGAGGGCCGCGAGGACGGCGTAGAGGATGGAGGTGGCGTCGCCCCCTTCGCCGCCACCCTCGACCTCGGGGCCGCTGGCGAGGACGCCCCCGACGATCGCCAGCAGGATGCCGGCGCCGAGCAGGACGGTCACGGGGTCGCCGCGGACGAGTCCGACGACCACGGGGACGAGGACACCGAGACCGGCGATCGGCGTCACGATGCCCATGCGGCCGCGGGCCAGGCCGCTGTAGAGGGCGAGCAGGCCGGCGCCCTCGGCCACTCCCCCGACCGCGCCCCACAGCCACCACGGGCCCGGTGGCAGGGGCAGCCCGACGACGAGGACGACACCGGAGATCGCGACCAGGGCCACGGCCTGGGAGCAGATGACGACGGTGCGCGCCGGGAGCCGACCGGAGAGGATCCCCGCGATGAAGTCCGAGGCACCCCAGGTCACGGAGGCCGCGAGGGCGAGGACGATCGTCACGCGGGTAACGGTACGTCTCCCCCGGCGTGGCCTCCCGTCCGCACCGCGTCCGGCGACCTACCCTCACATGGTGGCCTCCCGACAGATCTCCGGTGCGCAGTCGCCCGACTTCGATCACGCCCTGCGCAGCGTGCACGAAGCGCGGCTGCGTCCAGAGGTGCGCCTGACCGAGGTCCCGGCGCCGACCCGCCTCGCACCCCAGGCCGTGGCGATGACCGCCGACATCGTCGATGCCTCGGACGGTGAGGACGTGGCCACCGGACGCTTCGTGCTGCTGCACGACCCGCAGGAGCCCGAGCCGTGGGGCGGTGCATGGCGCGTGGTCACCTTCGCCCGGGCGGAGCTCGAGGCCGAGGTCGCCGGTGACCCGATGCTCGGCGCGGTCGGCTGGTCGTGGCTCACCGATGCGCTCCAAGCGCACGGTATCGAGGCGCACAACCTCGCGGGGACCGTCACCCATGTGGTCTCGGAGTCCTTCGGCGACCTCGACGACCGCGAGCCCAGCGTCGAGATGGAGATCCGCGCCTCGTGGAGCCCCACCGACGCTGACGCCGGCACGCACCTGTCCGCGTGGGTGGACATGCTGGGGACGGTCGGCGGGCTGCCCCCGCTGCCGGAGGGAGTCGTCGCACTCCCGGGACGGCGCCGTTGAGCTCGGGACCGGCGAAGGGCGGGGACGAGGAGGCCACGAAGGCACCTCTCCCGCTGCTCGCCGAACCCGCCGAGGGTGTCCCGGACGTCATCACGCGCGAGTCCGAGCTGATCGCGTGCGCGGACGCGATCTCGGCCGGCGTCGGGCCGGTCGCCATCGATGCCGAGCGCGCCTCCGGTTACCGCTACGGGCAGGCCGCCTACCTGGTGCAGCTGCGACGTGAGGGCTCGGGCACCTGGCTGATCGACCCGGTCTTCCTCCCCGACCTCCAGCCGGTCGACCAGGCGATCGGGACCGGTGAGTGGATCCTGCACGCAGCCACCCAGGACCTCGCCTGCCTGCGCGACGTCGGCCTGGTGCCACGACAGATCTTCGACACCGAGCTCGGCGCCCGCCTGCTCGGGCTGCCCCGGGTCGGGCTCGCCGCCGTGATCGAGCACTACCTCGGGATCTCGCTGGCCAAGGAGCACTCGGCCGTCGACTGGTCCACCCGGCCCCTGCCGGAGCCGTGGTTGCGCTACGCGGCTCTCGACGTCGAGGTGCTCACCGAGGTGCGCAACCTCATGGGCGCCGACCTCGCGGCGCAGGGCAAGTCGGAGTGGGCGAGACAGGAGTTCACCTCGCTCCTGGACTGGCGGCCCGCCCCGCGCCAGGACCCGTGGCGACGGACCTCCGGCCTGCACAAGATCCGCCAGCCCCGCGTCCTGGCCACCGTGCGCGAGCTGTGGTGGGAGCGCGACCGGATCGCCCGTGAGCGCGACACCTCCCCCGGGCGCGTCATCCCTGACGCGGCCCTGGTCGAGATCGCGCAGGCCGCGCCGGGAGGTCCGGGCGACCTGCCCCGCGGTCACCGCGCCATCCAGCGCAGCCAGCGTGCCTGGCTCGCCGCCGTCGAGCGGGCCCGGGAGCTGGCGGACGAGGAGCTGCCGCCACCGACGCTGAAGTCGGACGGCCCCCGCCGCAGCGCTCGTGGGCCAACCGCGACCCGCTCGCCGCGGAGCGGCTGACGACGACCCGTGCCGCCCTCACGGCCTTCGCCGAGGAGCACACGATCCCGATCGAGAACGTCTGCTCCCCCGATCCGCTTCGCCGTGTCGTGTGGAGCCCGCCGGCCGAGCGGAGCACCGAGGGCTTCGCGGCCGCGCTGGCCGAGCACGGCGTGCGCCCGTGGCAGCAGGAGATCGTGGCACCGATGCTCGTCGCGGCCTTCGAGGCCCACCCGGACGCGTAGGCGGGCGGGTCGCAGCCCGACGCCTCAGCCCGGCAGCCGATGCCGATGCCGAGGAGGTCGCCGACGAGGCCTGGGGCACGGACGACCTCATCGCCCGTGACCGGAGAGGGCGCCGATTCCCTCCCTTCGCCCGGCTGACGTGGGAGGACCCGCTGGACCGGGACCTCTACCGCCGTCACGGGCAGCCCCTGCCCGAGTGGACGTGGTGCAACCCCGGGCCGAGGTCCTCCAGGTGACACGCTGCGGCCCGCAGATCTGCGTATGAACTCATATATGAGTTACGGTGGCAGGCATGTCTGATGACTACCTCGCCCGTATCGGCACGACCATCAAGGACGCACGACACCGCGCCGGCCTGTCCCAGGCCGACCTGGCCGCGCGCCTGGAGACGAGCCAGAGCGCCGTCACGCGCATCGAGGCCGGCGGCCAGAACCTCACCCTCGACAGCCTCGCCCGCATCAGCGAAGCCCTCGACACCGAGCTCGTCGCACTGACCCGCACGTCGGGCTCCGGCGCCGTCCACCTCAAGGTGGAGGGTGGCCGGCAGCTCTCCGGCGCCATCGACGTCAAGACCAGCAAGAACGCCGCCGTCGCGCTGCTGTGCGCCTCCCTGCTCAACAAGGGCACGACGACCCTGCGCAACCTGGCCCGCATCGAGGAGGTCAACCGCATCCTCGAGGTCCTCGAGTCGATCGGCGTGCGGACCAGGTGGCTGCCGGACAGCGCCGACCTGGAGATCGTCCCGCCGGCGAGGTTCAACCTCGAGGCCATGGACGAGGAGGCGGCTCGGCGCACCCGCAGCGTCATCATGTTCCTCGGCCCCCTCCTGCACGAGTTCGCCGACTTCCGCCTGCCCTACGCCGGTGGCTGCGACCTCGGCACCCGCACGGTCGAGCCGCACATGACCTCGCTGACCCACTTCGGTCTCGACGTGCAGGCCACCCAGGGCTGGTACGAGGCCCAGGTCGACCCGCAGGACGGTGCGGACCGCGCGATCGTCCTCACCGAGCGCGGCGACACCGTCACCGAGAACGCCCTCATGGCCGCCGCTCGCCACCCCGGGCGCACCACGATCCGCAACGCCTCGCCCAACTACATGGTCCAGGACCTGTGCTTCTTCCTCGAGCGGCTCGGCGTGCGCGTCGAGGGCATCGGCAGCACGACGCTCGTGGTCTCGGGCGTGCGCGACATCGACGTCGATGTCGAGTACTCCCCCAGCGAGGACCCGATCGAGGCGATGAGCCTGATCGCCGCCGCCGTGGTCACCGAGTCCGAGATCACGATCAGGCGCTGCCCGATCGAGTTCCTCGAGATCGAGCTGGCGACCCTCGCCGGCATGGGGATGAAGTACTCGATGACCGAGGAGTACCGGGCCCACAACGGCCGCACCCGGCTCGTCGACATCACCACCCAGCCGGGGCCGCTGCGGGCCCCGATCGACAAGATCCACCCGATGCCCTTCCCGGGCCTGAACATCGACAACCTGCCCTTCTTCGCCCTCATCGCCGCCTGCGCGCACGGCACGACGACGATCCACGACTGGGTCTACGACAACCGGGCGATCTACCTGACCGAGCTGAACAAGGTCGGCGGCAAGGTCACCCTGCTGGACCCGCACCGCGTCCTCGTCGAGGGCCCGAGCCGGTGGCGCTCCAACGAGGTCACCTGCCCGCCGGCACTGCGCCCCGGCGTCGTCGTCCTGCTGGCGATGCTCGCCGCGCCGGGCACCTCGTACCTGCGCAACGTCTACGTCATCCACCGCGGCTACGAGGACCTCGCCGAGCGACTCAACGCCCTCGGCGCGAGCGTGCAGCCCTTCCGCGACATCGGCTGAGCCTGCACGAGCACGAAGGAGGGCCCGTCACCGACTCGGTGACGGGCCCTCCCTTCGTGCGTGGCAGTCGGGTCAGAAGCTGCCGAACAGCGTGCCCAGGACGATCACCGCGACGAGTGCGATCACCGGGATCAGCACCGCCACGACACCGATGTCCTTGTACGACTGGCGGTGGGTGAGCCCGCAGATCCCCAGCAGGGTGATCACGGCACCGTTGTGCGGCAGCGCGTCGAAGCCACCGGAGGCGATCGCCGTGACGCGGTGGACCAGCTCGAGGTCGATGCCCTGCTCGACCGCCATCGTGCGGAACTGGTCGCCAAGGGCCTCGAGCGCGATGCTCATGCCGCCGGAGGCCGAGCCGGTGACACCGGCGAGCACGTTGACCGACAGCGCCAGGGAGACCAACGGGTTGCCCGAGACGCCCAGGACGGCCTCCTTGATGGTCGTGAAGGCGGCGAGGGAGGCGATCACCGCTCCGTAGCCGACCTCCGAGGCGGTGTTGAAGATCGGCAGGAGGGAACCCATCGTGCCCTCGTTGACCGTCGCCTTGACGTCCTGGATGCGGCCCCAGTTGGTGCCCAGGTTGAGCACGATCGCCGCGACGAGGGCCACGATGATCCCCCAGATGCCGGCGACCTTGTCGATGCCGACCGAGCCGTACGCCTCCTGCTGCAGGTACTCGAACTCCATGCTCGGGAAGATCCAGTTGACCAGCGCGTAGTTGAGCCCGATGACGACGACGATCGGCAGGAAGGCGAGCCAGACGGGCACGTGGGGGCGCTCCATGAGGTGGTCGTCCTGGTCGCTGTGCTCGACGCGGGGCTGCTCCTCGGCCGCCTTCTTCCGGCCGAAACCGGGGAACCCGCCGCCGGCGATCACCGGCGGCTCGTACCCCTCGCCCGCCGCGAGGAGCTTCTTCGCGCGACGGTCGAGCCAGAGGACACCACCGACGAGCATGATCAGGCCGGCGATGGCGCCCAGCCCGGGCGCGGCGAAGGCATTGGTGCTGAAGAACGGCGCCGGGATGGCGTTCTGGATGGCCGGGGTGCCCGGCAGCGCCGTCATCGTGAAGGTGAAGGAGCCCAGCGCGATGGTGGCGGGGATGAGCCGCTTGGGCAGGCCGGCCTCCTTGAACAGCGCTGCCGCGATCGGGAAGACGGCGAAGGCGACGACGAAGAGCGAGACCCCGCCGTAGGTGAGGATGCCGCAGGCCAGGGTGATGGCGAGGATGGCGCGGCTGGCACCGATGCGGTTGACGATGAAGTCGGCGATCGCCTTGGCGCTGCCGCTGACGTCCATCACCTTGCCGAAGATGGCGCCCAGCAGGAACAGCGGGAAGTACGTGATGGCGTACCCGCCGAGGGCGGGCATGAAGACCTGGGTGTAGGTCGCCAGCATCGGCCCACCGGCCATCAGGGTGGCCAGCAGCGCCAGTATGGGCGCGAGGATCAGCACATTGATGCCGCGGTAGGCCAGGTACATCAGCAGGCCTAGCGACACCACGATGCCGATGAGTCCGAGGGACATCGGTGTCTCCTAGTCGGGGTCGGGGGCGGATCGTCGGGGGGCGGCGATCCCGGGAGCGCCCCCGATCGTGGCACCCGACCAGCACGGGGACCGGTGTGGGGGCGACACACACTCTGCGGACAATCACGTGGGCACGGATCATCCGCCGTCCGTGACCGGCCTCATACCTTCGTCACCATGACGACGCAGACCCAGCGCCCCGACGGCACCCCCGAGCCCCTGTCGACCCTCTCGCCGGACCTGACGGGTCGGCACGTCCTCGTCACCGGCGCCGCGAGCGGGATCGGGGCGGCGTGCGTGGCCGCCTTCGCCGCAGCCGGTGCCCGCGTCACCGCGGCCGACCTGGACGAAGGGGGTCTGGCCCACCTCCGCGAGAGCCACCCGGACGCGCGGATCGAGACCCGGGCCATCGACCTCGCCGACCTCGATGCCCTGGCGGACCTGCCCACCGACGTCGACGTGCTCGTCAACAACGCCGGCATCCAGCACGTCAGCCCGGTGCACGAGTTCCCGCTCGAGCGCTTCGATCTGATCCAGCGGCTGATGCTGCACTCCCCCTTCCGGCTCGTGCGTGCGGTCCTGCCGCACATGTACGAGCAGGGGTGGGGTCGCGTCATCAACGTCTCCAGCGTCCACGGGCTGCGGGCCAGTGCCTTCAAGTCCGCCTACGTCACCGCCAAGCACGGGCTGGAGGGCCTGAGCAAGGTGGTGGCCCTCGAGGGGGCCGAGCACGGGGTCACGAGCAACTGCCTCAACCCGGCGTACGTGCGCACCCCGCTGGTGGAGAAGCAGATCGCGGACCAGGCGGCGACCCACGGCATCTCCGAGGACGAGGTCCTCGAGCAGGTCATGCTGGCACCGGTGGCCCTCAAGCGGCTCGTCGAGGTCGACGAGGTGGCGGCCATGGCGCTCTTCCTCTGCACTCCTGCGGCGACCTCCATCACCGGCGTGTCCCTCCCCGTGGACTGCGGCTGGACCGCGCACTGAGCCTCGTGCCTAGGATCACCCTCATGGCCAGCGAGGACGACCCCCCGATCGACCAGGCCACCGCTCTGCTCGAGCTGCTCGCCTCGGATGCCTCCATCGCCCGGCTCGCGTCCGCACCGGCTCCCGAGGAGATCAAGGACCTCGTCCTGCGCGTCGGGACGGCCCGTGACGAGCACCGTCGCCGGGAGTCGGCCCAGTCCGCGCTGCTGGACATCGCCCGCGAGCTGGCCTCGGAGGAGGATCCCGGCACCGTCCTGGAGGCCATCGTCCGGCGGGCCCGCACCCTCCTGGGCACGGACCTGGCCTACCTCACCCTGTACGACCCCGAGGCCGGCGACACCTTCATGCGGGTGACCGACGGGTCGGTCTCCGCGGAGTTCCAGTCGCTGCGGCTCTCCCTCGGCGACGGACTCGGGGGCCTGGTCGCCTCCACCCACAAGCCCTACTGGACGGCCGACTACTCGGCCGACCAGCGCTTCAGCCACACGACCACCATCGACAGCGGTGTCGGTGACGAGGGCATCATCGCCATCTGCGGCACGCCCCTGATCGTGGAGTCGAACTTCGTCGGTGTCCTCTTCGCGGCGAACCGCAGCCCGCGCCCCTTCTCCCGCACCGAGGTCGGCCTCCTCGGCAACCTCGCGGCGCTCGCCGCCGTCGCCATCGTGCAGACCCGGGCGCTCGCCGAGTCGCAGACCGCGCTTGCCGCGCTCTCGGAGGCGCACGAGACGGTGCGGCAGCAGGCACGTGGTGTCGAGCGTGCGGCAGCGGCCCACGACCGCTTCGCCTCGGTGGTGCTCGAGGGCGGTGGCGTCGCCGACGTCACGCGTGCCCTCGTCGATCTCCTCGGGGGGTGGGCGGTCCTCTTCGACGAGGCCGGTGAGCGGCTGAGCTCCTTCGGGCCGGCCCCCACGTCCCGGACGGGGGGTGACGAGGTCCTGGCCCTGCCGGTCGTCGACGAGGCGCGCCACGACCTCGGTCGACTCGTCGAGGACGACGGGGTCCACGCGATCGGCGTCATCGCCGCACGCGAGCAGCTGGGCACCCTCGTGGTCGGCGCCCCACGCACGCTCGAGGACGCCGACCAGCGCACGGTCGAGCGGGCCGCCGTCGTCACCGCCCTCGTCCTCCTCTTCGAGCGGCAGGCGGACGCGGCTCGGCAGAGCGCCCGCAACCGCATCGTCACCGACCTCGTGGGCGCCCGCGGCAGCCACGACGACCGGACCGTCTCCCTGCGGCACGCCGGGCTGGACCCGCGCGGCCCGCTGTGCCTGCTCGTGGCGCGCGGCGGCGACGCGACCCAGCACCGCGCGCTGGCCCTCACCGTCGGTACGGCGCTCGGTGAGGGCACGCTCGTGGGCTCGCACGACGACGAGATCATCGCCCTCGTCCCCGGTGACGACCCGGACGCCCTCGCCCGCTCACTGGTCGCCCGGGTCTCCCGGGGTCCGCGGATCACGGTGGGCGGCAGTGGTCCGATCGGTGACGTGGACGACCTGCCTGCGGCCCACGAGGAGGCGGCACGCACCCTCAGGGCGCTCGTCGCCCTCGGCCGGGCGGGCACCGGCGCCGCCGCGACGGAGCTGGGGTTCGCCGGTCTGATCGTCGGCTCCGACCCCGACGTCCGGGACTACGTCCGCACCGTCCTCGGGCCGGTCCTGGACTACGACGACTCCCGCGGCAGCGACCTCGTGGGCACGCTCGTGGCCTACTTCGCGGCCGGGGCGAGCCCCCGGCACGCTGCCCACGAGCTGCACGTCCACGTCAACACCGTCGCGCAGCGACTGGGCCGGGTGGCCGCGTTGCTCGGCGACGACTGGCAGCACCCGGACCGCGCCCTGGAGCTGCAGCTCGCCCTGCGTCTGCGTCGCCTGCTGTCTGCCTGAGTCGCTTCTCGGCTTCGCGGGCGACGCGATGGTGCCGGCACTCGGCGGTCGCGGGTGACGCAGAGGCGTCGGCACGTGGCGCACCGCCCGGACGACCAAGCGCTTGTCTCACCTGATCATCAGGTCCGGGCGGTGGCCTGAGTCGTGCCCGACCCCTCCGCGCCCCCCACTCGCTGAGGTGGCGCCGGCCGTCAGCGGTTCTGCGCGTCCAGAGTCCGCTCGGCCGGCTCCTCGGCGGCCAGGCCGCGGTCGATGGCGTCGACGACGGCGGTGAGGCCCTCCCCGGACAGGATGACGTCGTAGTGGTTGGCGTCGACCCCCCGCACGACCAGCTCGGCGGGCAGGTCGAGGGCGGCCAGCCGCCCTTCGTCGTACAGCCCCTGGGGCTCGTCGAGCAGCCCCCGTCGTGCCCAGACCAGCTCCACCGGGACGCCGGCCGCCACGGCGCGGGCCGCGGCGGAGTGGGCGTCCTCGCTGACCAGGACGTCCCGGCCGTCGGCCCGCACCGCCTCGAGGATGCACGAGCTCATCAGCGCGCCCGGGGTGTCCGGTGCGGGGACGAGATCGTGGTCGAGGTATCGCCGCACGCTCTCGCCGGCCGCGCCGGTGCGCAGGACCGGGCCCACGGCCGGGTGCTGCTGCCAGAACTCCAGGTGCGCCGCCTCGTCGTCGAAGCGCATCGACAACCGGTCCATCGCCGGACCGATCACCGCTGCCAGCGCGGCGTCGACGTCGAGGTCCGGCGGTGGCGGGAAGGCGAGGCCACCGTCGACGAGTACCGCTGCGCGGACCAGCCGCGGGTGCTCGGCGGCCGCGAGAGCGGTGATGAAGCCGCCCATCGAGTGACCGACGAGCACCGGTTGGGCACCGAAGGCGCCGACGACCGTGGCCAGGTCGGCGACGTGGGCCGCCAACCCGTACGGGCCGGGCGCGTCCCGGCTCGCGGCGCGACCGCGCAGGTCGGGCGCCAGCACCCGCACCGCCCCGGGACCGTGCCGACGGTGCAGCTCCTCGGCGAGCTCCCGGAAGGACAGCCCGTTCGCGGTGATGCCGTGCACGGCGAGCACGACGGGCACCCCGGGGTCCGCGGCCCCGACCGTGAGGTCGTGGATGGCCAGGCTCCCCTCCGGGAGCTCGATGACGAAGGACGGCTCGGTGCTCATGCGCGCTCCCTCCGCAGCACCCGGACCGCCAGGCCGGTGATCCCCTGCGGCGCGAAGTAGACGATGATCACGAACAACGTGCCCAGGATGAACAGCGGTTCGGCCAACAGCCTCGCGAAGAGGTCCGGCAGGGACCCGATGAGGGACGAACCGCTGAGCTCGATCAGCCGGGCATCGGCGTAGTGGTAGACGAAGCCACCGACGACGGCTCCCCAGAGCCGCCCGGCGCCACCGAGCACGACCATGACGAGCAGGGCGAGGGTGAACTCCGCCGTGGCCAGGTGCGGGCTCGACCCACCGAGGACGACCGCGTGCACGACACCGCCGAGCCCGCCGAGGAAGGCCCCGACCACGATGGCCAGCAGCTTCACCCGGTAGACCGGGAAGCCCAGGACCGCCGCCCGGGCCTCGTTCTCGCGCACCGCGGCCATGGCATGCCCGGCCCGCGAGCGCACGAGGAGGGCCACGAGGACCCACGCCAGGACGACGAAGCCCAGGGCGAGCCAGTAGCGGTAGGACGCGTTCTGCACGCCGATGAGGATGGACGGGATGGCCTCGCGGTTGAGGACCAGGCCCTCCTCACCTCCGGTGAGGTCGTTCGGGTTGCGCAGGATGATGATCGACCCGGCCTGGGCGAAGGCCAGGGTCACCATCGCGAACGCGATCCCGCCGACCCGCAACGCGATCCCGCCGACGATGAGCGCCAGCAGGGTCGTCAGGCCGAGGGCGACGAGGATCGCGAGCGGCAGCGGCAGCGACCACGTCGACAGCGACATCGTCAGCAGGTAGCTGCCCGCGGAGATGAAGAGCGCGTGGCCGAAGCTGAGCAGGCCGGTGCGCCCGAAGATCACGTCGTAGCTCAGGGCGAAGCCGGCGAAGATGAAGCAGACCGCCAGCAGTTGCAGCGAGCCGGGGCCATTGACCCGCCCCGGCAGGATGCCCGGGATGGTCAGCGACAGGTAGGGCAGGACGGCGAGGACGACCACGAGGGCCACGCCGGGAAGGATCTTGAGCACGGTCTTGGCGCTCATGCGTGACCACCCTTCATCGAGGCCGGGCGAAGGAGCAGGACGATCGCGAGCAGCAGGACGACCGAGAGGTCTCCGGCTCCGCTCACCGCGTAGTAGTTGGCCATCTGCTGCACCAGGCCCACCGCCACCGCGGCCACGGCGGTGCCCACGAGGGAGCCCATCCCGCCGATGACGACGACGATGAAGGCGTAGATCAGCAGGGAGCCGCCCTGGGCGGGTGAGACCGCTCCCACGTACTGCGAGTACAGGAGGCCGGCCAGCGCTGCCGCCGCACCGCCCATGGCGAAGACGATGGTGAAGGTGCTGCGCACGTTGATCCCGAGCGCCTCGACCATGGTGCGGTTCTCCACGCCGGCCCGGATGATCAGGCCCAGTCGGGTGTAGCGCAGCAGCGCGAGGAGCCCGACGAAGAGCGCCAGGGCCACGGCCACGAAGACGAGACGGTCGTTGGGCAGGAGCGCACCGCCGAGCTCGGTCGTGGTCGACATCCATCCCGGGGTCTCCATGGGCTTGGGGTCGGCGCTCCACACGGCCTGCGCCACGGCGACCGCGGCGAGGGAGAGCCCGACGGTCACGAGCACCTGCTGGATGTGGTGCTTGTAGAGCGGCCGGATCAGGGCCACTTCGACCACCAGCCCGATCACGGCCCCGACCACCAGTGCCACGAGGACGGCCACGAGCAGCTGGAGGGTGACCGACATGCTGTCCGGCAGTCGTCGCATGACCTCCCAGCCGGCGTACGAGCCGGCCATCATGAAGGCGCTGTGGGCGAAGTTCAGCACGCCCATGAGCCCGTAGATGAGGCTCAGGCCGCTGGCCGCGAGGAAGTAGAGCGCGCCCAGACCGAGCCCGGTCGCGAGGATGAGGGTGAACTCGCTCATGCCGCCGCCCCCCGTCGCATGGAGACCCCGAGCAGCTCGCGGGTCAGCTCCTGGTCGTTGACGAGCTCGGCGGCGGAGCCGGTGTGCACGACCCGTCCGGCATCGATGACGACGACGGTGTCGGCGATCCGGCGCACGAGGGGGAGGTTCTGCTCGACGAGGAGGACCGGTGCCGTCCGGGCCACCTCGGTGAGCACGTCGGCGACCTCGGTGACCAGCTTGGGCGCCAGTCCCTTCGTCGGCTCGTCGATGAGCAGCAGCCGGTTCTCGCGCAGCAGGACCCGCGCGAGCGAGACCATCTGCTGCTGCCCGCCGGACAGCGTGCCGGCGCGCTGGGCGCGCCGGGTGACCAGGTCGGGGAAGAGCCGCTGGACGATGGGTGCATCGGTGCCCAGGTCGGGCTCGACGAGGCGCAGGTTCTCCTCGACGGTCAGCCCGCCGAAGACCTCTCGGTCCTCGGGGACGTATCCCACGCCGTCGCGCACGATCTTCGTCGTCGCGCGGTTCTGGATGGGCCGGCCGTCCAGGGTGATCGTGCCCGTGCGCGGGGCCAGACCGAGGATCGCCTTGAGCGTCGTGGTCTTGCCGACGCCGTTGCGTCCGAGGAGCGCGGTCACACCGGTGGCCGGCACCTCGAAGTCGACTCCCTGCAGGATGTGCGAGCCACCGAACCTCACGTGCAGGTCCTCCACAGTGAGCACCGGTGCCGTGCCGGTGGGGTCGTCGTCAGTCACAGTGCTTCTCCCAGATAGGCCTCTTGCACACGGTCGTCGGAGGTGACGTCGCCCGGGCTGCCGATGGCCAGCAGCTGCCCGTGGTGGATGACGGCCACGCGGTCGGCCAGGCCGAGGACCACGTGCATGTGGTGCTCGACCATGGCCACCGCGACGCCGCTGTCCCGGACCTCGCCGATGATCTCGGTCAGGCCGTCGACGTCCTCGGCGGAGACCCCCGCCATCGGCTCGTCGAGCAGCAGGGCGCTCGGCCGGGAGGCCAGGGCCATCGCCAGCTCGAGCTTGCGTCGGTCCCCGTGGGAGAGGTCGCGTGCGATGGTCTCCCCCTTGCCGGGCATGCGGACGCGCTCCAGGAGGTCCTCGATCTCATCCACTCCCGTACCGCTGGCGGGACGGAACGGAGAGAAGGGCGCCGACCCGACCGCCTGGATCGCCAGGCGGACGTTCTCCCGGGCGGTCAGCCCGTCGAAGAGCGCCGACGTCTGGAACGAGCGGGCGAGGCCGCGCTGCGCCCGTCGGGTGGAGCTCAGGCGCGTGACGTCCTCGTCCCGCAGGCTCACCCGACCCGTCGTGGGTCGGGTGACGCCGGAGAGGATGTTGACGAGCGAGGACTTCCCCGCGCCGTTGGGGCCGATGATGCCGAGCAGCTCACCGGTCCCGACCTCGAGGGTAATGTCCTCGAGGATACGAGCCCCTCCGATGCGCCACCCGATCCCGGTGGCGGCGATCACTTGCCGGAGGCGACGGGAGGAGCCACGTCGGCCGGGGCGATGGTCTCGCCGAGGACGGGCGCGAACTCGCCGCCCTCCTTCTCCAGCGAGACGGTGAACATCGGCTGGAGCATGGCGTGGTCCTCGGCGCGGATCTCCATGTCGCCCTTGGGCCCCTCGAAGGTCCAGCCCTCGAGCGCGTCGATCATCGCGTTGGTGTCACCCTCGCCCTCCTTGAGGGCGTGGACGACCATCTGGGCGGCGACGAAGCCGTCGTTGCTGAAGAGGTCGACCTCCTCGCCGTTCTCCTCCAGGCCGCTCTCGAGCGCCGTGTACGCCTCGTTGTCGGCCGCCCCCTTGAAGAAGTGGGAGAGGAAGTCGATCTTCGTGCCCGCCTCACCGAAGAGCGAGTGGGTGGCCTTGATGTCCAGGCCGGTCACGACGGTCGTGGTCTCGAAGACGCCCTGCTGCGAGAGCGTGCCCCACATCGACGTGGCGTTCTCCCCCGCCCAGGCGACGAAGAGCAGGTCGGGCGACTGGCTCTTGATCTTCGTCGCGAAGGGGGTGAAGTCCTTGGCCGCGGCCGGCGCCTCGATCGCGGTGACCTCGGCCCCCTTCTCCCCCAGGACGCCCTTGACGGCGTCGATGTTCGCGGTGCCGAAGGCGCTGTCCTGGGCCAGGACGGTGACCTTCTTGCCGTCGACGTCACCGAGCATGGTGCCCGCCGTGGCGACGTCCTGGTAGGTCTGGCGACCGGAGCGGAAGGTGTACTCGTTCAGCCCGGTGACCCCGTCCGTGGCGGCGGGACCGGAGATGAAGAGGGTCTTGTTGTCCTTGGCGAGCGGAGCGACCTGCAGGGCCACGCCCGATGAGGTGGAACCGGCGAGGATGTCGCTGCCCTGGCCGATGAGGGTGGTCGCGGCCGACACGGCCTTCGACGGGTCACCCGCGTCGTCCTTCTCGCTGATCCGGATCTCCCGGCCGTCGACCTCGCCGGTGCCGTCGGTGGCGTAGTCGAGCCCGACGTCGAAGGCCGCCTTGTACTGCGCCCCGTACGGAGCGAGCGGGCCGGACTTGCTGTAGACGAGGCCCACCTCGAAGGGGGCATCGCCACCGCCGTCGTCCCCACCACCGCTGGCCTGGCCGGGAGCGCCGCACGCCGCCAGGGACAGGCTCAGGGCCGTGCCCGTCAGGATGATCCAACGCTGTGTCATGGGATGACCTCCACCCTCGGTGAGCGCTCGCGCCTTTGCTGCAACGAGAACCGTTGACGCTCAACCGTTCCGGCGAAGGTAGCCCGCACGACACCGGGGCGGGTGTGGTCCGGCACCCCATATTCGCCGGGGACTGGTGTCCTGCGGTGACACCCGAGGACGAAGGGGGTCGCCCCCCGCCTGTCAGAGGTGGTCGCGCAGCCGCTCGACGATCGGCTCCGGGGTCAGCCCGGTGGCCTCCAGGACCTGCGCCCGGGAGGCGTGCTCGATGAACTCCTTGGGCAGGCCGAAGCGGTGCACCGGCACGGACAGACCGGCGTCCTCGAGGGCCCGCGAGACCTCGGCCCCCACCCCGCCGGCGACGCTGTTGTCCTCGATGACCGCGACCCGACCCGCCCGACGGGCGAGCTCGATGACGCCGTCGGGCACGGGCAGCACCCAGCGTGGGTCGACGACGAGGACGTCGTGGCCCTCGGCCTCGAGCTTCTCCCCGACCGTCGTCGCGGTGCCGGCCATGGAGCCGACGGAGACGATGAGCACCTCGGGGTCGACCGCGGTGTCACCGGCCAGCACGTCCAGACCCTCTGTGGTCGAGATCGCCTCGAGCGGCTCGGCGACGCTGCCCTTGGGGAAGCGGATGACGGTGGGTCCGTCGTCGATGTCGACCGCCTCGCGCAGGGCGCGACGGATCTGCTGCCCGTCGCGGGGCGCGGCCAGGCGCAGGCCGGGCACGATGGAGACGAGGGACATGTCCCACATGCCGTGGTGGCTCGCGCCGTCCGGTCCGGTGACGCCCGAGCGGTCGAGGACGAAGGTCACTCCCGCCCGGTGCATCGCGCAGTCCATGAGCAGCTGGTCGAAGGCGCGGTTGAGGAAGGTGGCGTAGATCGCGACGACCGGGTGCATCCCCGCGAAGGCCAGGCCCGCGGCCATCGTCGTCGCGTGCTGCTCGGCGATGCCCACGTCGATGGTGCGCTCGGGGTAGGCGTCGGCGAAGGGCTTCAGGCCGACGGGCATCATCATCGCCGCCGCGATGGCGACGATGTCGGTGCGCTCCCGACCGAGGTCGAGCATCTCGTCGCTGAACTCGTCGGTCCACGACCGTCCGGCGATCTCCAGGGGCAGACCGGTCTCGGGGTTGATCTTGCCGACCGCGTGGAACTGGTCCGCGACGTCACCCACGGCGTGGTCGTAACCGCGGCCCTTCTGCGTGATGACGTGGACGATGACCGGCCCGCCGAAGGCGCGGGCCCGGCGCAGCGCCTGCTCCACGGCGGCCTCGTCGTGGCCGTCGACGGGGCCGACGTACTTGATCCCCAGGTCCTCGAACATGCCCTGCGGCGCCCAGAAGTCCTTGGCGCCCTTCTTCAGCGAGTGGAATGCCTGGTAGACGGTCCGGCCGACGACGGGGGTCCTGTGCAGCGTCTCCTTGCCCCAGTCGAGCACCTGCTCGTACTGGCGGTGGGTCCGCAGCATCGCCAGGTGGTCGGCCAGTCCGCCGATCGTCGGGGCGTAGGAGCGCTCGTTGTCGTTGACGACGATGACGAGCGGGAGGTCCTTGTTGGCGGCGATGTTGTTCAGCGCCTCCCAGGCCATGCCGCCGGTCAGCGCACCGTCACCGATGACCGCGACGGCGTGCCTGTCCTCGCCGCGCAGGTGGTACCCCCGGGCGATGCCCTCGGCCCACGACAGGGAGGTCGAGGCGTGGCTGTTCTCCACGACGTCGTGCTCGGACTCTGAGCGCTTCGGGTAGCCGGACAGCCCACCTCGGGTGCGCAACCCGCTGAAGTCCTGCCGCCCGGTCAGGAGCTTGTGCACGTAGGACTGGTGCCCGGTGTCGAAGACGACGGTATCGCTCGGCGAGTCGAAGACCCGGTGGATGGCCAGGGTCAGCTCGACGACGCCGAGGTTGGGCCCGAGGTGCCCCCCGCTGCGCGAGACCTGCTCGACGAGGAAGGCCCGGATCTCCTCGGCGAGGACGCCGAGCTGCTCGGCAGGGACCCGCTTGAGGTCGGCGGGAGAGGTGATCGTCTGCAGGACTGCCACGCTGGCTTTCCTTCCTGTGGGGACCCTCGAGTCTACGTCTCCCCGGAGCCGGGAGGTGTCCGGGGACCGGCACCGGCGACCGCGGCACTCACAGGCGCTCGATGAAGACATTGCCGTCGAGCACCTCCCGGATCAGGGCGATCCCCCGCTGGGCGGCACGCAGGCGCAGCCCCTCGTGCTCCAGGCAGACGAGGAGGGCCTGGGTGGTGCCCGCCGGCAGCGCCTCCCCCAGGTCGATCCGGGCGCACCGGTAGGCCTGTCGCATCGCCTCGACCTGCGCCGCGACGTGCTGATCGGCCAGCCAGGCCAGGGCGACGGGATGGCGCCGCAGCACCGCGTGACCGCGGTACTCGGGCGGACAGAGGTCGAGCAGCCACGACACCGCGGCCTGCTCCCACCCGCGCGCCCCCGGCGGCGGCACCCGGTCCGGCCAGCCGGGCGGTCCCCCCTTCGCCCGGGCCGCGGTGTGCGCCCCCGGCGACCCCGGCGCAGCCGTGCGCACCGGTGGCTCCGCCGAACTTTGATCGAACACCTGTTCGAGTCTACGGCATGGTGAGCGATCTCAGGAGGGCGCGGAAGATCGAGGGAGGAGGTGGCGCGGGCAGGAGGATGCGGCCCGACTCAGGGAGTGAGGAACGAACGACCAAGGGCCGTATCCCTCCAGCCCGCGCCGCCGGACACGACGAAGGGGCCCGCAGAAGCGGACCCCTTCGCCAGGCCGGATCAAGCAGCGAGCGAACGCAGCACGTACTGCAGGATGCCGCCGTTGCGGTAGTAGCCGGCCTCACCGGGGGTGTCGATGCGCACGACCGCGTCGAAGGTCACGGGCTCGCCACCCTGCTTGGTGGCGGTGACCGTGACGGTCTTCGGGGCCGGGCCGTCGTTGAGGGCCGTGATGCCGGAGATGTCGAAGGTCTCCGTGCCGTCCAGGCCGAGCGACTCCGCCGTCTGCCCCTCCGGGAACTGCAGCGGGATGACGCCCATGCCGATGAGGTTCGAGCGGTGGATCCGCTCGAAGGACTCGGCGATGACCGCCTTGACGCCCAGCAGGCTGGTGCCCTTGGCCGCCCAGTCGCGCGACGAGCCGGAGCCGTACTCCTTGCCGGCGAGGACGACGAGCGGCACACCGGCCTCGAGATAGGCCTCGCTGGCCTCGAAGATCGTCGTCTGCTCGCCACCCTCGAGGAAGTTGCGGGTGAAGCCGCCCTCGACGCCGTCCAGCAGCAGGTTCTTCAGCCGGATGTTGGCGAAGGTACCCCGGACCATGACCTCGTGGTTCCCGCGGCGGGAGCCGTAGGAGTTGAAGTCCTTGCGGTCGACGCCGTGCTCGGTGAGGTACACACCGGCCGGGCTGTCGGCCTTGATGGCGCCGGCCGGGCTGATGTGGTCGGTGGTGACCGAGTCCCCGAGCAGCGCGAGGACGCGGGCGCCGGAGATGTCCTCGACGGTGTCGAGCTCCTTGGTCATCCCGTCGAAGAACGTGGGCTTGCGCACGTAGGTGGAGTCCTGCGCCCACTCGAAGGTGTTCCCCTCCGGCGTGTCGAGCGAGGTCCAGCGCTCGTCCCCCGCGAAGACGTCGGCGTACTTCTCGGTGAACATCTCCTGGCTGACCGCGGTGTCGATCGTGCTCTGCACGTCGGCCGGCGCGGGCCAGAGGTCCTCGAGGAAGACGTCCTTGCCGTCCTTGTCCTGCCCGAGCGGCTCGGACGCGAAGTCGAAGTCCATCGTGCCGGCGAGCGCGTAGGCGATGACCAGCGGCGGGGAGGCGAGGTAGTTCATCTTCACGTCGGGGTTGATGCGCCCCTCGAAGTTGCGGTTGCCGGAGAGGACCGAGGTGACCGCCAGGTCATTCGCGTTCACGGCCTCGGAGACCTCGGGGATGATCGGCCCGGAGTTGCCGATGCAGGTCGTGCAGCCGTAGCCCACGAGGTGGTACCCGAGCTTCTCGAGGTAGGGCCACATGCCGGCCTTCTCGTAGTACTCGGTGACGACCTTGGAGCCGGGCGCCATGGAGGTCTTGACCCAGGGCTTGACCTGCAGGCCGCGCTCGACCGCGTTCTTCGCGAGCATGGCCGCGGCCATCATCACCGACGGGTTCGAGGTGTTGGTGCAGCTGGTGATCGAGGCGATGACGACGTGGCCGTGGTCGATGTCGACCTCCGTGCCGCCCAACGTCACCGGGGCCGGGTTGCTCGCCCGGTCACCGTTGGCCCGCATCGCGGAGTGCTCGGGGCGGCCGGCCTCCTCGGACAGCTCGTGGGCGTCGTGGCTCGGCGAGTCGGAGGCTGGGAAGGTGTCCCGCAGCTCCTCGTCGACCGAGCTCTTGGTGATGCCGTGGCCGTCGACGACGTAGTTCTTCAGGTCACCGCGGAACTGCTGCTTGGCATCGGAGACCGAGATGCGGTCCTGCGGACGCTTCGGGCCGGCGATGGAGGGCACGACCGTGGACAGGTCGAGCTCGAGCTTCTCGGAGAAGCGCGGCTCGACGGCCGGGTCGTGCCACATGCCCTGCTCCTTGGCATAGGCCTCGACGAGGGCGACCTGCTCCTCGGGGCGACCGGTCAGGCGCAGGTACTCCAGGGTGATGTCGTCGATGGGGAACATGGCGGCGGTCGAGCCGAACTCGGGGCTCATGTTGCCGATGGTGGCGCGGTTGGCCAGCGGCACCTGGGCGACGCCCTCGCCGTAGAACTCGACGAACTTGCCGACGACACCGTGCTCGCGCATCATCTCGGTGATCGTCAGGACGACGTCCGTGGCGGTGGCCCCGGCCGGGATGGCCCCGGTCAGCTTGAAGCCGACGACGCGCGGGATGAGCATCGAGACCGGCTGGCCGAGCATCGCGGCCTCGGCCTCGATGCCGCCGACGCCCCAGCCCAGGACGCCCAGGCCGTTCTCCATGGTGGTGTGGCTGTCGGTGCCGACGCAGGTGTCGGGGTAGGCGACCCCGTCACGGGTCATGGTCACGCGGGCCAAGTGCTCGATGTTGACCTGGTGGACGATGCCGGTGCCCGGGGGCACGACCTTGAAATCGTCGAAGGCCGTCTGGCCCCAGCGCAGGAACTGGTAGCGCTCGTTGTTGCGCTGGTACTCGAAGTCGACGTTGCGCGCGAAGGCGTCGTCGGAGCCGAAGACGTCGATCTGCACCGAGTGGTCGATGACCAGCTCGGCGGGTGCCAGCGGGTTGATCTTCTCCGGGTCGCCACCGAGCTCGGCGACGGCCTCGCGCATGGTGGCGAGGTCGACGATGCACGGCACGCCGGTGAAGTCCTGCATGATCACGCGCGCCGGAGTGAACTGGATCTCCGTGCTCGGGTCGGCGGTCTCGTCCCAGGACCCGAGGGCGTTGATGTGCTCCGCGGTGACGTTCTCGCCGTCCTCGGTGCGCAGCTGGTTCTCCAGCAGCACCTTGAGGCTGTACGGGAGGTTCTTGGAACCCTCGACCGCATCGATCCGGTAGAACTCGTAGGACGAGTCACCGACGGTGAGCTGGTCCTTCGCGTTGAAGGTGTTCGCACTGGTCACAGTCGACTCCTTGATATAGGTATCTTGACGTCAAGATAAATCTATCACAGCCACCTCGCACCGGCGCGGGGACCCGTCGGAGGGGCTCTGCTGCCCACTCTCCCGCAGATCCGCCGCCACGTCACGGGTGGGGCGGTGCCTCTCGGGCCCTTGTGGGCTCGAAGACGGCGATGCACTCCACGTGGTGGGTCATCGGGAAGGCGTCGAGGGCGCGCAGGCCCGTCAACGCGTACCCGCGGTCGGCGAGGTAGGACGTGTCGCGGGCCAGGGCCGCCGGGTCGCAGGCGACGTAGACCATGCGCCGGGGACGAAGGGAGGTGAGCGCCTCGACGACTCCCTTGCCCGCACCGGTGCGTGGCGGGTCGAGCACGACGACGTCCGCGCTCGGTGGCAGCAGGTCCGAGCGGGCCGGGGCGCGCCGACGGGTGCGGCCCCGCGCTCCCTTCGGCCCCTTGCGCGGCACCCCGAGGAGGTCATCGACCCGGCCGGGGACGACGAGCGACCACGGGCGGTCGGCGAGGTTGTCGCGCAGGCGCTCGGTGGCCCGGCTGTCGGACTCGACCGCGACGAGCTGGCCGGACTCCCCCGTCGCCGCGGCGAGCGGCACGGAGAACAGCCCGACGCCGCAGTACAGGTCGAGCACCCGCTCCCCCGGCGCGACGCGGGCCGCGGCGAGCACGGCCTCGACGAAGGCCCGGGGGGCGTCCCGGTGGACCTGCCAGAACCCGCGGGCGTCCACGCCCATGGCCATCGGTCCGCTCGGGACGGGGACGACCTCGGTGATCGGGATGGCGGGTGGCGTCGCCCCCACGGGCACCTCGACGACCACCGTGTCGTTCTCGCCCGAGGGCACGACGACGTCGAGCGCGGCGATCCCGTCCAGGGCGTGCGGCGTGTCCACGACCTCGGCCCGCGCGTCCGCGAGGGCGGCGTCGACCTCGGGCACGGCGATCGGGCACCCGGGCACGGGCTCGATCTCGTGGCTGCGGTGCCGCCGCAGCCCGATCGTCGGGCCGTCCACGGCGAACTCCACCCGGGTGCGGTACCCGAGCCCGTCGGCGTCACCGAGGGCCTCGACGGTGACGTCACGGTCGATGCCGGCGAGGCGCTGGAGCTGCTCGGCGACCACCTGCCCCTTCAGCTCGCGCTGGTGGGCGGTGGACACGTGCTGGAAGTCGCAGCCGCCGCACCCGCCGGGGCCGGAGACGGGACAGCGCGGGGGCACCCGGTGCGGCGAGGCCTCGAGGACGTCGACGGCGTCCGCCCGCAGGAACCGGTCGCCCGGGCCACCCTCGGTGATCCTCGCCCGCACCCGCTCACCGGGGACGGTGTGCCGCACGAAGAGCACCCGTCCCTCGTACCGGGCGACGCAGTGGCCGCCATGGGCGATCGGACCGACCTCGACGTCGACCACGTCCCCGGTCGTCAGCTCGTCAGCAGCCACGGTGCTCATGCTCCTCCCCGTCTCACGTCACCGGCCGCCGGCCGGTCCAGCTTCTCCTCGGCTCCCTCGGAGCTGGCCAGCTGCCAGGGCACCGAGGAGACCATGACACCCGGGGTGAAGATCAACCGGCTGCGCAGGCGCAGCGCCGACTGGTTGTGCAAGAGCTGCTCCCACCAGTGGCCGAGCACGTACTGCGGGATGTAGACCACGACCAGGTCGCGCGGGTTGCCCGTGCGGATCGACTTCACGTGCTCCACGACGGGCCGGGTGACGTCGCGGTAGGGCGAGTCGAGCGCCGTGAGCGGGACCGGGATCCCCCGGCGGTACCACTCGCCCTGGAGGGCCGCCGTGGCATCGGCATCGACGTCGACCGTCACCGCCTCCAGGCTGGAGGGACGCGTGGCCTTGGCGTAGGCCATCGCGCGCAGCGCGGGCTTGTTGACCCTGCTCACGAGCACGATGGCGTGCACCCGCGACGGGAGCAGCTGCTGGGAGGTGTCCTCCTCGGCGACGGACAGCTCCTGGCGCACCCGCTGGTAGTGGCGCTGGATCGCCCGCATGAGGACGTAGAACGCGGCCATCGCGGCGATGGCGAACCCGGCCCCCTCCGCGAACTTCGTCACCAGGACGACGAGCAGCACGATCCCCGACAGGACGGCTCCGACGACGTTCAGCGCCCGACGCCGCAGCATCTGCCGTCGCGACCGCTTGTCCTTCTCCACCGCCAGGTGGCGGTTCCAGTGCCGGACCATCCCGGCCTGGCTCACCGTGAAGGAGACGAAGACCCCGACGATGTACAGCTGGATCAGGCGTGTGACGCTGGCGTCGTAGACGGTGATCAGCAGGGCGGCGGCCCCCGCGAGCAGCAGGATCCCGTTGGAGAAGGCCAGCCGGTCACCGCGGGTGTGCAGCTGGCTGGGCAGGTACCCGTCCCGGGCGAGGATCGACCCGAGGACGGGGAAGCCGTTGAAGGCGGTGTTGGCGGCGAGCACGAGGATCAGCCCGGTGACGACCGCCACGAGGAAGACCCCGGCCGGGAAGCCCTCGAACACCGCGTGCGAGACCTGGCCCATGATCGTGTGCTGCACGTAGTCCTCGCCGACCGGCTCACCGTCGCGCAGCAGCTGCGTCGCCGGGTCCTCGGCGATCTGGACACCGGTCCAACGGGCCAGGGCGATCATCGCGACGAAGAGCGTCACGGCGATCGCGCCCATGAGCACGAGCGTCGCGGCGGCGTTGCGGCTCTTCGGCGTCCTGAAGGCCGGCACGCCGTTGCTGATCGCCTGCACACCGGTCAGAGCCGCACACCCGGAGGAGAAGGCCCGCAGGACCAGGAAGGCCATGGCGAGGGTGCCCAGCTGCTCGTAGCCCGGCTCGGGCGCGAGCGTCAGGCCGGCGCTCTCGGCCTGCGGCAGCGTCCCCGTGGTGCGTCGCACGATGGCGACCATGGCCATCCCGAGCACGGTGAGCATGAAGAGGTAGGTGGGGACGGCGAAGGTGCGTCCCGACTCGCGCACCCCTCGCAGGTTGACCGCGGTGAGCGCGGCGATGAGGACGAGACCGGCGACCACCTCGTGTCCCTCGAGGAACCCGAAGGCGGCCGCGGCGTTCTGCACCCCGGAGGAGATCGACACCGCGACCGTCAGCACGTAGTCGACGATGAGCGCACTGGCGACGGTCAGGCCGGCGCGGGGGCCCAGGTTCGTGCTGGCGATCTCGTAGTCGCCGCCCCCGGACGGGTAGGCGTGCACGTTCTGCCGGTAGCTGGCGATCACGACCACCATGACGGCGACGACGGCCAGGGCGACCGGCCACGACCTGGTGACCGCGAGCGCCCCCCCGGCCAGGCCCAGGGTCAGCAGGATCTCGTCCGGTGCGTAGGCGACGGAGCTCAGCGTGTCGCTGGCGAAGACCGGGAGGGCGATGCGCTTCGGGAGCAGCGTCTCGCCCAGCCGGTCGCTGCGTTTCGCGCGACCGAGGACCATGCGCTTGAGAAGTTGTCCTGAAGACACCCGGCGAGTGTAGGCCGCGGGCGCCCGGCGAGTAACGTCGTCGTGTGCACTTCGTGATCATGGGCTGCGGCCGGGTCGGCGCATCGTTGGCGCGTTCCCTGGAGGGGATGGGCCACGATGTCGCCGTCGTCGACCAGAACCCCGCGTCCTTCCAGCGCCTCGGCAGCGACTTCACCGGCCGACGCGTCGCCGGCGTCGGCTTCGACCGCGACACCCTGCTCAAGGCGGGGATCGAGGACGCCCACGCGCTCGCGGCGGTCTCCAGCGGGGACAACTCCAACATCCTCGCCGCGCGCGTCGCCCGCGAGACCTTCGGCGTCCAGCACGTCGTCGCCCGCATCTACGACCCGGACCGGGCGCAGGTCTACCAGCGCCTCGGGATCCCGACGGTCGCCACCGTCCGGTGGACGGCCGACCAGATGCTGCGGCGCCTCCTGCCCCAGGGGCTCGCCAGCGAGATGGCCGATGCGTCCGGGCGGATCGTCATCGCCGAGATGGCGGTGGACGAGAGCTGGGTGGGCGTGTCCCTGACCCGGGTCGAGGAGCTGACCGGGGCCCGGGTGGCCTACGTGACCCGGTTGGGCGAGGGCGTGCTTCCCGGGCCGCAGACGGTCCACCAGGAGGGCGACCTGCTCCACCTCGTCATCGAGCGTCCCCGCCTCGACGCGGTGGAGCGCATCCTCGACAACCCACCCCCGAGGGAGAGCTGAGCATGCGCGTCATCATCGTCGGAGCCGGGTCCGTGGGGACGTCCATCGGCCAGGAGCTGCTCGACAACGAGCACGAGGTGCTCTTCATCGACAAGGCGACCACGGAGGAGCGGATGTCCCGCCTCCCCCGGGCCGGCTGGCTCGCCGGCGATGCCTGCGAGATCGCCACGCTGCAGGAGGCCGCGCTGCAGACGGGCGATGTCGTCGTGGCCGCGACCGGGGACGACAAGGCCAACCTCGTCGTCTCCCTGCTGGCCAAGACCGAGTTCGGCATCCCGCGCACCGTCGCCCGGGTGAACAACCCGAAGAACGAGTGGATGTTCGACGAGTCGTGGGGCGTGGACGTCGCGGTCTCCACGCCGCGCCTGATGACCGCACTCGTGGAGGAGGCCGTCAGTGTGGGCGACCTCGTGCGCATCTTCGACTTCCAGCAGGGCAGCGCCTCGATGGCCGGCATCACCCTCCCGCCGGACAACCCCAATGTCGGCCGTCGCGTCGGGGACATCGACTTCCCCCAGGACACCCTCCTCGTCGGGATCATCCGGGACGCGCGGCCGATCGGCCCGGGCCCAGACGACGCCCTCGAGGCCCATGACGAGCTGCTCTTCCTCACCACGACGGAGGCGGAGCCCCACCTCGAGGCGATGATGCGTCCCGGGCAGCCCGCCCGCCACCACGGCGGCGACTGAGGGCGAAGGGGGTCACTCCCCCGAGCTGGCCGGCCGCTGCTCGAGGTCGCTCGGGTGGACCAGCTCGTCGTCCGGGTCGATCGGCGTGCTCCCCTTGAGGAGCATCGCGCCCATGACCGCGACCGCCCCGGCCCACAGGGGCCAGCCGAGCACGACCTTGGTGATCGTCAGCCCGGCGACGTGGTCGGCCAGGTAGAGCGGGCCCATGACCCCGACCCGGATGACGTAGACGCCGACCAGGACGAGGGTCAGCCGGGTGCACACGGCCACCGCCGCGGGGTTGCGACGCCAGCGGAACCAGTCCCCCTCGGCGACGGCGTCCTGGTCGACCGCACCGAGCATCAGGCCCACGAGCGGCCAGCGCACGAGGACCGACACGACCGAGGCCACCAGGTAGGCCAGCGAGGTGAGGATGCCCGGGAGGAAGGCGTCCTCCGCCTGCCCCGTCCGCAGGGCGAAGAAGGCCGCGAGCGCGGTCGCGAGGACCGAGGTGAGGACGAACTGGAGGGTCTGCCGCTGCACCAGGCGCGCGAGCGCCAGCACGACCGTCACCGCCGCGGCCGCGCCGAGGGACAGGGTCCGGTCCTTCGTCGCCGCCCACACGATGACGAAGGCGAGCATGGGGGTCGTCGTCTCGAGGGACCCGCGCACGCCGCCGAGGGCCTCCCCGAGCCGGTGCCGGATCAGCGCCTCGACGGTGGGCCGCGCGGGCTCCGTCGTCGACGGGCGGGCGCTCTCACCCACGGGGCGTCAGCTCGTAGGCCGGGTTGTAGATGGTCGCCACCCCACCCGGACGGCACAGCAGCCCGCGCACCTTGACGTAGGAGCCGGGCTCGATGCCGGCGATGCGCCGTCGACCGAGCCAGACCAGCTGGACGCTCAGGGAGCCGTCGTAGAGCGTGGCCACGAGCGCCGGGACGGTCGCACGCGGCCGCAGGGTCACGGCCACGATCGTGCCGGCGACGGTCACGACCTCACGGTCGGTGTCCGGGGAGATCGGGTGGCACCCGTGCGCCATCGCCGCCTCGCGCAGCTCCCCCGCGGCGACGTCGTCGTCGGAGCGACCGAGGTCGACCAGTCGTCGCAGGAGGGTCATCAGCGGACCTCGGTGATCTCGGGGCCTCGCTCGAAGGGCTGGAGGTCGTCGCCCGCGGGGGTGCCGTCCTCGTCGAGCTCCACGGGGCCCTTCGTGGCGCCCTCGGGCATCGTCAGCGGCAGCATCTCGCGGGGGGCACGAGGCTCGTCGCCGCGGGTGACGACGATCGAGCGCACGCACTCGTCGAACGTTGCCCGGGCCGACTCGTCGACCGCCGGGGCGCCCGAGTAGACCGCACGCAGGAACCACCGGGGTCCGTCGACGCCCGCGAAGACGGCCGGGGCGAAGACGGTGCGGCCCTGTGGCCCCGACTGGGCCAGGCGGGTGCGCAGCTCGGGGCCGAAGGGGCCCTCGGCCTCCTCGACGGTGCCGCCGTTGCCGGCGATCATCTCGGAGATCTCGCCGCGGATCTCCTCCCAGATCCCGCTCGAGCGGGGCGCCGCGAAGACCTGCACCTGGACGGCGCCGTCGTCGTTGCCCATCTGCAGGCCGGAGACGTCGTTGGTCTTGGGGTCGAGCTCCAGCCGCAGCTCCATGCCCGGCGCGGGGCGGGCGTGCACGGCGCCCAGGTCGACCAGCGACCCGAGGTCCTCGACGTCGGCGCTGTCCCGCGGACCTTCGTGCGGGGCCCCCGCGGGCGACGGCTCGGCGGTGGTCCCGGCGGGATCACCGGCGGCAGGCTCCGTCCCGGACCCGGCGGGCTGCGGCGCGACCGACTCCGGGGCCGCGTCCGCCGTCTCCTCGGAGCCCTGCTTCTTCTTCCGCCCGAACATCATCATCGTCCTGTCGTCGACACGGGGCCGAAGCCCCCAGTGGATCCGTGTCCAGTGTCACCCCGGTCACTCGGTGGAAGCGAATCCACGGGGAGGAACTCCCCTTCGCCCACCTCCTGGAGCACGAGCTGCGCGATCCGGTCCCCGACGCGGACCGTGAAGGGGGTCTGCGGGTCGTGGTTGACGAGGTTCACCAGGATCTCGCCCCGGTACCCCGAGTCCACGGTCCCCGGCGCGTTCACGACCGAGATGCCGTGCCTGGCCGCGAGACCGGAGCGCGGGTGGACCAGTCCGACCCAGCCACGGGGCAGCGCGAGGCTGACCCCGGTGGGCACGAGGGTCCGTTCACCCGGAGCGATGACGACCTCGGCGACCGAGGTCAGGTCGGCGCCGGCGTCGCCCTCCCTGGCGTACGCGGGCACCACTGCGTCCCGGTGCACGAGGTGCACCGGGATACGCGGCCGCGGAGAGTCAGGCACCGGTCAGGCAGCACACTCGGTGCAGACCGGTCCGTTCTTCCCGTCCTCGGCCAGCTGGCTGCGATGGTGCACGAGGAAACAGCTCGTGCACGTGAACTCGTCTGCCTGGCGCGGGACGACCCGCACCGACATCTCCTCACCGGAGAGGTCGGCCCCCGGCAGCTCGAAGCCTTCGGCCATCTCCGTCTCGTCGACGTCGACATTGGACGAGCTCGCGTCTCCGCGTCGGGTCTTGAGCTCCTCGATCGAGTCCTCGGACAGTTCGTCGTCGGACTTGCGGGGAGCGTCGTAGTCGGTCGCCATTTCTCCTGATTCCTTGGGGGCTAGCGGGGCTGGAACTGTGGTGCGCCGTTGTCAACGCAGCAAGTGCTGAATTTGTGCCCGGCGCGCCGGATTGTGCCCCATCTGTCCGTCTCGCGCCACCCTCAACCGCTCAGTGGTCCTTCTCGGGCCCGACCCGGGCCAGCACGCCGGTCAGGAGGGCCCGCAGGTCGGCGTGGTTGCCGGGCCCGCCGGCGATGGTCATCGCCGTGCTCGGGTGACCTCCCTCGAGGTCGGTGACCAGTCCCCCGGCCTCGGTGGCGACCAACCACCCTGCGGCCATGTCCCACGGGTTGAGGCCGCGCTCGTAGTAGACGTCGAGGCTGCCGTCGGCGATCCGGCAGAGGTCCAGCGCCGCGCTGCCGATGCGCCGGATGTCCCGCACCTCCGGCACGACCCGGGCGAGGACCTCGCCCTGCCAGCGTCGGCGGTCGGGGTCGTAGCCGAAGCCGGTCCCGCACAGGGACAGCCCGAGCGGGGCGTCGGGGACCCGCAACGCACGCCGCGGTCCGGAGTCCACCGCACGGTGCGCGCCGGCGTCGAGGGCGGCGGTGAAGCACTCCCCCGTCACCGGGTTGACCACGGCCCCCGCCACGGGGCGCCACGCCCCGGGGGTCGTCGGGTCGCCGACGACGGCCGCGACCGAGACCGCGTACGCCGGGATCCCGTAGAGGTAGTTCACGGTGCCGTCGATGGGGTCGACGACCCACGAGATGCCCGAGGTGCCGACCCGACCGCCGCGCTCCTCGCCGTGGAAGCCGTCGTCGGGTCGCAGCTCACCCAGACGGGTGAGCAGCAGGTCCTGGCTGCGCTGGTCCATGACCGTGACGACGTCGGTGGCCGAGGTCTTTGTCTCGGCCACACCGAGGTCCCGTGGACGCTCCTGCACGATGAGCCGTCCGGCCTCGAGCGCGACCTGCTCGGCGACCTCGCGCAGTGCCGACGGATCGACCGTGGTCGGCACGGAAAGGTCCATGCTCAGTCCTGCCCGCACAGCGCCGGCTCGGCGGTGCGCAGGTTGGGGCAGCACCCGACCGGGCACACCGAGGGGTGGGAGTCGAGGTCGCGCCAGGTGGCCCGCACCGGCCCCTCGCCCCGCGCCTCCGCCGCCCGCTCGAGCAGCAGGTCGGCCAGCCCGGCCACGAAGGCCGGGTCCGCGCCCGGTGTCGTCACCCTCGTCATGCCGATCCCGACCTCGGCAGCGGTCTCCGCCGCCTCGACGTCGAGGTCGTGGACGACCTCCATGTGGTCGGAGACGAAGCCGAGGGGGACGACCACGACGTGCTGGATCCCCTCGCCCTCGAGCTCACGGATCCGGTCGTTGACGTCCGGTTCCAGCCACGGGGTGCGCGGGGAGCCCGAGCGGGAGCAGAAGGCCAGCCCGCCGGGCAGGTCCGTGCCGAGCGCGGTGTCGACCTCCGCGAGGATCGCGGCGGCCGTCTCGGCCTGGTCGGTCGAGTAGGCCCGCCCCTCCCCGTCGCCCGGCCCGGAGGTCTCGTCCATCGCGTCGGGGATGGAGTGGGTGACGAAGAGCAGCGCGACGTGCTCCGCGCCGACCCGCCCCACGGCCTCGCGGGCCGCGGCGAGGGTGTCGCGGGCGAAGATGCCGGCGAAGCCGGGGTGCTCGCCGAAGGGACGCACCTTGTCCAGGGCCAGACCGGGGAAGTCCCCGGCCGCACGCGCGAGGTCCTCGCGGTACTGGCGGCACGAGGAGTAGCTGCGCCAGGCGCTGGTGGCGATGACGACGACCCGGCCGGCCCCCTTCGCGGCGAGCTCGCCCAGGGCGTCCCTGACGAAGGGGGCGGAGTTGCGGTTGCCCAGCACCACGGGAAGGGGGTGGCCCCGGTCCTCGAGCTCGGCCGACAGCTCCGCCACGAGGCGCCGGTTGAGCGCCGGCAGCGGGCTCACCCCGCCGACCCGCTCGTAGTGCTCCCCCACCTCGGCGAGGCGCTCGTCGGGCACCCCGCGGCCGGCGGTGACCCGACGGAGGAAGGGCAGGACGTCATCGGGCCCCTCGGGCCCGCCGAAGGACTGCACGAGGACGGCGTCGTAGGGGTGGAGGGCGTGCGCATCATCCGGGGTGGGCATGGACACAAGGTATCCCCCGCGGCGTGTGCATTCCCTGATCGGGCGCGACAGGTGGCAGAGTCGTGGTGAGGACGACTGACGAGAGGGATCTTGATGCGCGACCTGCGACTCATCGGGGTGCACGATGACGGCGAGCACCTCGTGGTGATCGACGACGCCACCGGCGAGGAGTACCGTCTGCGCATCGACGACCCCCTGAGGGCCGCGGCACGGCGGGACCGTCCGCGTCTGGGCCAGCTCCAGATCGCCATCGACAACAACGTGCGTCCGCGCGAGGTGCAGGCGATGATCCGCGCCGGTGCGACCGCGGACGAGGTCTGCGCGCGCACCGGTTGGGACCTGGACAAGATCGCGCGCTTCGAGGGTCCGGTGCTCGCCGAGCGCGAGCACGTGGCCGAGCGCGCCCAGGCCGTGCGGATGCGCGGCGCCACCCAGTCCGGCGACCAGGAGACGCTGGGTGACCGGGCCCGGGCGCGGTTCGCCGGTCGCGGGGTCGAGAGCTCGTCGGTGGAGTGGGACGCGCGTCGCAGCGAGGACGGGCAGTGGACCGTCTCCGCCACCTTCGTCGCCGGTGGCCGTGAGCGCAACGCCACGTGGTGGTTCGACGTGCCGGGGATGAGCGTGGTCGCCAAGAACGACGAGGCGAAGTGGCTCTCCGAGGCCGACGCACCGGCAGGTCCGGTCCCCTCGTCCGTGCACCGACCGACCGCGGTCTTCGACGTCGAGGTGGAGGAGTCCCGCGCCGAGCGCGCCCAGCGAGCCGATCCCGACGAGCTGATCGCCTCCATGCGTGAGCACTCCGGCGCCCGTGGCCGCCGTCGTGGCGGTCGCCGGCGCCATCGCGGCGCGGACCCGGCGGCGCCCGACGACGCCCTGCCCTTCGACACGGGCGACGAGCGCCCGCCCGCCGCTCGCGGGCCGCACGCGAAGGACGTCGCGGCCCAGGACACCGCTGTGTCCCTCCCGGACCGGCAGGCCCCGTCCACGCAGGGCTCCGAGGAGTCCGCGGAGGGCGAGGAGCCGACCCCCACCCCCACGACACGGACCGCGGCTCCCGCGGAGGCTGCGCAGGAGGGCGCGACACCCGAGGCGTCGACGGCGGACGGGGCGGAGCCGACGGAGGCGCCGGCCCCCGCCCCGGAGACGGGCAGCGACCGGGGGAGGCACCGCCCACGGAGCCCGTGTCCACTGCGGACGCGCCCCCCGGTGACGGCGACTCGCCTGACGAGACGGCTCGGGACGAGGCGGACCAGGACGACGCGGACCAGGACGACGCAGACCAGAAGGGCGCGGACCAGGAGGATCGGGAGTCGCCCGCCGAGCCTGCGCAGGAGGCCGACTCCGACCGCTCATCGGACAGGAAGTCGAAGTCCGGACGCGGCCGGGGCCGCAAGGGCCGCGCGAGCGTGCCGAGCTGGGACGACGTGATGTTCGGGACCACCCGGGACTGACGAAGGGGGCGCACCCCCTTCGCGCGGGTGACCCGGCCGACCGCTCAGGCCGGGGGCGGGACCGGACAGGCGTCGAGGTCGAAGGGCAGCACGTCGGCCGAGACCGCCGCGGCGTGGGCGGCGGTGGAGTTCATCCGCCTCATGTGATGGCGACGGCAGAGCACCTCGTACTCGACCTCGCCCTGCTCGAGCGCCTCGGTGGTGTCCCCGACGACGACCTGCTCGCCCTCGACCACCATGACGCCGTCGACGACGCGGGCGTTGTGCGTGGCCCGGCGACCGCACCAGCACAGCGCGGCCACCTGCAGCACCTGGGTGCTGTCGGCGAGCTCGATGAGTCGTCGGCTGCCGGGGAAGAGCTCGGTGCGGAAGTCGCTGGTGATGCCGAAGGCGAAGACCTCGATGTCCAGCTCGTCGACGATCCGGGCGAGCTGCTCGACCTGCTCGGGGGTGTAGAACTGCGCCTCGTCGCAGACGAGGTAGTCCACGCGCGCCCCTGCGGTCAGCTGCCCGACGACGGTCTCCCAGAAGTCGAGGTCCTCCCCGACCTCCACCGCGTCCGTCGACAGACCCAGGCGCGAGGACAGCCGGGCCTCACCCGAGCGGTCCAACCGGGTGAAGATCACGCCCGCGAGACCACGGGCCCGGTGGTTGTGGTCCATCTGGAGGGCCAGGGTCGACTTGCCGCAGTCCATCGTCCCGGCGAAGAAGCACAGCTGCGCCATGTCAGGACTCCCGTGCCGGGAGCTCCAGCCACGGGATGGCGACCTCGTCGGCGGTGATCGAGCCGTGGACCCCCAGCAGGTTGCGCAGCAGCGGACGGTGGCGACGGGAGTCGACGACCGCGACCGACCCGGTCATCGCGGCGATGACGTCACCGATGCGCGGGCGCACGTCGTCGGTCACCGGGCCGAACCAGCCGGCCTCGATGGCCTCCTCCCCCGCGATGACGTACGCGTCGTCACCCAGGCGTGAGCGCCAGGCGGAGAGCACGTCCTCGACGGCCCCCTCCTGCACGTGCAGTTGCAGGCAGCGCGGCTCGCCCGAGACGTGCCGCAGCCCGGCGTCCAGGTCCGGCTCCTCGGCGATGTCCGGGCGGGCGTCCAGGGGCACGTCGACCATGCCGTGGTCGGCCGTGATGTGCAGCGACGTGTCCGGCGGCAGCAGCCCCGCCAGCCGGGCCAGCTGCGCGTCGACCTCCTCCAGCTCCTCGCCCCACTGCCACGAGTCGCTGCCGTGGACGTGGCCGACCTTGTCGATGTCGCCCCAGTAGAGGTAGACGAGCGAGCGCGGCATCGCCCGGACCGCGGTGACCGTCGCGTCGACGCGCTCGGCCAGGGACTGCGCGGCGACGAATCCCCCACCCCGCAGGGCCGCGTTGGTCAGCCCCGAGCCGTCGAAGTAGCCCGGCCCGATGCGGGTGACGGCGACCCCGGCCCCGAGCGCGGCCTCGAAGACCGTGGGGTGCGGCTGCCACCGGTGCGGCTCGGGGCCGTCCTCCCAGGACAGCTCGTTGAAGACGGTGTCGGTCCCGGGGTCGTAGGCCTCGTAGCCGACGAGCCCGTGCACGCCGGTGAGCGTGCCGGTCCCGAAGGTGCCCATCGACGTCGCGGTCGTCGAGGGGAAGCCGCAGTCCAGCCGGACCGCCCGCTGCGGGTCCTGCAGCAGGCGACGGAGGAAGGGGGCGTGCCCGCCCCGGCGGGCCAGCAGCTCGGCGCCGAGCCCGTCGACGAGCACGACCACGCTCCGGCGGGCCGGCGCGAGGTGCCGGTCTCCCCCCTTCGCCAGGCCGGGGACGCCCAGGCTCGTGGCGACGGACGGAAGCACACGGTCCAGACGTGGGGTCGTCGGCAGGAGCGGGACGGGCTGCGCGCCGTGGTGGGCCATCGGCCGCTCAGTGCCCGATGCTCGAGGAGAGATCACGGGCGAACTCGATCGCCCGGTCCAGGGCCACCCGCCCCTCGGCCTCGGCGCTGATGCGCAGACCGATGTCGTCGGCCGCCACGGTGCCCTCGTAGCCGTGGTCGCCCCCCTCGCAGTCGGGGTCGGAGCACTGCCCGGGCAGCAGGTCGACCCGGCTGACCGCTCCCCACCCGATCGTCAGCGTCATCTCGCGGCCGAGGGAGCCGGGGACGTACTGCGAGGGGTTCTCGGTGACGTGGGTGAGCATCACCCCGCGCACGGCGGACAGCGGGATGCACTCGGTCGTCGCCGTGGCCACCTCCCCCGAGGAGTCGGTGACGGCGTGGTCGACGAAGTCGTCGGCGTGGGCGATGACCAGGCGGGTGTCCGTGCGCACGAAGACCGTGATGTGGCGGCGCACCGCGTCCTGGTCGAAGGTCGTCTCCTGGTGGACGAGGTGGCTGCGCACCTCCTCGGCGCCGACCGCGGCCTTGACGACGTCGGCCACCAGGGCCGGGTAGTACCCCGCGCGCTCGATGTCGGCGGTGAGGGCGTCAGGAAGGGTGATCGCCGTGAGATCGGCTGGAACGGACATGACGGCCATTGTGCCCCAGCGTCAGGTCAGGCTCCGCGCACCGGGGTCGGTCCGCCGCTGGGCGGGCGCGATGATGATCTCCGCCCCGAGCACCGTCGCACCGTCCGGGTGCGCGATGACGGGGTTGAGCTCGACGGAGGACAGCTCGAGGAAGTCGTCCGACATCAACGACAACCGTCCGAGGATGTCCTCGAGCGCGGCCCGATCGACCGGCGTGGACCCGCGGTGGCCGTGCAGCAGCGGTGCCGACTTGATCTCGTCGAGGAGCTCACGGACGTCGACGTCGGTCAGGGGCGGGATCCGGTATGCGACGTCGTCGAGCATCGTCGTCGGTGCCCCCGCGATGCTGAACGAGACCACGGGCCCGAAGAGCGGGTCCTCGACGGTCGAGAGCACCGTGGAGACACCGGGGCCGGCCATCCGCTGCACGACGAAGTAGTTGGCGTCCATCGGTGCCAGCCGCCGGTCCATCGTCTCGAAGGCCGCCCGTACGGAGGCCTCGTCGTGCAGGTCCACACGGATGCCCTCGAGCACGGCCTGGCCGCGCACGAGCGGCGAGAGGGACTTGACCACGACGGGGTAGCCGACGGCGTCGGCCGCGGCGACCGCCTCGTCCGCGGTGGACACCTCGTGCCGCGGCCACACCGGGATGCCGTACCCCGCGAGCAGCTCGTGCGCCTCGTCGCTGGTCAGCGCCCGCCCCTCGGGGTCCTCCTCGAGGATCCGGTCGAGCAGCGCGCGCACCGCCCAGCGGTCGATGCCCTCGCGCACGACGGTCTCGCCCTTGTCCTTGGTGCGCCACTGCCCGTAGTTGGTGGCCGCGGCGAGCGCACGGATGGCCTCCTCGGGCATCGGGTACAGCGGGATGGCCTGACGTGGCTGACCCTCCGCGACCTCGCCCCACTCGTGGGCGAAGTAGGCGTTCTCGCTGCCGGTGTCGACACCGCGCATCCCGAGGAGGGTGGCCACGCACGGCTTGTCCGAGCGCGAGGCCGCATGACGAAGGGCGTCGACCACCTCCTGGTCGAGGGCACCGACGGGAGGGATGAAGCAGGTGATGACCGAGTCCACCTCGGGGTCGTCGAAGGCGGCGTCGACGGCCTCGCGGAACTCCTGGGCGGTGGCCTCGGTGCGCACGGCCGTGGGTCCGTGCACGACCTCGAGGCCCCGGGAGGTCGCGTTGTCCGCGGAGAGGGCGGCCAGCTGGCTGGAGTTGCCGACGACCGCGACCCGCCGCCCCCTGGGCAGCGGCTGGTGGACGAGCAGCTGGGCCACGTCGAACATCTGGTGGACGTTCTCGCAGCGGATGACACCCGCCTGGTCGAGCATGGCGGTGTAGGCGTGCGGCTTGACCTTCGGCTGGCGCACGCGGTGGCCGGGCGGCACACCGTAGCTTGCGGACGAGGCCTTGACGACGATGACCGGCTTGTTGGCGGCCAGGTGGCGGGCGATCCGGGAGAACTTGCGCGGGTTGCCCATCGACTCCAGGTAGAGCCCGACGGCGTGGGTGCGCTCGTCGTCGACCCAGTACTGCATCAGGTCGTTGCCGGAGACGTCGACGCGGTTGCCCGCGGAGGCGAAGACGGAGATCCCCAGGTTGCGGCGAGCGGCCGAGTCGAGGTTCGCGATCGCGAGGGCACCGCTCTGCGAGAACAGCCCGAGGTGACCCGGGTGCGGGATCGTCGTGGCGAGGGTCGCGTTGAGGCTGACCGAGGGGTCGTTGTTGATCAGGCCGAAGGAGTTGGGGCCCACGACACGCATCCCGTGCGAGCGGGCCAGCCGCAGGACCTCCTGCTGCAGCCGGGTCCCCTCCTCCCCGACCTCGGCGAAGCCCGAGGAGATGATCAGCAGCGTCTTCACCCCGGCGGTGGCGCAGTCGGCGACGACGGGCAGGACCTCCTCCGCCGGGATGGCGACGACCGCGAGCTCCGCGCCGTCGGGCAGGTCGGTGATCGAGCGCACCGCGTCCACGCCCAGCACGGCGTCGGCGTTGGGGTTGACGGCGTGCACCTCGCCCGTGAACTCGCCGACGAGGATGTGCTTGAGGACCTGGTGGCCGATCGCGCGCTCGCGGCGGCTGGCGCCGATGACGGCCACCGAGGCGGGGTGGAGCATCGCCCGCACGCTCTGCGACTCCGCGCGGTGCTCGCGGGCGAAGCGCACCGACAGCGACTCCGCGGTCGGCTCGATGTCGAAGTGCAGCGAGACGATGCCGTCCTCGACGTGCCGGCTGACCTGGTAGCCGGCGTCGGCGAAGACCGAGAGCATCTTGCGGTTGTGCGGGAGCACCTCCGCCTCGAAGGCCTCGATGTCCCGGTGGTAGGCGAGCGCGGCGAGGTGCTCGAGCAGGACCGACCCGACACCCCTGCCGTGGTAGTGGTCGGAGATGTTGAAGGCGACCTCGGCGCTGTGCTCGGTGACCCGGTCGTAGCGCCCGATGCCGATGATCTCGTCGCGGATCGTCGCGACCAGCGCCATCCGGTCGTGGTAGTCGACCTCCGTGAAGCGCTTGATGTCCCGGTCGCTGAGGTTGCGCATCGGGGCGAAGAAGCGCAGGTAGATCGACTCGTCGGACTGGCCGGCGTGGAACCGGCGGATCGCATCAGCGTCCGAGGGCTTGATCGGTCGCAACCGGCAGACCGAGCCGTCCCGCAGGACGACGTCGGCCTCCGCCAGCACCGGGTATCCCGGTGGGAGCTGCGTCATGTCGTCAATCCTGCCAGACGGGGGCGTGCGCGCACGGATGTGTGTCGCAACCGCCCTCTCGCACCCGCAGGGGTGAGGATGGACGGGTCGTCACCGTCCCTGACCAGGAGTCCACTGCCAGCATGGCCCGCCGATCCGCGCCCGCCCCCCGACCCGAGGTCCCCGAGCGGATCGTCGACATCGACGTCGCGGACGAGATGCGCAACGCCTTCCTCGAGTACAGCTACTCGGTCATCCACGCGCGCGCCCTCCCGGACGCCCGCGACGGTTTCAAGCCGGTCCACCGCCGGATCCTCTACGCCATGGGCGAGATGGGCCTGCGGCCCGAGCGCGGTCACGTCAAGTCCTCCCGCGTCGTCGGTGAGGTCATGGGCAAGTACCACCCGCACGGGGACTCGGCGATCTACGACGCGCTCGTGCGCCTGGCGCAGCCGTTCTCGATGCGGGTGCCGCTCGTCGACGGGCACGGCAACTTCGGCTCCCTCGACGACGGGCCGGCCGCCAGCCGCTACACCGAGGCCCGGATGGCCCCGGCCGCCCTGCTCATGGTCACCGGGCTGGACGAGGACACCGTCCCCTTCGTCCCCAACTACGACGACCAGCTCCTCCAGCCGGACGTCCTGCCCTCGGCCTACCCGAACCTCTTGGTCAACGGCACCACCGGGATCGCCGTCGGCATGGCGACGAACATGCCGCCGCACAACCTCGTCGAGGTCATCGGCGCCGCGCGGCACCTGCTGACCCACCCCGACGCGAGCCTGGACGACCTGATGAAGTTCGTGCCGGGACCCGACCTGCCCGGCGGCGGGCGCATCGTCGGGCTCGAGGGGATCCGCGACGCCTACCTCACCGGGCGCGGGAGCTTCCGCACCCGGGCGACGACGCGGATCGAGAAGGTCTCGCCCCGCCGCCAGGGCATCATCGTCACCGAGCTGCCCTACCTCATCGGCCCCGAGAAGGTCATCGAGAAGATCAAGGACGCCGTCCAGTCCAAGAAGCTGCAGGGCATCGCCGACGTCAAGGACCTGACGGACCGCTCCTCGGGCATGCAGCTGGTCATCGAGATCAAGAACGGCTTCAACCCCGAGGCCGTCCTCGAGAAGCTCTACAAGCTCACGCCGATGGAGGACTCCTTCTCCATCAACAACGTCGCACTCGTCGACGGCCGGCCGCGGACGATGGGCCTGAAGGAGCTGCTCACCGTCTACGTCGACTTCCGTCGGCAGGTCGTGCTGCGCCGCACGGAGTACCGCCTGGCCAAGCGCCGCGAGCGACTGCACCTCGTCGAGGGGCTGCTCGTCGCGATCCTCGACATCGACGAGGTCATCCAGGTCATCCGCTCCAGCGACGACGCGACGACGGCCCGGGACCGCCTGCGCAGCGTCTTCGACCTCTCGGAGCCGCAGGCGACCTACATCCTCGACCTGCAGCTGCGGCGGCTGACGAAGTTCTCCCGCATCGAGCTGGAGAAGGAGCAGGAGGAGCTGCGCGCCGCCATCGCCGAGCTCGAGGAGATCCTCGGCGACGAGAAGGTGCTGACCAGGCTCATCTCCAGCGAGCTGGCCGACGTCGCCAAGAAGCACGGCGACCCGCGCCGCACGGTGCTGCTCGAGTCCGCCGGCACCCCCGCCACCGCCACCACCCCGCTCGAGGTCGCCGACGACCCGTGCTGGGTGCTGCTGTCGAGCACCGGCCTGCTCGCCCGCACCAGCGACGACGAGCCGCTCAGCCGCGAGGGCGCTCGCGCCAAGCACGACGCGGTCGTGGCGGCGGTGCGCACCACCGCCCGCGGTGAGGTCGCCGTGGTCACCTCCGCCGGCCGCATGGTGCGCCTGGGTGCGCTCGAGCTGCCGACGCTGCCCCCGTCCAACGGCGCGCCCACCCTCTCCGGTGGCGCCCCGCTGGCCGCCTACGTCGACCTGCCCGGTGACGAGCGGGCACTGACCCTGACCAGCCTCTCCCCGGACTCCCCCGGCCTGGCCCTGGGCACCGCCCACGGTGTCGTCAAGCGGGTCACGACCGAGTACCCGAAGGGTCACTCCTGGGAGTGCATCTCACTCAAGGACGGCGACCACGTCGTCGGTGCGGTCGAGCTGGCCACGGGCGAGGAGGAGCTGGTCTTCGTCACCTCGCAGGCGAGCCTGCTGCACTTCCCCGCCGCGGACGTGCGCCCACAGGGGCGCTCGGGCGGGGGCGTCGCGGGCGTGCGCCTGACGGACGGTGCCTCGGTCGTCTTCTTCGGCGCCGTCGACCCGTCGGTCGACAACATCGTCGTCACCGTCTCCGGGGCCGGCGACTCGCTGCCCGGCACCGATGCCGGCGCGTGGAAGGTCACCCCCTTCGCCGAGTACCCGCGCAAGGGTCGCGCCACCGGCGGCGTGCGCGCCCACCGCTTCCTCAAGGGGGAGGACGCACTGCTGCTCGCCTGGGTCGGTCGGGCCGGTGCCCGCGCCGCGCAGCCCAACGGCGTCGCGATCACCCTGCCCGAGCCCGAGGGCCGCCGCGACGGCTCCGGCGTCCCGGCAGGCGCCGTCATCGGGGGCATCGGCTCCCTCTGAGTCACTCGGCGCGAGGCGAGAGTGGACGAAGAGTAGGGGTGGCACGGCTCAGGCCGACGTCCGCACTGTGCGCCCGCGCACGTGATGCACACAGCCGTGCGGACGTCGCGCCAAGGGCCGCCCCTGCTCTTCGGCCGCGGCAACTGGGCGGTCACTCGTGGTCGATGTGCTCCGGGTCGCGGATGAAGGTGCGCTTGGCGTACACCGCGCGGTTGATGAACCAGGTGATCGCCCACAGGACGATGCCGAGCAGGAGCAGGCCACCGGCGATGACGTACTGCTGCTGCTGCTCGGGGCTGCGGGCCCACGGGCCGACGAGGAAGGCACTGGACACGGCAGCGATGATCGGCAGGCCCCACGGGGCGACGAAGTGCTTGTGCTCGACGTGGTCCTTGCGCAGCACGAGCACGGCGGCGTTGACGACGACGAAGACGACCAGCAGGAGCAGCGCCGTGGTGCCACCGAGCAGGGAGACGACCTCCGAGGCGCTGTCGAGGGTCACGTAGGTGATCAGGGCGTAGGAGACCAGCGTGGTGAAGATGATGGCCACCCACGGCGTCCGCCGGCTCGCGTGCACCCGTCCGAGACCGGGCGGGAGGACCTCCTGCTTGGCCATGCCGTAGACGAGGCGTGAGGCCATGAGCATGTTGATCAGCGCCGTGTTGGCCACGGCGAACATCCCGATCCACGGGAAGATCTGGTCGAAGGGCAGGTCCGGCGCCCCGACCGCGACCACCTGGGTCAACGCGGAGCGTTCTCCACCGACGAGATCGCCCACCGGGACCAGCGCGACCGCGGTGACCGAGACCAGCGTGTAGATCACGGCAGCCAGGCCGAGGCCGGTGAGCATCATCTTCGGGAAGTCCCGGGAGGGGTTCGTGGTCTCCTCGGCCATGTTGACCGAGTCCTCGAAGCCGATCATCGCGAAGAACGCCAGCGCCGTGGCCGAGGTGATCGCGAGGAAGGTGCCCTTCTCGTCGGGGCTCTCGAAGACGACGACGCGGGAGAAGTCGGCCCGGCCCTGGAACATGGCGTACAGACCGATGAAGATGATCATCAGCAGGCCGGACAGCTCCACGAGGGTGAGCACGACATTGGCCTTGACGCTCTCACCGACGCCACGCAGGTTGATCAGGCCGATGACGGTCATGAACCCCAGGGCGATGAGCAGCAGCGCGGGAGAGCTGTCGCCCCAGTCGGCCTTGAGCCCGTCGCGGAGGAAGCCGGCGAAGGCCCGCGACGCGGTGGAGGCGGAGGTGATGCCCGAGGCCATCACGGCGAAGGCCACGATGAAGGTCACGAAGTGGATCCCGAAGGCCTTGTGGATGAAGGTCGCCGCCCCGCCGGCCGCGGGGTACTTCGTCACCAGCTCCAGGTAGGAGAAGGCGGTCAGGGTCGCGACCGCGAAGGCCACGAGGAAGGGCGCCCAGGCGGCCCCGCCGACCTCACCGGCGACCTCACCGGTGAGCGCGTAGACACCGGTACCGAGGATGTCACCGACGATGAAGAGCAGCAGCAGCTTGGGCCCCATGACCCGCTTGAGCTCACCCGCCCCGTCGACGGCACGCTCCGATGTGACCTCGGACATGGGACCTCCCTGGCTCCGGGTGCGCGATCGCGCACTGATCCCCCAACCGTGGTCCGCATCCTTCCACGACGCAACTGCTGATGGGGCGACACGCCGACACGACTTCTCCGGCGCCGAGGGTCAGGCGTCGATGCGTTCGCGGTCCAGCTGGTCGGCGGAGGAGACGATGAAGTCGCGGCGGGGGTCGACGTTCTTGCCCATGAGCAGCTCGAAGACCTCCTCGGCGATCTCCAGGTCCTCGGTGGTGACCCGACGCAGCATCCGGTGCCGCGGGTCCATGGTCGTCTCGGCGAGCTGGTCGGCGTCCATCTCACCCAGACCCTTGTACCGCTGGATCGGCTGCTTGATGTTCTTGCCCTTGGCACTCAGCGCAGCGAGCTTCTTGCGCATCTCCGCCTCGGAGTAGGTGTAGATCAGCTCGTTCTTCTTCGACCCGGGGTTGATCACCTCGATGCGGTGCAGCGGCGGCACGGCGGCGAAGACCTTGCCGGCCTCGACCATGGGTCGCATGTAGCGGAAGAAGAGGGTCAGCAGCAGCGTGCGGATGTGGGCGCCGTCGACATCGGCGTCGGTCATGATGATGACCTTGCCGTACCGCGCCGCGTCGAGGTCGAAGCTGCGGCCCGAGCCGGCGCCGATGACCTGGATGATCGAGGCGCACTCGGCGTTCTTGAGCATGTCCCCGACCGCGGCCTTCTGGACGTTGAGGATCTTGCCGCGGATGGGCAGCAGCGCCTGGAACTCGCTGCTGCGGGCCTCCTTGGCCGTTCCCATGGCCGAGTCGCCCTCGACGATGAACAGTTCGGTGGCCTCCACCTCGGTGCTGCGGCAGTCGCGCAGTTTCGGCGGCAGGGTCGAGGTCTCCAGGGCGTTCTTGCGGCGCTGGGTCTCCTTGTGCTGGCGCGCGGAGATGCGCGACTTCATCTCGGCGACGACCTTCTCCAGCAGCTGGGCGGCCATCTGCTTGTCCCCGCGCTTGGTCGAGGTCAGGCGTGAGGTCAGCTCGGTCTCGACGACCTTCGCCACGATGGAGCGCACGGCGCTGGTGCCGAGGACCTCCTTGGTCTGGCCCTCGAACTGCGGCTCGGCCAGCCGCACGGTGACGACCGCGGTGAGGCCCGCGAGCAGATCGTCCTTCTCCACCTTGTCGTTGCCGACCTTGAGCTTGCGGCTGTTGAGGTCGAGCTGCTTGCGGAAGACCTTGAGCAGCGCCTGCTCGAAACCGGCGACGTGGGTGCCGCCCTTGGGCGTGGCGATGATGTTGACGAAGGAGGAGGCCTTGGCCTCGTAGCCCGTCCCCCACCGCAGCGCGATGTCGACGCCGCACTCGCGCTCGACCTCGGTGGGGGTCATGTGCCCCTTGCTGTCGAGGACCGGGACGGTCTCGGTGAACGTCCCGGTGCCCTCGAGCCGCCAGACGTCGGTCACCGGCTGGTCGGGGGCGAGGAACTCGACGAACTCGCTGATGCCGCCGTCGTGGTGGAAGACCTCCTCCACCGGCTCCTCACCCCGCTCGTCCCGCACGACGAGGGTCAGGCCGGGCACGAGGAAGGAGGTCTGCCGCGCCCGGGCCATCAGCGCGGTCAGGTCGATGGTGGCGTCCTTGAGGAAGATCTGCGGGTCCGCCCAGTAGCGCACCCGCGTGCCGGTGACGCCCCGCTTGGCCTTGCCGACGACCTCCAGCTCGCTGCCCTTCTCGTAGGGCGTGAACTCGTTCTCGGGCGACTTCGCCCCCTTCGCGCCGGCGACGTCGGAGAAGACGCCCGGCTCGCCGCGGCGGAAGCTCATCGCATAGGTCTTGCCGGACCGGTCGACCTCGACGTCCAGGCGCACGGCGAGGGCGTTGACGACCGACGCGCCGACGCCGTGGAGACCGCCGGAGGCGGTGTAGGAGCCGCCGCCGAACTTCCCGCCCGCGTGCAGCTTGGTGTAGACCACCTCGACGCCGGTCAGTCCGGTCCGGGGCTCGATGTCGACCGGGATGCCCCGGCCGTTGTCGCTGACCTCGACCGAGCCGTCGCCGTGCAGGGTGATGTCGATGCGGTCGCCGTGGCCGCCGAGGGCCTCGTCGACGGCGTTGTCGATGATCTCCCACATGCAGTGCATGAGGCCGCGCTGGTCGGTGGAACCGATGTACATGCCCGGGCGCTTGCGCACGGCCTCGAGACCCTCGAGGACCTGCAGGTGGTGCGCCGAGTAGTCCTTGACGGACTTGCTGCTGGCGGTCTTCTTGGCGGTGCTGGCTGCCGGAGGCACGAGGTGGGCCGGTCCTTCTCGTCGGGGCGGGGTCTTCTTCGCAGGGTAGTCCGCCCCACGGGCGCGACCGGGGAGGTTCCGGCTCGTGGTGTCGCGACGGTGGGGACGGATGCCGGCCCACGGGGCCGTGTCGGCCGGGTCACGGCTGTGTGTCATCAGTCACGCCGCGCGATCCGGGTGCTTCGCGGGAAGCACTCGGCGTGTTTGACTGTTGGCACGGACGTCCACGCTTACTGACGTAGGAAATGAGGCACACGTGAACGCGACCCTGGCCAGCCCCTTGACCGCAGCCGACCGCTGCGACCGCTGCGGCGCCAAGGCCTATGTGCGCGCCCGCCTCCACGCGGGCGGCGAGCTGCTCTTCTGCGCCCACCACGGGCGGGAGCACATCCCTGCACTGAAGGACCTCGCCGAGATCGAGGACGAGTCCTCGCGGCTCGAAGAGGTCCCGGCGTCGGCGCCCGTCGAAGAGCGCTGACGCTCGACACCCCACCTCGTGATGACCCTGGCGGCCCAGGCCGCCCCCGATCCCATCGGCTTCGGCCTGCTGATCGCTGTTGCGATCTACGTCGTCGGGGTCATCGGCATCGTGCTGCCGGTCCTCCCCGGTCTCCTGCTGTGCGTCGGGGCGGTCCTGCTCTGGGCCATCGACACCGGTGGCACCCTCGCGTGGGTCACCTTCGGGGTGGCCCTCGTGCTGTACCTGTCGGGGGTCAGCCTGCAGCTGCTCATCCCCGGACGCCGGATGAAGCGTGAGGGCGTCGGCGGCCTGACCCTGCTCCTCGGCGTCGTCGGCGCCGTCATCGGCGTCGTCGTCATCCCCCTGCTCGGTCTGCCGATCGGCTTCGTCGCGGGGATCTTCGCGGCGGAGTACCTGCGCTTCCACCAGCTCGACCGGGCGTGGTCCGCGACGAAGTCGGCCCTGCGTGGGGTCCTGCACAGCATGGGCATCGAGCTGACGACCGCCCTGGCCATCGCGATCAGCTGGACGATCGGGATCCTGCTGCACTGAGTGCGGCTCACCGCACTGCCCGGCCGTCCACGGCTCGGGAGCACGACGAAGGGGCCGGTCACACCGGCCCCTTCGTCATGCGTCGCTCGATCAGTGGCTACCAGCCCTGACGCCGACGCTCCTCCCAGCGCTGCTCCATCCGCTCCATGAAGGTCCCCTGGCGCGGCTGCTTGCGGGAGCGGCCCTGCCCGCCGCCGCGACCGAATGCGGTCGGCTTGGACCTGGGCCTGGGCGGTGACTTCTTCACCGCACCGTCGTCGTCGACGACACCGAGCGTGGCCGGCTGGCGCGAGGGGGTGAAGGCGTAGGCGACGGCCGCGACGATGATCACGAAGCCGGCGACGCCGATCCACAACGTCGTGTTGATCCCGAGCAGGACCAGGCCCAGACCGACGATTGCGCCGACGACACCGATGGCTACGCGGCGACGGTCGGTCCCGCCGGGCCCCGTCCTGCGGCCCTTCATCTGCGACGCAAAGCGAGGGTCCTCGGCCCGGATGGCCTCTTCCATCTCCTCGAGCATCTGCCGCTCACGCTCTGACAGCGCCACGGTGACCTCCCAACGCTTCCTTCCGACGGGCCCGGCGACCCGTGTCGCCATGACAGGTACCCCGCCATGGTCTGTTCATTCTAGGTCGCTCCCGGGCCTCGCGGTAGGTGGGTGGCCTCGCCGGTCGTCGCCGTCCTTCAGCAGGCTCGCCGGACGCACACTCCCGATCCCGAATCGGGCGCTGGCCCGGTCGATCGCCCGGTCGGCATCCCGCCACCCGTGCTCCGGCTCGTCGAGGGCGACCTGCACCGGTGTGGACGCCGTCTCGCTCAGCTGCTCGACGCGCACGCCGACGAGTCGGATGCGGGCGCGTTGCAGCCCGAGGGCGTCGTAGAGGTCCCGGGCCATCGCGGCGATGTCCCGGGAGACGTCGGTCGGGTCGCGAAGGGAGCGGGAGCGGCTGATCGTCGTGAAGTCGGCGAAACGCACCTTGATGCTCACCGTCCGGCCGACCAGGCCGGCGGCCCGCAGCCGGCTCGCGGTCTTCTCGCTCAGGGCGAGGAGTGTGCGGTGGACGACCTCCGGGTCGTCGACGTCGTGGCCGTAGGTGCGCTCGTTGCCGATGCTGCGCTCCCGGCGGACGGGCTCGACGGTCCGGGGGTCGCGTCCCCACGCCAGGTCGTGCAGGTGCGTGCCGGTCGCGGCCCCCAGAGCGCGCACGAGGGTCTCGCGCGGGGTGTGGGCGATGTCGGCGACGGTCTTCAGGCCCAGCCGGGCCAGGGACTCCTCGGTCTTGTCGCCCACGCCCCACAGGGCGGCCACCGGCAGCTGCTGGACGAAGGTGACGACCTCGGCGGCGGGGATGACGAGGAGGCCGTCCGGCTTGGCGAGGGACGAGGCGAGCTTGGCGACGAACTTGGTGCTGGCCACCCCGACCGAGCAGGTGATCCCCTGCTCGTCGGCGACGGTGTCACGGATGCGCTGGGCGATCGTCGCCGGGGAGCCCATGAGGCGGACGGCGCCGGCGACGTCGAGGAAGGCCTCGTCGAGGCTCAGCGGCTCGACGGAGGGGGTGATGTCGGTGAAGGTCGCCATCACCGACCGGGAGATGCGGGCGTAGAGCTCGTGGTCCGGGGGCAGGATGGTCGCCTGGGGGCACAGTCGACGGGCCCGGCCCATGGGCATGGCGGAGGTGACGCCGAAGGCGCGGGCCTCGTAGGTCGCGGAGAGGACGACACCGCGGTTGCCGCCCCCGACGATGACGGGGGTACCGACGAGGTCGGGGCGCGCCAGCAGGGAGGCCCCGGCGAAGAAGGCGTCCATGTCGACGTGCAGGATCGTGCACCCGGTGTCGTCCGGGGGGCCCTGGCCGGCCCGTGGTGGGGGCCGGAACTGACGCCGGCTCATCGCGGCCCGATCAGTCGCGGCGGGCGATGACGTGGACCGCTGCACCCAGCGCGGACAGGCCGATCCGGCGGTCGGTGGCCGCGAGCTCCTCGAGCCCCAGCAGCGCCTGCCGGTCGGCCTCGGTGTCGATGTACTCGTACGGGACGAGGTCGCTGAAGATGCGCACGCCGCGGGCGTCGAGGGTGGTGAAGCCGGCGCGGCTGAGCATGTCGGCCACGTCGGTGCGGTCGAAGCGGCGCGGCATCGGGTCGTCCTCGCCCCAGCGGCCGTCGGCGCTGGTCAGCGCCGCGGTGGCCTGGTCGAACCGCCCGGCGACGGCGCGGGCCAGCACGGCGGCCACGCGCTGGGCGGTCACGAGGGACAGGTGGCCGCCGGGGGCGAGCACCTCGGCGACCCGGGTGAGGGTGGCTCCGGGATCCTCGACGTACTCGAGGGCGCCGTGGCAGCAGAGCAGGTCGATGGACCCGGGCGTGACGGATGCGGCGAAGGTGTCGGCGTCGCCCTGGACGGCGCTGACCCGCTCGGCGGCGTCGGACTCCTCGGCGCGACGGGCGAGGGAGGCCAGGGCGTCGGCGTTGGGGTCGACGACGGTGACCGTGTGGCCCTGCTCGGCGAGCGCGACGGCCACTCCCCCGGTGCCACCCCCCAGGTCGAGGACGCGCAGGGGCCGCCCCAGCTCCTGGCGACGCGACTCGCTGAGGTCGTGGAGCTGGGACCAGACGGCGGCGGTGCGCATGTTGGCCTCGACCCCGCTGCTGCGGGACCATCCTCGCTCGTCGTTCACGTCTGCTCCTGCTCGTGGGGTGATCGATCATCCGCCTGCCCCGGCGGACCCTCCAACCCTAGTCGCCGCCCCTGACGGTGCTCCCCTGTCGCCCGGTCGATGTAATAACGCGGGCCCCAACACGCGCTATTACATCCATCCAATGGCAGCTGCGCCTGCGAGTCGTCGAATCGATGGACCACGGGGCGCTCCAGCGCTCGGCGCTACATCCACCCGAAGTCAGGGCAGCGGTGTCCCCTGGTGGTGGACCTGCTGCCAGCCGTGCGCCCGCTCGCACCAGATCGAGGTGCGTCGAGCCCGTCTGCCGGTCTGATCCGAGTCCCATGAGACCTGGACGACACCGGGTGCGATGACCCGGCCACGCAGGTCGTGGATCCCGATGGGTGAGGTCTCCTCGTCGTCGGACTGCTCACGCAGCAGGACGAGGACCGACTCGCGATCCCAGGCTCGTCCGGATGCACCGACCTCGGTGAAGTCGGGCGCGAGCAGCTCGAGCAACCGGTCCTCGTCGGCGCGGGCAACTGGGGTCTGCAGCTCACGCTCGAGCCGCAGGACCGTGGGCAGCACGGACTCGTCCATGGCAGCCATCCCAGCACGTCCACCCCCACTTACAGGGCGAAGGGGGCGCGGGTCCCACCCTCGTGGGTGGCTCAGCAGGACTTTCCCATGTACGTCAGTGGCCGGAGCTGCCCGGCGAGGAGTGCCACAGCTTGCGCGGGGGCTGCACACCCGAGCCGGCGGGGCGGGTGTCGGCCCAGGGCGACTGCCGGAAGCCGGAGGCGTGGACGAGCACCCGGTGCCCCTCGGGCTGCTGGTGCGCGGCATCGCGCGCCCGGGCGAGGTCGTCGGCCTCGTCGAGCGCGGCGTGCACGGCCTCGATCCCGCCGCGCTGCCAGGCGTCCCACAGCGTCGACAGCTCCCACGCGCCGGAGGCGAGCACGGAGACGCCGCGGTCCCCGGCCCGTCGCACGGTGCCGCGCACGAGCAGCAGCCAGGAGTGGAAGATCGTCGCCGCATAGGGCCCCTGGGTGTCCTCGAAGAAGGTCGCGTCGACCGGCCCGGTGGAGTCGTCGACGGTGAGGAAGACCACCCGGCGCCCCGAGCGGATCGGCGGGGTCTGGGTGGCGACCTTGACCCCGGCGGCGAGGACCTCGGCATCGCTGCGCACCGAGAGCAGGTCCGCGCTGCGGGTGACCCCGAGCGCCCGGAGCATCGGTGCGTAGAACTCCATGACGTGCCGGGAGGCGTCCAGGCCGAGAATCTCCAGCTCGGCACTGACCTGGTCCGGCACGGTCATCTCCGGCAGGCCCACCCCTTCGCCCAGCTCCGGGGAGTCCCCGAGGTCGAGGGTGAGCTGGCTGGCCACGGGGGTCGTGGTGGTCGTGCGCACCTGCTGCGCACCGAGCTCGCCCGCGGTCCAGGCCGGCGGCGCGGCCCGTCGGGACCGACCGCGCGGGCGCCCGGTGCTCGCCCGCGTCCACCGGTCCAGCTCGGCGACGTGCAGCAGCAGGTCCCGGCGGGTCAGTCGGCCCCGGTGGCCGAGCCCCGGCCCCCCGCTGCCCGCGCCGGTGCCGTGCACGGAGTCGAAGGCCCCGACCAGGACCAGCCGCTCGACGACGGGCCGGCTCACCTGCGCCCGCTGCCAGAAGTCGGTGAGCGAGTCGTAGGGAGCACCGGCGACGACACGGGCGATCTCCGCCTCGCTCATGCCCTTGACGTCGGCGAGGGACAGGCGGATGCCCCACCCCGACCCGTCCGGCAGGTCCGGGTCGGCGGGCCGGTCGCCGGGGACGGGCGCCCGCTCGATGCGGTACTCCCCCGTGCTCGCGTTGACGTCGACCCCGAGGACGGTGATGCCGAGGGAGCGGGCCTCCTCGAGGAGCAGCCGCTTGGGGTACATGCCCGGGTCGTGGGTGAGCACCCCGGCGAGGAAGGCCGCCGGGTGGTGGGTCTTCAACCACGCCGACTGGTAGGTCGGCATGGCGAAGGCCGCGGCGTGCGCCTTGCAGAAGCCGAAGGAGGCGAAGGCGGCGAGCACCGCCCAGATGCGATCGACGTCCTCCGGCGGGTACCCGCGTGCGGTCGCGGCCGGACGCCACCACTGCTCGATCCGCGCCTGCCCGTCGGGGCTGCCCATCGTCCGGCGCACCTCGTCGGCCTGGGCCAGGGTCACCCCGGTCGTCTCGGCGATGATCCGCAGCATCTGCTCGTGGAAGACGACCACGCCCTCGGTCTCGGCGAGCGCCGGGACGAGCCGCTCGTGGAGGAACTGCGGGCGGGACCACCCGTGCCGGGCCTCGAGGAAGGGCCGGATCATGTCCGACTTCACCGGACCGGGGCGGAAGAGGGAGATGTCGACGACCAGGTCCTCGAAGGCCGTCGGGGCGAGCTTGCCGATGAGCTCGCGCTGGCCGGGGCTCTCGATCTGGAAGCACCCTAGGGTGCGGGTGGTGCGCACCATCGCGAAGGTCGCCGCGTCGTCGAGCGGGACGTCGCCCCGGTCGTCGAGGTCGACCCGGGTGCCCTCGACGCGCTCGATCTCGCCCACCGCGTGCGCCATCGCGGACTGCATCCGGATGCCGAGGACGTCGAGCTTGAGCAGCCCGAGGGCCTCCACGTCGTCCTTGTCGAACTGGCTCATCGGGAAGCCCAGCCAGCTCGACTCCACCGGGGTGCGGTCGAGCAGACCACCATCGGACAGGACCATCCCGCACGGGTGCATGGCGATGTGCCGGGGCAGCCCGTCGAGACGCTCGACGAGATCAAGAAGAGTCCCAAGTCCGTGCTCACCAGGCTGCGATCCGGCCCCGAGGCCGCGGGTGCGCAGCTCCGGCAGCTCGGCGAGGGCGCTGCGCACGTCCCTGGCCCGGATGTGCGGGAAGGCCTTGGCGATCTGGTCGACCTCCGCGGGTGGGATGCCCAGCGCCGCGCCCACGTCGCGGATCGCGTGCCGGGCCTTGTAGGTGTCCATCATCGACACGCAGGTGACCCGGTCGCGGCCGAAGCGCTCGAGGACCCGCTCGTACATCTCGGTCCGGCGGGCGGACTCGACGTCGATGTCGATGTCCGGGAGCTCGGCCCGCAGTGGGGAGCAGAAGCGCTCCATGAGCAGGTCGTGACGGATCGGGTCGATCGCGCTGATGCCGAGCAGGTGGTTGACCAGGCTGCCCGCCCCGGAACCGCGGGCGGCCACCCGCACCCCGGCCTCGACGATGAGGTCGACGACCTCGGCGACGGTGAGGAAGTAGGTCGGGTAACCCAGCGCCGCGATGACGTCGAGCTCGTCCTCGAGGCGCTCCTCGACCTGCCGGAGGGTGCTCGGCGAGGCGTCCGGGTACCGCGTGCCGATGGCCGCTCGGCAGCGCTGCGCGAGCACCGCCTGCGGGTCGTCGTCGGGGCCCAGGCCGAGCACCCGGGCCTCGGGCAGGTGGACCCGACCGATCCCCAGGTCCTTGCGATCGTCCTGCGCGCACTCGAGGGCGGTGCGGGTCGTCGTCGCGAGGAGCGCCTCGGCGCGCTGGCGCGGACCGGCACAGCCGAAGCCACCGGCCCCGCCCCCGAGCGCGGTCGTCACCCGGTGCGCGGACGCGGCCATCGTCGGGGTGTCGGCGAGGTGACCGGCCTCGGTGATCCGGTCCAGGTGGCGGGTGTCGAGGACGACGAGCCGACGGGTCGCGTCGAGCACGTCGGCGACGACCGCGTCCTGCGGGTGCAGGTGGCGGGTCGCGGCGGTGAGTACGGCCGGGGTGCCGGTCGCGTCGGCCAGCCCGAGCAGGTGCGCGGCGTGCCCGGTCGAGGCGGGTGAGCCGGGCGGGCCGCCGTGGTCGACGACCTCGATGGCGACGGCCCCGGTGGGCAGCAGGCGGCGCCATGCCGCGAGACGATCCCGGGCGATGTCCGGCCGGCGGTCGAGCAGCGCGGCGCCGACGTCGGAGCCCGGGCCGAGCAGGACCAGCAGCGGTGCCGGCTCCGCGGGGTCGGGCGCGGTCGCGTGCCGGGCGATCATCTGCGGCTGCGCGACCGCGTCGCCCCGCTCACCGGTCAGATGCACCTCGCTGACGAGGCGGCAGAGCCGCGCCCACCCGACGCCGTGCGGGACGCCCGCACCGGCTCCTCGCGCCAGCACCGTGACGCGGGGGTGCCTGGGGTCCACCTCGGCACCCCCGCGCGCCGGCGTGCGAAGGGGGCGGTCCCGTCGCTGTGCCGGACCCGGACGAGCACCGACGGCCAGGTCGACCCCGAGCACCGGCGCCACACCGGCCGCACTCGCCGCCCGGACGAAGCGGACGGCCCCGTAGAGCCCGTCCCGGTCGGTGAGGGCGAGCGCGGGCTGGCCGAGCTCGACGGCCCGGGCGACGAGGTCCTCCGGCGTGCTCGTGCCGTGACGGAGGGAGAAGCCCGAGGCCACGTGCAGGTGGGCGAAGCTCATCCACGCCCTCCATGTCCGCTCAGCACGGTCAGCACAGTCGAGTCACCGGTGACGGGGACCGGGGGCAGGCCGAGCAGCCCCGCGACGAGCTGGACGAACTCCTCCCCCTGGCGCAGCAGGTCGTCGACCTCGCGCACGCTCATCGGCGCCCCGCTGCGCGCCTCGTCGGACAGCACGGCCCCGAAGAACTGCGCCCACTCGGTCAGCTCGGGTGCCACCCGCGGGAGCAGGTGCCACACGTCGAGCGGCCCGGACCCGCTCGCGCACGCCCGGCCACGGACGGCGAGGACCGCAGCGGCGGCCCGGAGCACGGCCAGCCGGGTCGCGGCGCTGCGCCCGTGGGCCGTGCGGGCCCAGTGCGCGCTCGCCAGGCTCTCGGCGGCGGCGGAGAGCAGGTGGACCGCGCCGTCGACGCGGTCGGGGTGCAGGAGCGGTGCGGCGGCCATCGTCACCACCTCAGTCCTGCGTCCGCAGCAGCAGCCAGACGGGCCCAGCGGGCCTGGCAGACACGGCAGGCGTGACAGGGACGCCGTCGACGCCGAGGTCGTAGACGCCCGGCGCACTGCTGCGCCCACGGCTGGCCGTCACCCGCCACACGTCCCGGGCGAGCGGGAC